>JBKDBG010000027.1:0-26896 GCA_046314755.1 Bacteroidota bacterium | reverse complement strand
GCAGTATAGCCTGCACCTTAATCGGATTTAATGCCTTACCCGGATTTATCAACAGAAATTTGGCCGAGGTTTCTTTGTTTCAAAAAACGGATGAGCCTGCATTAATCAACATCATGCAAAAATTGCAATGGAATTATAAACTGGTGGAAGATCGTGTAGGTATGGTTACTCCTCGTGTGTTGTTTATGATTATAAACGAAGCGTGTTATACCTTACAAGAAGGAACTGCCGGTTTAAAGGATATTGATACCAGCATGAAATTAGGTACAAATTACCCTTTTGGTCCGTTTGAATGGGCAGATTTAATAGGAATTGAAGAAGTTTATGAAACTTTAATGGCTGTTTATGAGGATACTAAAGCCGAACGTTATAAAATCTGTCCTTTACTTAAATCTCTTTATTTAAAAAGAGGTACTTTCTACTAAATAATTATTGATGAAATCACGCTTATTCATTGCTTTGAGCCTTTTTGCATTTTATGCCCAAGCTCAAAAAGCAGCTCACTTGTGCTCAGCAGGAAAAATAAATACCTTACAGCAGCAAAAAAATAAAATGGCTTCCATGTCTCAAACCGAATTGATGGAACAATATGATGTAAAATTTCATCATATCAATTTGAACATTGAGCGAGATACCACCTATGTTTCAGGTAATGTTAGAACCGTAGCACAAGTTGTAGCGAATAAGTTGGATACATTTGGCTTTGAGTTACACCAACAACATGCTGTAGATTCGGTATTGGATAAAAATGGCAACAAGTTAACGGTTGTACGCAACCAACATTTTGCGTATGTTGTTTTGCCAAATCCAATTACCAAAAACAATTTGGTTGATGTTACCATTTATTACAAAGGAAATGCATCAGTAACTGCAGGAGCAGCAATTGGTGCAGGTTTTTCTACCGGTCGTTCTCGCACCTGGGGCAACCAAGCTACTTGGAGTTTAAGTCAACCATACTCGGCATACGAATGGTGGCCATGCAAACAATCTTTGCAAGATAAAATTGATTCACTGTTTACTTTTATTACCACTTCTGCCGAAAACAAAGCAGGATCTCAAGGTTTACTTCAAGCGGTTGTATCGGTTGATAACGGAAAAGTAAGGTATGAATGGAAATCATTTTACCCGGTTGATTATTACTTGGTTTCGGTTGCAGTGGCTAAATATGTAGAGTATAAAAATTATGCCCACTTTGGTAACGACTCTATGCTGATTCAACATTACGTGTATGATAATCCACAAACACTAATCACTTTTAAATCTTTGTTTGATGAAACAGCTGATATGTTAGAAGCGTTTAGTGAGCATTTTGGCTTGTATCCTTTTCATCAAGAAAAGTACGGACATGCCATGGCTCCGTTTAGTGGAGGTATGGAACATCAAACAATGACAAGCATTGGTGTTGTTAATTTTGATATTGTTGCACATGAGGTAGCGCATCAATGGTTTGGTGATTATGTGACCTGCAGAACTTGGAAAGATATTTGGTTTAATGAGGGATTTGCTTCTTACTGCGAATACTTGGCTAAAGAGTGGTTACGTCCGAATGAAACCGTGTTGCACATGGCTGATGTGCACAGCTCCATTATGCGTAATGCCGGTGGAAGTATTGCCTTTGAAGACACAAGTGATGTAGCGAGAATGTTTAGTGGCCGACTTACTTATGATAAAGGCGGTGCATTCATCCATATTTTAAGATATCACGTAAATAACGATAGTTTATTTTTTGCATTTTTACGTGATTTTTTACAAACACATGCTTTTGGAAATGCCTCTGTTGATGAATTTAAAAACGCACTTGAATTATTTACTTCAAAAGATTTTACTGCTGTTTTTAATCAATGGTATTATGGTGAGGGTTATCCGATTTACACCATCCGATGGAATCAGCTAAATGATACGGTTTATGTACAATCAACTCAAACCAACAGTTTAAATAATGCTAACTTATTTACCGATCCGCTTCAATTACGCTTGGCTTATGCAGGTGGTGGTGATACCTTAATTACTTTACAGCACACAAGCAATAAAGCTCAGGCTATTTTTTACCGACCTTCTAAAACAGTAAATGGAGTAACCATTGATCCGAATAATTGGTTAATTAATGGCGGAAACTCGGCTAAGGATCCGAATTTTACAGCATTAAAAGAGTTGCTTACATTAGATCAGTTGGTGCAGGTTTATCCCAATCCTTTTTATCATACAGTAAATATTCAGTTACCTCAATCGCAAAAGTTAACATTGGAGTTGTTTGATATAAATGGTAAGTTAATGATGCAAGATGAAGTGAATCATCAACAACTTACCCAAATCAATTTGGAACAACCCGGAATTTATTTTCTTCGTATTTCTAACGATCAAACAAGTGTTGTTCGTAAATTAATTCACCTACAAAATTAGTTTCCAACTATTGATACGTATGTTCAAAAAAACAATTGTATTTCTTGTAACGCTTTGTGTATGCTCAAGCGTAGATGCGCAACAAAATCAGTATGCAAACACCTTCAGAAAAATTTATGATGAAGTTTTATTACGTGGTGAGTGTTATCAAAACCTGGACTATTTATGTAATAAAATTGGAGGCCGATTAAGTGGTTCGCCTCAGGCTGAGCAAGCAGTACAACATATGTTTGAGGTGATGAAAAAAGTAGGGTATGATACCGTGTATTTGCAGCCGGTAATGGTGCCTAAATGGGAAAGAGGTGAACAAGAACAAGCTTATTACGTTGAAGGGAAAACGAAAGTAGCAGTAAATGTTTGTGCACTTGGTGGGAGTGTTGCAACTCCCAAAGAAGGTTTAACAGCAATGGTAATTGAGGTAAAAAGTATTACCGAGTTAAAGGAGTTGGGTAAAGAAAAAATAAACGGCAAAATTGTATTTTTTAATCGTCCAATGGATCCTACGCACATACACACGGGTGCAGCATACGGAGGTGCAGGCGATCAACGCGTGAATGGCCCTGCCGAAGCAGCTAAATATGGTGCAGTTGGGGTTATTGTTCGTTCTTTAACTTTAGCCAATGATGAGCATCCGCATACGGGAATGACAAGATACATTGACTCCGTTATTAAAATTCCGGCTTGTGCCATTAGCACCAAACATGCCGATAGATTAAGCAAGTCGTTAAAACAATTGCCCATGTTGTTATTTACGTTTAAAATGAATTGCATCACACATCCCGATGTGCTTTCGTACAACGTAATTGGTGAATTACGCGGAAATAAATTTCCGCATGAAGTAATAATTGCGGGAGGGCATTTAGATAGTTGGGATAATGGTGATGGAGCGCATGATGATGGTGCCGGCTGTGTGCAAAGTATTGAAGCTGTACGTTTGATTAAAGCTACCGGTTTAAGGCCTACGCGCACTTTACGCACAGTTCTTTTTATGAATGAAGAAAATGGCCTGCGTGGAGGATTGAAATATGCAGAAGTTGCTGCATCGGAAAAAGGATTCAAACATATTGCTGCCATAGAAAGCGATGCAGGCGGTTTTACGCCACGAGCATTTGGTATTGATGACAGTACAACTGCAACATTTATTGCCCAATGGGAAAATATTTTTAAGCCGTATGGCATTGAACAAATCAGAAAAGGTGGAGGCGGAGCGGATATTGGGCCATTAAAAAAACAAGGTACAGTTTTAATCGGTTACATTCCTGATTCACAACGTTACTTTGATTATCACCACACCTCAATTGATACTTTTGACAAGGTAAACAAGCGTGAGCTTGAACTTGGTGCCGCTGCCATTGCCAGTTTAATGTGGTTGATAAGCGAAGAGGGTACAGGTAAATAGTTTGATATTTAGCAAATTAATTGGTATTTGTCAAATTCATAATCTTTGATTGTGTTAGGTAATTTTAAATGCCTTAACTTCCACTTCAATCTCTGAAAATGAATTCTGTTTTTCACGATATTCTCAATTCTGCCCATATAGGGGCAATTACGATTAGTCGTGAAGGATTTATCACAAAGGTGAATCAAGCCTTTTTGTTCATGACAGATTACAGTGAAGAAGAACTCATAGGTGCGGTTTTTGATGGTTTCATCCATCCGGATTGGAAGGGGAAATTACTTTCAGGCGAGTTAGACTCGCTACGTTCACCGGTTAATTATCGTGCCGGATATATTACAAAGTCAGGTGAAACAAAATACCTCAAATCAACTTTTTGCTGGGATCAACAAACTCATGTAATGCATGTATTGTTTGAGGATGTTGATGATAGAACCTATAAACTTGAAAAAGCACGGCATGAGTTAGAATTGTTAAGTAAAATTAACGACTCCATTCTTTACATTAAGGAAGAAAAGAAGTTATTGGAAGAGGTGTGCAAAGTATTGGTGGAACAAGGCAGGTATAAGTTAGCTTGGGTTGGCTATGTTAATAATACCAATGAGGGCAGCCCGATATTAAAACCGGATTTTGCCTTTGGAGAAATAGATTATTTAGAGGGCTTAGTGTATGATCTTTCCAATCCCAATGTGTTAATGGTTCCTACAGGCCGAGCTTGGGAAACAAAAGAATTGCAATGGGTAAATTCTATTCGACAAGATCCGAATTGTCTGCTTTGGCAAACCAAGGCACACATATATAATCTAGCATCTGCAATTGTGTTGCCTTTGAATTTCCGAGATGGATCGGAGGGGATGTTGTGTGTGTTTTCTAATAAACCAAATGCTTTTGATAGTGATGAAAGACGTTCAATGGAACGTATTGCCAATAATCTTTCTTTGGGTGTTTATTATTTACGTATTCAACAACTCAAAGTAATGCATGAGCATGAAATTGAGAAGAAATACCATGAACTCAAGGAATATAAAAATGCTATTGATGAAGCAACCATTGTTTCAACCACCGATGCAAACGGAATCATTACCCATGTCAGCAAAAGTTTTTGTGAATTATCGGGTTATAATTCTGATGAAATAGTGGGCAAAACACATCGTTTGGTGAGCTCAGGGTACCACAGTAAAGAGTTTATAAAAGAGTTATGGACCACAGTTAAGTCAGGGGAAATTTGGCGAGGAGAAATTAAAAATAAAGATAAGTATGGGAATGAATTTTGGTTAAATACAGTAATCATTCCGGTGTTTGATGAGTTCCATAACATAAAAGAATATTTAGCCATACGTGAAGATATCACCTCACGTAAATTACTTGAAGGTAAAGATAAATTATTTACCGCTATGGTTAACTCATCGGTTGATGCCATCATTACGCATGATTTGAGAGGAAACGTTTTAACTTGGAATAACGGTGCAATACAAATGTTCGGTTGGTCGGCTGATGAAATTATAGGTATCAATAAAAATAAATTGATACCGGAGTGGTTGCGAGATGATGATGATAAAATGATTGACAGGTTACTTGCCGGAGAGCAACTTGAAATTTACGAATCAACCCGTATCAACAGAGAAGGCGTTCCAATTGATGTTTCTGTGGCTATGTCAACCATCTTAAACGATCAGGGTAAAATAGTAGGTATTTCAAAAATATTGCGCGACATCACGCAGGTGAAAAATGCGGAAAGGGCTCGACAAGAATTACAAGATCAGCTAAAGGAACGCTTAAAAGAAAATGTCCTTCTTCAAAAGGTGGGTAATCTCCTTCACACCAAAGATCTAACGCTTACCGAGTATCTTAAACAAGTTGTGCAATGGATCCCCGCAGCATTTCAGTTTCCTGAATTTACTCAAGCCTCTATTGATTATAAGGAACAGCGCTTTGAAACACATAAATACCGTTCAAATCCAAATACCATACACGAGGACATTAATCTTATTAATAATGAACATATTCGTATTAGTGTAACAGTACATCATGCACCAAGAACTTTTATACCTGAGCCTTTTTTGCATGAAGAACTGGAGCTAATTAGATTGTTGGGCATTATGATACAATCAGCCTTCAACCGTAATATTCTATTTGAAGAGGTAAAGGCAAAAGATGCAAATCTTAATGCCATTTTGAATAATACCAATACCATTTATTTATTATTGGATCATGAATTTAAAATTGTAACCTACAATGCTGCAGCTGAAAGCGGATTCAGAGACTTATTCGAAAGGCCGCTAAAAACCGGAATTGACTATATTAATGTAGTGCCTGATGAGCATAAAATTATGTCTCTATATAAACTGGATGAGTTAAAAAAATCGGGTAGAATACAATATGAAATTGTACACAACACAAGTAATCAAGATTCTTTGTGGTTTGAAAAAAGGATTGATGCCGTGTACGATGAAAATAAAACCCTGCTCGGTTATTTGTACGCCTTGCGAGATATTACTTCGTTTAAAATAGCTGCAGAAGAAAAGAACAAACAAATTGAAAGATTACGTCAAATGTCACATACGGTATCTCACGAAATTCGTCATGAGTTTGCCAAATTAAAATCAATAGTTGATGTAGTGAAAGAGGTTGATATTAATGACCGAGAGATTAGTGATATTCTTTCCTACAGTGATGAAACGTTTGTAAAAATGGATCAGGCAATCAGAAAGCTCAACGATTTAATTAAATAGATTTATTTTTTATTTATGCTTGAAGTTGGCAGTGTGCCAAATACATAATCCCAAATGGGTGTAGATACTCCAAAGCAGGTATGTTCTAATTTTGGATTGTGATGTTTGTGATGATGTGTCCATAAAAATTTTATTCCCGCAATGGGTTTCCACGCATGAATCATATAATGAATAAAGGTATACACGAGATATCCGATTAAAAATCCGGCCATGATAATTGCCGTGTGTATTTGAAAAGGAAGAAAAAATAACCCATAAAATAGGGTAATGAAAATTACACCCGGTACCGGAGGCATCATCAGCCTTTCTTTGTCTCTCGGGAACTCATGGTGTACACCATGGATTAAATACTGAAATTTACTTTGTGGAAGATGAAATACGAATCGATGCATCAGATACTCGGTTAAAGTCCATAGCAATACACCTACCAACAATAACCACCAATATTGATGAATGGGTATTTTACTTAAGGCTAAGAAGCACACAATACATCCACCATAAGTAATTACGTGCACAAAAGGGTTGGTTTTTGTAAGTAACTCAAGTGCTTTATTTCGGAACAATTTGCGTTGTCCGCTTTTTTTCACTGTAGTCATACAACTACAAAATTATAGCACAATAACTTAAAAACTCAACTTAAAATAAGTAAATAAGTGAAGTAAACTTTGGGTTCCTAATTAGATTTTGCCAAACAAACAGTCGTTAAATAACCATTAGTGCATACATGGCATCAATTTCAGCCTCGTATTTTTGTTCAATAACTTTACGTTTTGCTTTTTGAGTTGGTGTCATTTCACCTTCCTCTAAGCTAAATGGCTTACGCTTTACAATAAAATGTTTTACACGCTCAAATTTACCCAGATCTTTTTCGTACACGTGCATATCAGCTTCAATCCACTTCACTACTTCTTCATCAGTGATAAAAGCTTCCGGCCTTTCAAAATAGTCTTCCTTAAAGCCAAATTTTTCCTTCATCTCTTCTTTCGAAGGGACAATAATGGCGGTTAAATATTCTCTTTTATCTCCAATCAAAAAGATTTGCTCTATGCGGCTTGATTTCAAATACACATTTTCAATTGGGGTTGGATACACATTCTTTCCAAATGAATTAACAATGATGTTTTTAATACGATCAGTAATCTTTAAATAACCTTTGTGAAATTTCCCAACATCACCTGTATGCAACCAACCGTCTTTATCAATGGCTTCTGCCGTTGCTTCAGGCATGTCCCAGTAGCCTTTCATCACATTCTGACCTCTTACTAAAATTTCACCTTCCGCACTTTCAAAAGTTGGATTGTATGAAGCATTGGTTTGTATAGTAATAATTTCTTTCGTATCCGGATTTTGGATAGCCACCTCACAACCTATACCAATTCTTCCTACACAACCAAATACTTGTCGCTTATATTCGTTCACGGTAACTAATGGCGATGTTTCTGTTAATCCATATCCTTCACACACCATCACACCCATGTTGGCAAAAAATTCACCCACATGTTTCGGCATGGCTCCACCACCTGAAATCATCAATTTCATATTACCGCCTAAACGCGCTTTTATTTTTGAAAACACCAATTTTTCGGCAATGGCCAATTGCAACAACAATAGCGGAGAGTTACTTCTGCCTTCTTCTTTGTTTAATCTTCTGGTTTCGCCTACACGAAATGCCCAATTGAATATTTTTAAACTAAATCCGCCTTTTTGTGTCACATTTTTACGCACCTTTTCTTCTATTCTTTCTAATAATCGTGGTACAGTTAATATGGCGGTTGGTTTGGTTTCTATAATGTTCCCGCTTAAGGCTTCGAGGCTTTGTGCAAATGCAACTTCTGCGCCAACAATAGTGCTTAAATAATAAGTTGCCGTGCGTTCATACACGTGGCACATTGGTAAGAATGAAAGAAAACGGTAATCTTTATTTACAATCGGCATCAAATTGATGGCCATTTCAACATTCGTAATAAAGTTGTTATGGGTTAACATGGCTCCTTTAGGTTTGCCTGTTGTACCTGAGGTGTAAAGCAGGCATGACAAGTCATCACGTTTTACACCCGAAAGTCTTTCGTTAATTGATGCTTGCAAAGATGGAAGCAAAGCTTCTCCTTCACGAATCATTTGGTTATAGCTGATTTGTTTTTCAACTGCTTTGTCTTGGTCAAATGCAGTAATAATAACCTCTAATGTAGGGCAGTTCGCCTTTATTTTATTAATCTTTTTTAACAAAAAGGGTGTGCCAACTAAAATGGCTTTCGAACCTGAATTGTTAATGATATATTCAATTTCTGATTCCGATAAGGTTGGGTATATTGACACGTTCACCAAACCAAGCTGCATCAAAGCTTGATCGAAACAAATGTATTCCGGGCAGTTTTCAATAATCAACGCTACACGGTCTTGTTTGTTCATGCCTTTATTTAGCAAATAAGCCGAGGTGGCATCAATTTGTCTCAGTACTTCTTTGTAGGTTATTTCTTCCCAGCTTTCATTTTTCTTCTCTAATAAATAAACACTGTCGATACCCTTAATATGGTTGGCCGTGTAACGGAAATATTGATGTAATGAATCAAAAGTTTGCATCATTGATAATTTTATTTTTGAACTCAAACGGGCAAAATGCAAAAATTACCTAAAACCCACAAGTGTATAATTTTAATGGGTGTTGACTTTTGCTAATAGCAGTAAATAAAACTTTGTAAATGAGTAAAATATATTACTAACGGGCGGCAGGAAATCTCATTTTGTAATCAACTCGAACACCGCCTTTTGAAATATTGATGAGTTTATTTTTAAGCAAACGTTTTTTCAACTCACTTAAATGGTCAATAAATAACACACCTTGCACATGATCATATTCATGTTGAATAATACGTGCAGCTATACCGTCATAAGATTCTTCGTGTGTATTAAAATTTTCATCCTGGTAACGGATACGTAAAGTTTCATGGCGTTTCACATTTTCTCTAATATGCGGAATGCTCAAACAACCTTCTTCAAATTCCCACTTATCACCTTCTTCTTCTATAATTTCGGCATTAATAAATACCTTTTTAAAATGCAGGTACTTTTCATCCTCAAAACTGGCAGCATCAATCACAAACATATTTAGTGATTTACCTATCTGTGGTGCGGCCAAACCAACTCCATGCGAGGCATACATGGTTTCATACATGCTTGCAATCAATTCTTGCAAACTTTCAAAATCTGGCGTTATGGTTGCGCCTTTTTTTCTTAAAACGGGATCTCCGTAAGCTACTATTGGATAAATCATGTATTTGAATATTGGTTGTTGGGTTACCCCAACATTTGCATATAGGTTTGAAGAATAAGCACAGCACTAATCTGATCTACATTTTCTTTTTTGGCCCTGTCTTTTTTCTTCAAGCCCATTTCCAACATGCTTCTGGTGGCAATGCTCGATGTAAATCGTTCATCAACTCTTTTTACAGGAACCTGCGGGAAATGTTTGCGCAGCAAATTTACGAAATTTTCTGCATGTACTGCCGATTGTGAGTCAGAACCATCTAATCGCTTGGGTTCTCCCACTACAAAACATTCCACCTCTTCAGTATTTAAATAATTGGTTAAGTAAGTAATAATATCTTTGGGATGGATGGTGTCCAATGCACTTGCTATGATTTTTGCAGGGTCAGTTGCTGCAATACCTATTCGTTTGGTGCCATAATCAAAGGCTAATATTCTTCCCATATTAAAATGCCTTCCAACCTTGCGCTTTCAGCGGATGTTTGTTTCCACCTTTGCTAATCATGTTTATCCCTTCCGATTTATCGGCTACATAACCAATCACAGTTATATCAGGGTTATTTTGTATTTTTTCATAATCAGCTTGTGGTATGGTGAATAACAATTCATAATCTTCTCCACCACTTAATGCCGTTAAGGTAGGATCTAAATCCATTTCTCTGGCTACGTTATAAGTTTGAGGATCAATTGGAATTTTGTCTTCATACAAATTCATTCCCACCTCCGATTTGCTGCAAAGATGTATGATTTCCGAAGCCAACCCGTCACTAATATCAATCATGGCCGTTGGTTTAATTCCTAAACCTTTAAGCATAGGTATAATGTCTTTTCGGGCTTCGGGTTTTAATTGGCGTTCAATGATGTAATCTTTGCCTTCTAAATCAGGTTGAATTTCAGGGTTTGCTAAAAACACACGTTTTTCTCTTTCAAGCAATTGAAATCCCGTATATGCACCACCCAAATCACCGGTTACGCACAACAAATCGTTTACTTTAGCACCGTTGCGATAAACCACATCATTTTCATCAGCTTCACCAATAGCAGTTACGCTAATCACCAATCCTTGTTTTGATGATGAGGTATCGCCTCCTATTAAATCAACTTCATACCTATTGCAAGCCAATAACATGCCTGCATAAATTTCTTCAACGGCTTCTAAACTAAATTTACTGCTTATACCTAATGATACGGTAACTTGTTTTGGCGTACCATTCATGGCATAAATATCGCTTAGGTTTACGGTAATGGCTTTGTAACCTAAATGCTTTAACGGAAAGTAGCTTAAATCAAAATGCACACCTTCCAGCAAAAGGTCGGTACTTACTAAAGTTACTTTGCCGTTTTCATAACGCAATACGGCAGCATCATCGCCCACTCCTTTAAGGGTTGATGGGTGTTGAAGTTGAATGGGAGAGGTAAGTAAATCAATCAACCCAAACTCACCCACACTGCTAATATCGGTTTTCGAACTATTTTCTAACATGCTTTTTTAGTTTAACGTAATCTGTCGGCACTTTTTACTAACTCTTCATCTTTACGTATGAGTAGGAAGGCACGCATATTTAAGTACAACATAAAAATTATAAAGGCCGTACCTATGCTTGCTTTTAAAGTCATACCTGCAAAAGTAAAATCAGGTATTTGTGTAAATGCTTTTCCTAATACGGCTAACAAGTACATGCCAATTAAAGCAAAGTTTATTTTGGTATGCAACATTTGTTTTTTACGGTTTTTATAACCCATAATAATATTTAAGGTCCACCCAACTATAATGGATACAATCAAGATTAAACCGTATTGAATTTCGCTATTTTTTTCAACTCCATTTTCATAAGTTTTAAAATACAATCCGTTTAAGGTGTACACCACTGCTTTTGCCCCCACCGCAGTTGAATCAGTAACGGATCCTTGCTCTGTTACGGTTTTAATTTGGGTGTGATAATCAATAATAACTCCGGTGCAGGTTACTACAGCCAACACGATGATTGCCAAAAAATAAAGGGTTTGGATGCGTTGAATCATATAAAAAACTTTTGTGCGAATGTACCTTTAAAAATTCAATTCATAAAAAATGATAGATTTGTTCCGTTAATATATTGCCTGAATAGCATATTTGTTTAGGCCTGAGTAATACGATTAATCAAAGTAAAAATGACAAAAGCTGTTTACGTAATTGATGCTGTAAGAACGCCAATTGGCAGATATGCAGGTGCTTTAAGTACCATTCGTCCTGATGATTTGGCGGCAACAGTAATAAAAGGCCTTATGGCCAGAAATGCACAAGTGGATGTAAATGCCATTGAAGATGTAATTTTTGGTGCAGCAAACCAAGCCGGTGAGGATAATCGTAATGTGGCACGTATGGCTTTATTGTTAGCCGGATTGCCCGTAAATATCGGAGGTAATACGGTTAATCGTTTGTGTGCATCGGGTTTACAAGCCATTGCTGATGCATCGCGCGCAATTCAGGCGGGTGACGGTGAAATTTATATTGCAGGTGGTGTTGAAAGTATGACTCGTGCTCCGTTTGTAATGGCGAAAGCCGAACAAGCATTTGGTCGTACTCCCGAAATTTATGATACTACCATTGGTTGGCGTTTTACCAATAAACGTTTGGCCGAAATGTATCATCCATACAGCATGGGTGAAACTGCCGAAAATGTAGCTGCGCAGTGGAAAATATCACGCGAAGCGCAAGATGCTTTTGCTTTATCATCACAACAAAAATATGAAGCAGCACATGCCGCCAATAAATTTGCTCAAGAGCTTATTCCGGTAAGTATTCCGCAAAAAAAAGGGGATGCAGTTATTTTTGATAAAGATGAACATCCAAGAAATACAACCTTGGAAGACTTAGCTAAATTAAAACCGGCTTTTAAAAAAGACGGAACCGTTACAGCAGGAAATTCCAGTGGAGTGAATGATGGTGCTTCTGCTTTATTATTGGCTAGCGAAGATGCGGTAAAAAAATTCCAATTAAACCCAATTGCACGTATTGTAGCTCGAGGTGTTGCAGGTGTTGATCCGGCCATTATGGGTGTGGGTCCGGTTCCGGCCACCCAAAAAGCATTGTTACGTGCCGGATTAACCATTAATGATATCGGTTTAATGGAATTAAATGAGGCGTTTGCTTCGCAAAGTTTGGCGTGTATGCACGATTTGGGCGTGAATCCTGACATAGTTAACGTAAATGGAGGAGCCATTGCATTAGGGCATCCATTGGGTTGCAGCGGTGCACGTATTTCAACCACGCTTATTCACGAAATGCATAAACGTAATGTGCGATATGGGGTTGCTACCATGTGTATTGGGGTTGGACAAGGTGTTGCGGTAGTGTATGAAAAACTGTAGTACTGATTTTATTTATGCGATACGCCATCAAACTAGCTTATAAAGGCACTCACTATCATGGCTGGCAAAAACAACAAAATGCCCATAGTGTACAATCAGTGCTTGATGAAAAATTAAGTTTGTTATTGGGTGAAAACGTTGAAACCTTGGGCTGCGGAAGAACCGATACTGGTGTGCATGCCAAAGATTTTGTTGCCCATTTTGATACGGCTAAATCATTTGATACTGCCCGACTTGTATTTAAGCTCAATCAAGTATTGCCGGATGATATTGCGGTGTTTGAAATTTTAGCAGTGCATCCTGATTTTAACGCGCGCTTTGATGCAAGTTATCGAACTTATGAATACATCATTACGCAAAACCCGGATCCATTTTTTACCGAGTTTGCATGGTATCAATATGGTAAGTTTGATATTGAACTAATGAATCAAGCCGCCCAATTATTAATTGGTAAAAAAGACTTTGAATGTTTTAGCAAGGTGCATACACAAGTGAATAATTTTATGTGTGAGGTTACTTTTGCAAAGTGGGAATATCAAGACCATAAATTAATATTTACAATAACAGCCAATCGTTTTTTAAGAAACATGGTACGTGCCATTGTGGGTACCTTGACCGATATTGGCCGACACAAGCTAAACATTGATGATTTGAATGCCATACTCATGAGCAAAAACAGATGTGAAGCAGGTCAAAGTGTTCCGGCTAAAGGGTTGTTTTTAACCCGTATTGAATATCCTAATCTTAAAAAGTAAATGTTTTTGGTTTACATTAATTAATTTGCAGACTCCATGCAGCAGCTTAAAGCTAATAAAGTAAATAAACCCAGGTTCGATTTTCGACTGTTAAACAGAATTTTTTCTCTAGCTGCGCCTTATAAACAAAAAGTTTACATCGCTATTTTTCTTACGGTATCTATGTCGGTTATTGGTCCGTTAAGGCCCATGCTGGTGCAATATACCATTGACGAATGCATTGCAAAAGGCGATGCTAAAGGTTTGATACAAATGAGTGTGGTGTTATTTGTGTTGTTACTCACCCAAACCATTATGCAAGTGTGGAGCACCATATTAACCAATGTGTTGGGGCAAAGCATCATTAGAGATTTACGAGTAAAAGTTTATGATTACTTAACCGGACTTCGATTGTTGTTTTACGATAAAACTCCCGTAGGTACTTTGGTTACTCGAACCATAAGCGATATTGAAACCATTGCGGATGTATTTAGTGAAGGGCTTATTAATATTTCGGGTGATTTACTTCAAATCGTATTTATCTTACTATTCATGTTCAGCATCAACTGGGAACTTACTTTGGTGAGTTTATCGGTGCTTCCGTTTTTGCTTTACGCAGGTTATATATTTAAAGAAAAAGTTCGAATGAGTTTTGAGGAAGTAAGAAATGAAGTGGCCAAACTAAACTCATTTGTACAAGAGCATATTCAAGGTATGCAAGTGGTGCAGGTATTTAATCGTGAAGCACAAGAGTTTGAAAAGTTTAAAACGATTAATGCTCGTCATCGTGATGCCAATATTCGTTCGGTAATGTATTACTCTGTATTTTTTCCGGTGGTTGAAATTATTGCAGCTATTTCAACGGCACTAATCGTTTGGTATGGAGCAGGTGAGGTGTTGCAGCAGCACGCATCCATTGGTATCATTACTTCGTTTATTATGTACATCAACATGTTTTTTCGTCCTATCAGGCAAATGGCCGATCGATTTAATACCATGCAAATGGGAATGGTAGCCTCTGATAGAATATTTAAATTAATTGATGACCAAGGAAATATTGAGCCAACCGGTGAGCATGAATTAAGTACGATTAAGGGTGAAGTAAAATTTGAAGAAGTATGGTTTGCATACAACAGCAATGAATATGTGTTAAAAGGTATAAACCTCAATATTGCACCCGGTAAAACGGTTGCACTTGTTGGTGCTACGGGTGCAGGTAAATCATCCATTATTAACTTAATTGGCCGATTTTATGAAGTGAATAAAGGAACAATTCGGATTGATAACATTCCACTAAATGAAATCAACATCAGGCATCTTCGCTCAAATATTGCTATTGTATTGCAAGATGTATTTTTATTTAGCGGAACCATCATGGATAATATTAAATTATTCAACCCTGATATTACCGAGCAACAAGTGATTGAAACTTCCAAGTTACTTGGAGCCGATTCATTTATCAGTAAGTTACCTAACGGATATTATCAGCAAGTACAAGAAAGAGGAAGCTCATTATCTGTGGGGCAACGACAACTTATTTCGTTTGTGCGTGCCATGGTAACCAATCCTGCCATACTCATTTTAGATGAAGCAACAGCTTCAGTTGATCACGATACGGAAGAAGTAATCCAACAAGCCATAACCACCATGATGCAAAATCGTACCTCCATTGTAATCGCTCATCGCTTATCAACCATACAACATGCCGATGAAATTATTGTAATGGAAAAAGGCGAAATTGCCGAACGAGGAACACACAAAGAATTGTTGCTGGCTCAAGGCATTTACGCCAACCTTTACGAAAAACAATTTGAAAACTATGCGCCTAACTATTAAACTATTTGTAACAGTAACCATGTTACTCCTGCTCAATCGGGCAAAAGCCGATTCCGATGGAATGGTGGCTGACAGTTTAAAGTATCTGCTCAAAACTGCCAAAGCAGAAGTAAAAGTAGATTTGTATAATCAACTCTCTTATGAATTCAGAAACATTAATTTAGAGCGGGCATTAAACTACGCTGATTCTGCCATTTGGCTGGCCCAAAAAATTAATTATGTAGTGGGTTCAGGTAATGGGTATATGAACCGTGGCAATTATTTCAAAATGACCGGAAATACCAATGAAGCCCGCGGTTGCTACATTTGGGGTTACATTCAACATAAAAAAGTAAACAACCTCAAGGGGATTTCATCAGCCTACAATAGTTTAGGAGGATTAAATTACATGATGGGTAATTTTTCACGATCGCTTGGGTTTTTTATTCGTTCATTGGCTTTATCGGAGCAAATTAATGATAAACAAGGTGTGGCTCGCACGTTAAATAATATTGGGGTTATCAACCTTGAGCTAAAAAACTACAGTAGAGCATTAGAGTATTATGAAAGAGCCTATCATGCCTTAAAAGCAATAAATGATGAAAACAATATGGCCGATGCACTTAGTAATATTGGTAATGTATATCATTTACAAGGACTGGCCGATGAGGCCTTACGTTTTTATGAGCAAGCCTATGAGGCTAATTTAAAGTTGGGAGATTTAAGAGATCAATCCTCCGCCATTACCAATATTGGGTTGGTTTATTTTGAAAAGAAAGAATACAAAAAGGCCTTATCGTACTACATAAAATCATTGCGCATTGATGAACAAATTGGCGATCAACAAGCAATTACTACCAGTTGTAACAACATTGCCAATACCTACTTTCATATGGATATGTTTTACGCGGCCAGGCAATATGCTCTTAGATCGGTGGCCATGGCAAAAGCCCGAAATTTTTATATTGAAATTCCTATTTCGTTTGATTTATTGTATAAAATAGAAGATAAACTGGGTAACTATAAAGAGGCCCTTGAGTATTACAAATTGTATGCAGCCTACAACGATTCGTTGTATAATCAAGAAATTCAACAAAAGCTCGAAACCATTGAGCAACAATATGAAGCAGAGAAAACAGAGAACGAACGTTTAATCAATAATATAGGTAAAGAAAATAAAGAAGCGAAAAAAACAACCTTACAAACCAGGTACTTGCAAACGGTAACATTGGTGCTGCTTTCGTTTATTGGCGTGGTGTATTTGGTGTTTTTTGTTGTAAAAAGAAATAAGTAAATAAAAATCAATAATTTAAATTATAGGTTATTTTGGTTAAAAATACTCATATTTGCGCCACATAAAATAGTAACCAAAGCAAAAACGAAATGGCAGTACTAGTTGACAAAAACTCTCGTGTTATTGTGCAAGGTTTTACCGGAAGCGAAGGAACCTTCCACGCACAACAAATGATAGAATACGGAACCAACGTGGTTGGTGGTGTAACTCCGGGTAAAGGTGGTCAAACGCATTTAGACCGTCCGGTGTTTAATACAGTTAAAGATGCTGTTGAGCAAGCGCAAGCAAATACCTCAATTATTTTTGTACCGCCTGCATTTGCAGCTGATGCCATTATGGAAGCAGCCGATGCCGGTATTAAAGTAATTATTTGTATTACTGAAGGTATTCCGGTAAAAGACATGATTCCGGTGAAAGAATATATCAAAGGCAAAAACTGCGTACTAATCGGACCAAACTGCCCTGGTGTTATTACTCCGGGTCAAGCCAAGGTTGGTATTATGCCGGGTTTTGTATTTAAAGCAGGTAGAATAGGTATTGTATCTAAATCGGGTACATTAACTTATGAAGCAGCTGATCAAGTGGTAAAAGCAGGTTTAGGGATATCTACAGCTATTGGTATTGGTGGTGATCCAATTATTGGAACGCCTACTAAAGACGCGGTAGAAATGCTCATGAATGATTCTGAAACGGATGCCATCATTATGATTGGTGAAATTGGCGGAAGCTACGAGGCTGATGCAGCACGTTGGATTAAAGCAAACGGAAACAAAAAACCTGTTGTAGGTTTTATTGCAGGCCAAACAGCCCCTCCGGGACGCAGAATGGGACATGCAGGTGCTATTATTGGTGGTAAAGATGATACTGCAGCCGCTAAAATGGCAATCATGCGCGAGTGTGGTTTACATGTAGTAGAATCACCTGCTGAAATTGGTGCTAAAATGGCCGAAATTTTAGGCGCAAAAGCGAAGTAAGAATTTATTACATCCATAAATAAAAAATCCCCGTTTCGAAAGAAACGGGGATTTTTTTTGTTGTTAACGTTATCGTGTTGAAGTAACATCATAAAAAATCCCTCACCAATTGCTTGATGAGGGATAGTGAAAGAGTATAATCAAATACGAATGATTATGCGTTTTGATTTAGCTGCAACCAGTTTGTGTACCGCAGTTCATGCATTTGTAGCAAGCTCCGCTGCGTATGGTTAAGCTACCGCAACTTGGGCAAGCAGGGCTGTCACCAAAGCTTTTTAAATAAGCTTGGGTTTGGTCAATACTTGCTGAGGCTTCAGCTGCAGGTGCCATGGTTTTTGCTTCAGCTACCGGAGCCGGTTTCATAAAACCAATTGGGGTAGGAGCTGCAATACTTTGCATTTGGTTTGGTTGTGCAATGTTTGGTGTAATTTGGTGTTTTTGGTTTACCGCTAAATGTGCACGTTGTGTTTCTGTTGGTGGTACTTGAACAAAGTCTTCTCTGCCTAAGTATTCAAATCCTAACATACGGAACATGTAATCAATAATAGAAGTTGCATTTTTGATGTTGTCATGTCCGGTTACCATACCTGCAGGTTCAAAGCGGGTGAAGGTAAATTTATCAACGTATTCTTCTAATGGAACACCATATTGTAAGCCTAATGAAACCGCAATAGAGAAACAGTTCATCAACGAACGTAAGGTTGCTCCTTCTTTGTGTAAGTCAACAAAAATTTCACCTAATGTTCCATCTTCATATTCACCTGTGCGTACAAATATGGTTTGTCCGCCAACGGTTGCTTTTTGGGTAAAGCCACCTCGTTTGCCGGGTAATTGTTTGCGTTCAACAATACGAGCCAACTTACGTTTAAATTCAGTGTCGTGTGAGCGGTTTAAGATGGCCGTAGCGGCTTCTAAAACTTGTTCAGGTGATAATTCACCAACCGGTTTCATTGCATCTTCTCCTAAAACGGCTTCAACCACTTCTTGTACCTCTTCTTCTTCCTTCACATCCGATTTGTTGCTTAACGGTTGTGACAATTTACATCCATCACGGTATAGGGCATTTGCTTTTAAGCCTAATGTCCAGCTTAAGTAGTAGCAATCTTTAATATCATCAACGTTGGCTTCGTTTGGTAGGTTGATGGTTTTTGAAATCGCACCTGATAAAAACGGTTGTGCAGCAGCCATCATACGAATATGTCCTGTAGGAGCAATGTAACGAACGCCTTTGTTTCCGCAACGATTTGCGCAATCAAACACAGGTAAGTGTTCGTCTTTTAGGTATGGAGCACCTTCAACAGTCATGGTACCACATACGTAATCGTTGGCTTCTTCAATTTCCGCTCTCGTAAATCCTAATTTACGCAATAAGTTAAATTTAGGATTGTTGTATTCTTCAGCAGTAAAGCCTAAACGTTGCAAGCACTCTTCACCTAAAGTCCATTGGTTAAATGCAAAACTAATTTCAAATGCACCTGAAGCAGCAACATCTAATTTCTCAATTTCTTCGGCAGTAAAACCGCGGAATGCTAAACTCTCCGGATTGATATGCGGTGCACCTTTTAACGTAGCATGTCCGATTGCATATTTAATAATAGAATCTGTTTCAGCTTCGGTGTAACCTAAGTTTTTGAGAGCTGCAGGTACTGATTGGTTGATGATTTTGAAGTAACCGCCACCTGATAATTTTTTGAATTTAACCAATGCGAAATCAGGCTCAATACCGGTGGTATCGCAATCCATTACTAAACCAATGGTTCCTGTTGGTGCAATTACCGTTGTTTGTGCATTGCGGTAACCATGTTGTTCGCCTAATTTAACTGCATTATCCCAAGATGTGCATGCCGATGATAACAAGTAGTCAGGGCAGTACTTCGGATCTATGCCTACTGGTTTTAAGGTTAAACCTTCATAGGCATCTGTTGCGTTGTAAGCAGCATAACGGTGGTTACGCATTACACGCAACATGTGTTCTTTATTTTCTTCATATTTAGGGAATGCACCTAAATGTTTAGCCATTTCGGCTGAAGTTGCATAAGCGGTTCCGGTAAGGATAGCGGTGATGGCTCCGCAAATTGCAAATGCTTTTGGTGAATCATAAGGAATACCCGACACCATTAAAGCAGTACCAAGGTTAGCATAACCTAAACCTAAGGTACGGTATTCGTATGAAAGTTGAGCAACTTCTTTTGATGGGAATTGAGCCATCAATACAGAAATTTCAAGCACAACAGTCCAAATACGTGAAGCATGTTCAATTCCTTTTACATCAAACTCACAAGTTTCAGGATTGAAGAAACGCATTAAGTTTAATGAAGCCAAGTTACATGCGGTATTATCTAAGAACATGTATTCCGAGCAAGGGTTAGAGGCATTGATTCTTCCGCCTTCAGGGCATGTATGCCATTCATTGATGGTTGAATCGAATTGAACGCCCGGATCAGCGCATGCCCAAGCAGCATCACCAATCATATCCCACAATTCTTTTGCAGGAATTGATTTCATTACTTTACCATTGGCTCGGCCAATTAAATCCCAGTTTTTACCTTCTTCCAAAGCTTTGAAGAAGCTATGCGGAATACGAACTGAGTTGTTTGAGTTTTGACCGGAAACAGTAGCATATGCTTCACCTTCATAGTCACTTGCATATCCTGCAGCAATTAGCGCTGCAACTTTTTTCTCTTCAGCTTTTTTCCAGTTGATGAATTCAACAATTTCCGGATGATCTAAGTCCAAACAAACCATTTTAGCGGCACGTCTGGTTGTACCTCCCGATTTGATTGCACCTGCAGCACGGTCACCAATTTTTAAGAAACTCATCAAGCCTGATGATGTACCACCGCCTGATAATTTTTCACCTGCACCGCGAATGCGGCTGAAATTTGTTCCTACACCTGAGCCATATTTAAATATACGGGCTTCACGAACCCAAAGATCCATGATACCTCCTTCATTAACCAAATCATCATCAACCGACAAAATGAAACATGCGTGGGGTTGTGGGCGTTCATATGCCGATGTTGATTTTTCTAATTGTCCTGTTGTTGGATTAACGAAATAATGTCCTTGTGGCTTACCGGTAATACCGTATGATGAATATAAGCCTGAATTAAACCATTGTGGTGAGTTTGGTGCAGCATGCTGTCCAATAATCATGTATACCAACTCATCATAAAATTTATTCGCATCTTCTGTTGAAGCAAAGTAACCATATTGTTCACCCCAACTTCTCCAGCAATGTGCCATACGATGAGCAACCTGCTTAATTGAGTTTTCGCTTCCTAATGAACCATCAGGTTGTGGTACTCCTGCTTTACGAAAATATTTTTGTGCCAATACATCCGTTGCAACTTGACTCCAAAATTTCGGAACCTCAACGTTGTTTAGTTCAAATACTTTTTCTCCATTAGGGTTTTTAATAACAGAAGTGCGAATGTCGTATTCGAACAAGTCGAATGCACTCACACCGTCTTTAGTAAAGAAGCGATCCACGCGAAGGCCTCTTTGTTCGTTTTTCTTTGATGACTTGGTGCTCATTAGGACAAATTTTGTTGGTTGATGTATAGTTTAAATATTGTTAAATTTTAGTTACCCTTTTTTTAGGGGGTTTTTTCATCAAAAATCCACCAGAAACCTATTCAAATCAAATAGCATTTTCCACACGGTATTTTTTGCCAACATTCAACAGCCGCATTATATAAGGGATAACCTATGTGCATAACCGAATTATTCACATTAATAACTCTCAGTACACAGGCTTTTCCACGATTTTTAAGTTCTTAAGAATGAGTTAGTTTGTTGCTAAAAATAGACAGTGAGATACTTACGAAATTTTGAATATTGAAAAGTGAGTGTTTACGCGGGTTACATGCGTTAGGTAAATCTTAAGTACTTAATTTTAGTGAAACAATTCCGTTAAACAGCAAAAAAGTGCTTTATTTGTGTGGGTGCAAGCAACACCTTCAATCATCAAAAATTGAAATCAGCCATTTTAACACAACTAAAAGCGCAAAGTAAACAAGGTAAAAAACACCTTGCTGTATTAATTGATCCGGACAGTATTGCCTCGGAGCAACAACTTATTACAATTTGTGAACACAGTAACGCTTCGAAAGTTGATTACATTTTAGTAGGTGGCAGTTTAATTACCAATGGCTTTTTTGATACCTGTGTTCGTATTATCAAACAACACACCGGCATACCTGTAGTGTTGTTTCCGGGTAATATTATGCAGGTAAACAAGGAGGCTGATGGTATTTTGTTTTTATCATTAATTAGTGGCAGAAATCCGGATTTGTTGATTGGAAAACATGTGTTGGCTGCTCCTATGTTAAAGCACAGTGGCATTGAAATTATTCCTACGGGATATATGCTTATTGATGGAGGTAATACCACATCAGTTAGTTATATGAGTAATACCACACCAATTCCTTCAGAAAAAAACGGAATTGCAGCTTGTACGGCTATGGCCGGTGAAATGTTAGGTTTACAAGTGATATACATGGATGCCGGAAGTGGTGCACAACAATCGATACCAACAGCCTTAATAAGTGCGGTGCGTGAAAATGTAGAAGCGCCTATTTTTATTGGAGGCGGTATAAAAACACCTTTGGCCGCAATTGCCGCTTGCAAGGCCGGTGCTGATGTTGTTGTTGTAGGAAATGCCTTTGAAAAAGATCCATTACTTATCCAAGAAATTGCCGAAGCCGTTCATGGGTTTCAGCAGAAAAGTATGTAAAACATGCCGAGTGAATTTTCACTCATCAGCAGCATTATTTCATCGAATAAATTACTTCAAGTACAGTTTGTCCAACAGCCTTTAAAGTGTTTTTGTCAATCACACTCATGTTATCTCTATGCGTATGCCAATGCGTAGGAAACCCGGTTTGCGAGGCCGCATCATAGTGTATGATATCTATAGTTGGAATTTTTGCATTTTTATTTACATAATAATGGTCATCAATAATTCCGCTTTTGTTATAATACATAAAGTAATTACTGTAACCTAAGTTTCCGGCTGTTTGCCACACATACTGTAAAACCTGCGGAGCAGCTTCAACCGATACTTGTTCCCAAGCAAATTTCGCATCAGCCGCACCAACCATGTCCAATAAAATTCCGAAATCGGCTTTGTAGTTTGGTTTATGTAAGTTGTTACTCCAATATTGAGAGCCTAAACAATAACTATTGTCATGCTCGGGTTTGCCTAAATCTTCTGCATCAAACAAAACAATATCAACACCTACATTAGGCTGTTTTGATTTGATGGTTTGAGCAAGTTGTAACAAAACGCCTACACCGCTTGCTCCATCATTTGCGCCTAAAATAGCTTTGTCAATGTCTTTGGTATCTTGATCGGCATAGGGTCTGCTATCCCAATGTGCGCATAATAAAATTCTGCGTGCAGCATTCGGGTTAAACTCAGCAATGATGTTGCGAATATTTAATTTTTTGCCATCAAAATTGGTAATCACAGTTTTTTGTTCAATTACAGCATCTGCATATTTGTTGAGTGTGGCAGTTAACCAATCTCCACATTTTTTATGGGGTTCACTGTTGGTTACTCTGGGTCCGAATTTTACTTGTTGTTCAACAAAATAGTATGCACTGTCAGCATTAAATTCAGGAGAAACTTTTTCATAAGCTTGAGTAGTTACAGCAGCTGTATCTGTTGCGGTATTGGTGCTTTGACTATTATTTTTACTACAAGCAGATAACGAAATAATCAAGCCGAAAACAAAAGCTCCTTTTAAGGATGTAACGAATTTCATGTGGTATGATTTGTAGAACTTTTTAACGTTAGGATATTGAATTAATTATTAATGGAGTAAGAGCTTCCATCTTTTCCATCTTTTACTTCAATACCTAACTCTTTTAGTTTATTACGAATTAAATCCGATGTATTAAAATCTCTTCTGGCTTTGGCATCGTTTCTTACTTCTAATATCATCTCCATTAATCCATCAATTTTATTTGAGTTTCCGCTGCTTTCTTCTTTTAATCCCAATACATCAAATACAACAGCATGTATTAATTGAATGAAACCGGTTTTAGCTTCAGCCGTAATACTTTCTTTTCCATCATTAATACTGTTAATCATTCTAACCGCATCAAATAAATGTGCCAGTGCAATGGGTGTATTAAAATCATCATCCAAAGCGGCATAAATATTTTTATGCAATGATTCAAGATCAATGCTGGTTTTTTCACCTGTTTTTAGTCCGTCCAATAACTTAATGGCATTCATTAATCGGGCAAATCCTTTTTCGGCTGCTTGCAATGCCTCGTTGCTGAAATCAAGCGTACTTCTGTAATGTGCTTGAAGCATAAAGAAACGAACAGTCATCGGACTGTATCCTTTATCCAGCAAAGGATGAGAGCCTGTAAACAATTCAAACGGTAAAAATGAATTGCCTAAACTTTTGCTCATTTTTTGTCCGTTTACGGTAAGCATATTGGTGTGCATCCAATAACGTACCGGTGTTTTATGGTGCGAGCAAGCCACATTTTGAGCAATTTCATTGGTATGATGGGTAGGTGCAAGGTCCATTCCACCTCCATGAATATCGAACTGTTCGCCTAAATATTTTCTACTCATGGCCGAACATTCTAAATGCCATCCCGGAAACCCTTCGCCCCATGGGCTAGGCCAACGCATAATGTGTTCAGGTTTGGCTTTAATCCAAAGCGCAAAATCAAGTCGGCCACGCTTTTCATCTTGTCCGTCCAATTCCCTCGTGCCGTCTAACAAATCTTCTAATTTTCTGCCGGTTAAAATGGTGTAATTATTTTCTTTGGCATATTTCTCTACATCAAAATAAACTGTTCCGTTTACTTCATAGGCATAACCGTTTGCTAAAATTTGTTTGGTCATTTCTATTTGCTCGATAATATGACCGGTTGCAGTAGGTTCAATGCTTGGGGGCAGGGTGTTAAAGGCTTGCATTACACTTTGGAAGTCAATGGTGTATCGCTGTACAATTTCCATAGGTTCCAGCTGTTCAATCTTTGCCTTTTTACTGATTTTGTCTTCACCTTCATCCGCATCACTTTCTAAGTGCCCGGCATCGGTAATATTTCTTACATAACGCACTTTATAACCCAAGTGAGTTAAGTAACGAAACACAATATCAAATGAAATAAAAGTACGCGCGTTACCAAGGTGCGCATTGTTGTATACGGTTGGTCCGCAAACATACATACCAACCATACCGGCATGTATTGATTCGAACTTTTCGTTTTTACGTGTAAGTGTATTGTAGATAGTTAAGTTATGAGTGATCATAGCGGCACAAAGGTATCAAATTCTTAAGGCTAACATCAAATAAAAAAAGCGCTTGGTAGCGCTTTTTGTTAAAATGGAAGATCGTCTGTTGCAGAATCTGCTGAAAAACTTTGTTCGAATGGAGGGGCTTCTGTACCGCCTTGGTAGCCGTTTTGGCCTTGAGCTGCTCCCGCACCTTGTAATCTCCATGCTCTAACATCGGTGTACCAACGTCCGTTGTATTCTCTGCTCTCAATGTTCAGCGAGGCAGTAACAATGTCACCGCTATTGAATTTTTCCAAATCGGTAACTTTTTCGTTCATCACGCTAATCATTACTTTACGTGGATAGGTTTCTTGGGTTTCAATAATAAACTCCTGTTTACTCCAAGGTTTTCCGGCTTTACTAATGCCTTCAGTTTTGTTTAATTTTTGAATTAATTTTCCTGTTATATCTAGTGCCATAAAAATAAAATTTCAGTGTTAAGTTTCTGTATAAACAGAAAGAAGAATACATGGCGAAAATAGAATAAAAAAAATTCCTTTGGTGGGTCGTTGATAAATTTTGATAAAATTTAGATTACAGTTGCTAGAAGTAAATGCCACACACAATAATGGCTGTTATCACACAAACTAAATCAACCAATAACATTACGGCTAATGAATATCGGCTGTTTTTAATATTTACTGAACCGAAATAGAGTGCCACCACATAAAAAGTAGTTTCAGCTGCGCCTTGAAACAAACAAGCCAAACGCCCGGCTAAACTATCCGCACCAAAAGTTTTCATGGCATCCAACATAAACCCTCGCGAACCGCCTGCACTGAACGGTCGCATTAATGCCACCGGTATGGCATTGATGATCTGTTCGTTAATTCCTATGCCGCTCATCACACTTGTTATGCCTCCCATTACAATATGCATTAATCCCGAATTACGGAAAATGCTCAAGGCAACCAACATGGCAATCATGTATGGCAGTACCCGAACACCGGTTGTAAAACCATCTTTGGCTCCATGTATAAATGAATCAAACGGGTTGGTTTGATTCGCTGTAAATACTTTTTCGTATAGGGTGCTGTATAGTACAATAACCACAATTATAATGAGCAATACGGCATTACTTAAATTTCCGGTGAAGTGAATTTTTTCTAAACCTTCAAGTCCGTTAATGTAATACATCGCTAATCCAATAATGCCGCCAATGGCAGTAAAAACACCGAGAATTATTGGGTTAATGAGATTAATACGTTGTTTAATACTTACAAAAATTAATGCTGCTAATGTTCCGATAAATGAAGTAATGATGGTGGGAATCATAATATCAGCCGGGTTGGCTGCTCCTTGTGCTGCCCTGTATCCGATAATGGAAGTTGGAATTAATGTAAGCCCTGCAGCATGTAAGCACAAAAACATGATTTGGCTATTACTGGCTGTATCTTTACTGCTGTTTACTTCTTGCATACTTTCCATGGCTTTTAATCCAAATGGTGTAGCGGCATTATCAAGACCTAAAAAGTTTGCTGCGAAGTTCATGGTCATAAATCCGTAAGCCGGATGACCTTTAGGTAAATCAGGAAATATGCGTGCAAAAACCGGAGTGAGGAGTTTGGCTAATTTTTGTGTAGCGTTTGAATCGTTAAGTAAATTTAGCAGTCCACAGAAAAAGGTG
>JBKDBG010000026.1:0-4519 GCA_046314755.1 Bacteroidota bacterium | reverse complement strand
GGACAAAAAATTGCCAACCAGTTTAACGTACCATTGTTGGGGCAAGTGCCTTTGGTAATGGGTGTACGTGAAGGCGCTGATAAAGGTATGCCTGCGGTATTGGATAATGAAAATGCGGCAAAGCCTGTATTTATTGAAATTGCAGGTAATGTGGCTAGAGCAGTTTCGATATTAAATGCACAACATAACAATTGAATACCCTGATTTTATTATTTTTGAAACGGTTATGACTAAACAAGAGTTATCACAAAAAATTGAAATTGCATTAAACAGTATGCGTCCATTTTTGCAAGCCGATGGTGGAGATGTTGAATTGGTTGATGTAACGGAAGATATGGAGGTGCAACTTCGCCTAATGGGTAACTGCAGCAGTTGTAGCATGAGTCATATGACCATGAAGGCAGGTATTGAGAATGGACTTAAAAGTGCAATTCCTGAAATTACAAAAGTAATTGCCATTAATTAAGTTCAATAATTTTACGGTTCATCCAATAATTATTCCGTTTCATCGGACAGTCATTTATAAGGTGGGTGTTTATTACAAAATTTGCTCAACAATACTCACCTTATGAAAAATATCGTTCAATTCTTTACAGCTGTTTCATTTATTCCGGGTAAACTTTTTGGCCATTGGCAAAAGTTTATTGGCATGATGTTATTGATGCCCTTGTTGGTTCATGGGCAAGCATCAACCACCCAAAACATACGTGGAGTTATAAAAGATACCGAAAGCAAGCAGCCCATAATTGGTGCATCGGTTGTTGTTCTCAACACAACCCCGCTCATTGGAACAAGCACGGATTTAAACGGAAACTTTAAACTTGAAAAGGTGCCTTTAGGCAGGCATACTTTAAAAATTACCTACTTAGGTTATGAATCATTAACCTTGCCTGATGTGATGGTTACAGCCGGTAAAGAAGTGATATTAAACATTACATTAACCGAAGCTGTTACAACCATGCAAGAAGCAACGGTAACCGTTGATCGAAAAAAAGACCGTGTAATGGCCAACAATGAAATGGCAATTATCAGTACCCGTTCATTTAATCCTGATGATACCAAAAAGTTTGCCGGTGCTTTAGGTGATCCAAGTCGGATGGCTGCAAACTTTGCCGGTGTTGTTTCGGGTAACGACAGCAGAAATGATATTGTGGTAAGAGGCAACTCGCCTAATGCAATGTTATGGCAAATGGAGGGAGTAAACATTCCAAATCCCAACCATTTTGGAAGCAGTTTTAACACCGGTGGTCCGGTAAGTATTTTAAATGCCAATAACTTAGGTAAAAGTGATTTTTTTACAAGTGCTTTCCCTGCACAATACGGCAATGCCAATGGTGGGGTATTTGATTTGATGTTGCGTGAAGGAAATAACGAAAAACGTGAATATATAGCGCAAGTTGGTTTTAATGGTTTTGAAATTGGAGCTGAAGGTCCTTTCAGTAAAAAATCAAAAGCATCATTCTTGTTCAATTATAGGTATTCAACATTGGCATTAATGAGGGATATAGGTTTAAATCCGGGAACAGGTGCTGCTACTCCCGTTTATCAAGACATTAATTTTAAAGTGGTAGTGCCAACAAAAGGTAACGGTAAAATAATTTGGTGGGGTATGGGTGGAATGAGTTCCATTGATTTATTAGGCAAAGATGTGGATACAACCGAATTGAATTTTTACGGAAATAAAGACCAAGATACACGTCCGAGATATAGAATGGGTGTAACCGGGTTGAGTTTTGAAAAAAACCTATCTACTAAAACTTGGGCAAAATTTACTTTAGCCGCAAGCCAATCAAGAAACTACTTTACCTCTGATAGTATTGATTATATTGCCGATAAAATTTTTAGAATTGGAGAGGGCAGATTTACGGATAATAAATATTCTGCAGTATTAAACATCACCCATAAAATAAATGCACGCAACGCCATTCACTTTGGTGCAAATCATGATATCACAGAGCTGAATTATTTTAATAAAGATGTATTTAACCGCGGCACTGTTGATACCATTCGAGTGGATAGAAGTAATATCGTACAACTCACACAAGCTTACGCGCAGTGGAAACATCGTTTTGGAAACAGGTTAACACTAAACATTGGTGCACATGCCCAATATTTTAATATTAATGAGCAGTTTGTGGTTGAACCAAGGTTAGGAGCTAGGTATGTATTGAATGAGAAATCAAGTTTAACCTTAGGTTATGGTTTACATCATCAACTCATGCCTTTCTACAATATTTTTGTTCGAAATACTCAGGGTGAAGAAACCAACAGAAAAGTTAAGTTTATGCAATCAAACCACTGGGTGATGGGGTACGAAATGAATGTAAACAAACTTTGGAAATTGAAAACGGAGGTTTATTATCAATTGCTCAATCAAGTTCCGGTACAATCATTTCCGTCAAGTTTTTCAACCTTAAATGTAGGTGCAGATTTTGTGCCAAGTGATGCCAATAATTTGGTGAATGAAGGAACCGGCACAAACTATGGTGTAGAATTAACTGTTGAACGTTATTTAGATAAAGGTTATTATGTGTTGTTTACGGCTTCTGTTTTTGATAGTAAATATAAAGGAAGTGATGGGATTGAAAGAAACACGGCATTTAATACCAATTATGCAACTAACTTTTTAGCCGGTAAAGAATGGAAAACCCAAAAGAAAGGAAATGTTTGGTATGGTAATGTTAGAATAACAAGTGTAGGAGGCAGGTATTTTACACCGCTTGATTTAGAGGCTTCACGGTTGCAAGGAAGAGCCGTTTACGATGTAACCAAAGCTTATAGTAAAAAACAAGATGCCTATTTCAGGTGTGATGTAAAATTTGGTTTCAGAAAAGATTATAAAAAGAGTTCGCTTGATTTCGCAATTGATATTCAAAATGTAACCAACCATCAAAATATTTTTAGTGAGGGATACAACAAATATAATAACAGTATTGCTTATCAATATCAGCAAGGATTTTTTCCTGTGCCAACTTTTAGATATACATTTTAATAAATTAGCATAAATTGTGATTTAAATGGCCTTTAAAACAACAGAATCTCCCGGTTTTTTTAATAAACGTGATGTGTTTGTTCGCCATGCGGTGATTCTGTTGTTGTCTTTCTTTTTTAGTATTGTAGGCCGGCATGATGAGCATGAAACTTTTATTCAAGGTTTGCTTTCTCATTTTATTCTCATTGCAATAATTTGGAACGGAAATTTATTAATCATCAATATCACCGATCAGTTTTTTTCTTTAGAACGACAACTCAAACAGAAACTAACCTTATCGGCATTCATTGCAATTATTTGGCCTATTGTTGCCACTTTTTTATTCAATACTTTTCTGTTTCCAATCATTAATGGTAAGCCATGTGATTTAACCTCCAAAGAGAATATTACCTATTTGGTGATTAGTATCGTAATTACGTTATTCATCAACACCATATTTGTGGCGTTGGCTTTTTTCAGATTCTGGCGCACTTCCATTCAAGAAAAAGAAGAACTCAAGCGCGAAAATTTAACTGCCGAATTTGAGGCCTTAAAGAACCAAGTTAATCCACATTTTTTATTTAATTCATTAAACACATTAAGCAGTTTAATTGAAGAACATCCAAAAGTGGCATCTGAGTTTGTACTTAAATTATCTGCGGTATACCGTTATGTGCTTTCACAACGTGATAAAGAAAAGGTAACCTTGCATGAAGAGTTATCGTTTATAAATTCTTATGTGTATTTAAATCAAATAAGGTTTGGAAAAAATTTACAAGTGGAAATTATGGTGGATGTGAAATACCATGAAATGTTTATTCCAACCATGGCTTTACAAATGTTGCTTGAAAATGCCATTAAACATAACATCATTTCTGCTCAATATCCGCTAAAAATTTATATTAAAGTTAGTGATGAAAAGCTCATCGTTGAAAATAATTTACAGCGTAAAAATAGTGTGGTTGATAGTAACGGAATAGGATTAAGCAATATTGTTCATCGGTATTCATTGCTTACCTCATTACCGGTAGAGGTGGAAGAAACTGCATCAACATTTAAAGTGAGTTTACCTTTATTAACCTAATGGCAAACATAGTTATCATAGAAGACGAGGCTCCTGCATTAAAACGATTAATTCGTTTGCTAGAGAATTGCAGGCCAAACTATACATTAATTGGTACGGCCGATAGTGTTGAATCAGGCATTGAACTGCTTTCCTTTAGCAAACCTGATTTGATTTTTATGGACATTGAATTAGCCGATGGAAGAAGTTTCGAAATCTTTAATCAACTCACCATACATGCTCCGGTAATTTTTGTTACCGCATATGATGAATTTGCCATTCAAGCATTTAAAGTGAATGGAATTGATTATTTATTGAAACCGATTGATGAGTTTGGTTTAGCCTCCGCTATTGAGAAGTTCGAAAAATATTATCAAGTACCACCAATTGATATCAATCTGGAGATTCAAAAATTTATCCAAACCTTAACGACCCCTTCAAATTACAAAACACGCTTTTTAGTAAAACAAGGAACACGTTTGATA
>JBKDBG010000025.1:0-11690 GCA_046314755.1 Bacteroidota bacterium | reverse complement strand
TGGTGATAGCATATCGGATAAAATACCGGTGTTGTTAACCGTAACATCCGACAAAGGTTGCGTAGATACTGCACTGCGTTTCTTACGCGTTGATCCGGACATTACCGTATTTATTCCTTCGGCTTTCCGACCTGTGTCAGGAGCAAACAACGCGCCTTGTGCAGATGCAGAATTTGCTGATTGTAATGATGTATTCAGGGTATATGCCGATGGATTTAAAAGTATCGAAATTTTTGTATTCAACCGTTGGGGACAACAAGTGTTTAGTACCGATAATCCAAAGGTGGGTTGGAATGGTAAAATCAACAATACCGGGGTTGCTTGTCCCCAAGATGTATATATCTATCAAATCAATGCGAAAAGTATGAATGATAGAAAATATACCTATTCAGGATCAGTTACTTTGTTAAAGTAAAATAAAAGTTGAAGTGTAAAAGTAAAGTTACACTTCCGCTTTTATATTGAAATTTTTTTGTCTTGTTTGTTTTTACCGGCTTTGTAGCCCAGTGCAAATGAAATTACGGCAATAATTAAGCCGATAATAATTGGGAGTAATCCGTTTGTTTTATGGAGTGGCATAGTTTATTAATTTCTTGAGCGGGAAAATAATGTACATATGAAAACGAATGATGAAAAGGTTATAAACAATTAACATGTTCAGGTTACTCCATTGAACATGATGATGCATTAGTAATAATTGTGCAACTTTGCACTTTATAACGAAACATGATCAAACCAGGATTTACCTATAAAGCTGAGATAGCAAATAAAACAAACGAAGGTTACGAACTAATCATACCCGAACATCAAGCTCAAATCACCATGCCTAAAAATATGGCCGATTCCGGCCTGTTAAAAGGTGACCAATTAGACGTGTTTGTTTACCTCAATCAACAGGGCGAACCGGAGGCTACCTCAAAACAAGTAAAAGCCAAGGCTAATGATTTTGTAACCTTAAAGGTGAATAAGCTAACCCCTGCAGGAGCATTTTTAGATTGGGGATTACCGATTGATTTATTTATGCCTCGTTCCTTTCATGAGCCCGATTTACAAGAAGGGGATTACTGTTTGGTAAAGGTATTTTATGATGAGCCCACCAATAAATTATTGGCGAAAGAAAGACTTGATGATGAATTAAGTAATGAGCAAATAGACGTAAAGGAAAAAGAAGTGGTTGAGTGCATTATTTACAGAGATACCCCAATTGGTTATCAAGTAATCATTAATAAAAAACATTTGGGCATTTTGCATTACAATGAAGTATTTAAAGATTTATATATCGGTGATGAGTTTACAGGTTTTGTAAAAAAAATTAAAGAAGATGGAAAAATTGATGTGATGATTGGTAAGCCGGGATATACGAGGGTGGCCGATGAATCGAGTGTGGTATTAAATGCATTAAAACAAGCAGGCGGATTTTTGCCTTATCATGATAAAAGCTCACCGGAAGATATTTACAAACAATTCGGCATGAGTAAAAAAACGTTTAAAATGACTTTGGGAAAACTATACAAAGAACGAAAAATTACCATTACTGAAGAGGGCATTCGTAAATCTTAATAATTGAATTGAATGGCTTTAATGAGCCAGTTGTTTTCTACGCGTACAAATTCAAACTGCAAAGTAAACTTCAATCTTCTTTTGCCTTTTATTTTGTTTTTGTAGAATAAAACAACTTCTAATGAACCTGTAGTTTCGTCAGCATTCAAAACAGGTTCGGTGAGTTGTGCATCAGCTAAACCCGTAACTTCATGTATAATTTTAAAAGTATTAAATAGTTCAATTAATTTTTGGTCATCTGCTTCTTCTTCATTTAGAATAAAGCCATCTTGCAATAGTTGCCTCACATCACTTGATCCATCATCTTTTAACAACATTTCAGAAACAAAATATTCTGCCAAATGTTCAAGTGCCAATGTGTGATTCGGATGAAACATTTCATAAACAAATCGTGCCATAATGCCCGGTAGTTTCACATTTGGTACTTTTTTTTGCATAAGTTCTTCTGCAATAAAAGTATACATGATAACCAGTGGGTACTCACCAATAAAATCAACCGAAACCTGGTGGCGTGTGAGTAATTTATAAAGTCTTACCAATTCTTTTTGTAATTGTTTTTCGGTTAAAAGATGCACATCCTTTATTTTAGGTTTACCCAAATACTCATATAAGGTTACTTCTTTGACATCTTTAAGTGTAAGTTCAAGGTGTCGGATATGTTTAAGTAATTCGTTTTCCAACTCAAGAGGTGTCTCCTCGTTTTCAACCAACATATTCAAATGTACAGGTTTGCCAAGTTGCTGTTCAATGTCCATTCGAATCATTTGGTTTTCCATGTACAATTCTTCCTCTTTTGTAAGGCCGTTCTTGGTATAAGGCGATGACTTCACCTTTAATAAGCTATCGGGTAAATTTCTGTAGTCGCTGTATGGATCTTCCCCTGAGAGGTAAGCATTCCACCAACTGCTCGGTGTATATAAATTACGATGGTGTGTGTATGTCTTATCAAGCAAATTATTCTCTATTACATTCAAATCAATTTCATCAAAAGAATGATAACGAAGTAAACTGTGTTCCAACTCCATTTTGATGGCTTCGACTTGTTTGAGTACACGTTTACTTTGAATAGGTTGATACGAATGATGGGTGAATGATTGTTGGAATTGTTCAATGATGTCAGCAGGAAATGAAGATCGTTTTAGGAGCTGCATTAATCGAGTTTCAAATTCAGGTAGGCATTTAACAATAGATTTCCCGTTAGTAAGTACACAAATTCTGCTTGGCTCATGCACAAATAAAGTTAGGGTTCTTCCTCTGAAGCCTGTTTTAACAGCATCAATTAACCAGGTATTATAATTATTTCCTCTAATCCTTTTTCGTTGAGCGTTTGGTGGTACGTTTACGTGTGCGGAGGAGATTTTAAAAATTGTCATGCGCTGAATTCAATACCTAAATATAAAAAATTACCGCGATTTATTAGTAATTTTTTTTACATTTTTTGAGGTATAAATTCTTACAACTACCGGCTTGTTGTTTGCATACGTAATTGTTAGTTCATTCAAATAACCTGGTTCAGCTTGTTGCTTCATGTCTTTTATCACATGATTTAATAACTGATTTAACTTAATGGGGTGATTTTTCATGGCCGTTTAAAAATTAATGCCCTGCAGCTTCTGCTGCAGGGCAGGGTTTTACTTTTTAGCGCCAACAACGGCAAATTCATTCATTACAATTTCAGTGGTATATCTTTTAATACCATCTTTGTCGGTGTAAGAATTGTTGTTCAACTTTCCTTCAATGGCAACCTCCGATCCTTTTTTAAGGATTTTCTCTACAATTTCGGCTTGCTTGCCCCATACCACAACATTGTGCCATTGGGTATCGGTTACTTTTTCACCTTCATTGTTTTTGTAGGATTCATTAATGGCTAAGCTAAATTTGGCTAACTTTTTTCCATTGCTAAAACTTTTAACCTCCGGGTCTTGTCCTAAGTGGCCAATTAGGCGCACACTGTTTTTTACTTGGTTCATACGTGTTACGTTTTTAAATGACTCATAATTACAATTTACATCCCATGATACGGCCGTATTCCGAAATGATGAGGCAAAGTTGAAGAATCCCAAACCGCAGGAGAAGCTGATAACGGATAAATTCATAATTATCCGTAATTAAACGGAAAAATGAGTTTTTTTTGAGGCTTAATTACCTGTAAAAGAATTAGATATTGTCATGCCATGTTTCTACATGCGAATCAGTATTTTTCGAAAAAAAAGTCCATAAGTTTCTATTCTGCTTTTTATCCATTTAATTTGACAGTTCAAATAAATTATTCCCTTAATTGTTCGGATTCAAATAATTTAGCATTTGTTCAATAGCTATGTTGCAATTTATTAACTTATTTATTACCGCTGCGCTGGTTTGGGGTGCATACAAAATGTACCAAAGGTTTGTGCCTGTGCATGAAATACCGGATCATGTAGTAATCAATGGCGAAGACCTTCATTCAAAGTATAAAACATACTTTTCGCTTTGCATTTTTGGAATGATTGTTTTTATTCCAATACTTACGGTTATCCTTCGTTTTGTTTTACATTATTTGATTGTATTTCGATTAAGTTTTTTAGCAGATGCTTCTATTGTGGTTCTGCCTCATGAATTGATGTTTTGGATTGTAGCCTTTCTCATTGCATATATCGCTTGTTTTGCAGCTGTTACCACCATTTGTTATAACTATATTTTAACTGATTGGGAGGAATATTTGTATTATGTTAATCAACGTTTACGCTTTAATGCCTATCAGTTTTTTACGCGCTTTCATCGCATATACAGTTTTTCATTGCTTATGCTTACCATTATGTTATTTGATTGGTTTAGTGCTTTTGGCAATGAAGAAATAAAAACTAACCATTTTTGGGGATTAGGCACTACCAAATATGCATATGCCAATATTGCTGAGGTGCTTGATGTGGAATATCATAAAACCCTTTTCGGACAAATAAAGCATACGCCTTATTATAAAATAACGTTTAAAGACGGTACTTCATGGAATTCCTTGTATGATGGTTTTACCACTGAAGAAGAAAATGACCGAATTATTCAGTTGGTTGGCTCAAAGGTTAATGTATATGTTCGTTCGGTAGATATGGAATAGTTCCAACATTTTTCAGTCTGAATATTTATTGCTACCTTATTTTTATGTGTATTTAATTTATAAAGAAATATTTTAGTTTGTATCAGATCAATGCTATTTAGTTTTCTTTTTTGTATTAGTTTTAAGTATATTGATAACAGTTACAAGCCAGAATAACACATTATCCCAGATATCGTATGTATTATTTCACTTATTCCTAATTGATATCAATATTAAGTAACAAATAAAATTGATGAACAATGATATGGTTTAAAGTTAAAGACCTTGAGCTACAATTAAAGGCACGTTCTGTTTCTGAAAAAACAATCTTTAATTACCTACTTTTACAAATTGTTTTAAATGCTATATTAATAAGCATACCATTTAATAAAAGCCCATTTGATATATATAAATTTATTGATTTATTAATCGGGATTTTTGCAACAGTACTAACCATGAATAAGACATACCAGATCAACTCAGAGGGTGATCAAATGGATTATTTCCAGCGCTTTATTGCATTGTCGTTTGTATGTGGAATTCAAGGATTATTATACGTTATGATTTTATTTATCCCTTTAGGTGTAATATTAAAAATTTATGATGATTATTTTAGTAATGTTCCTCAACTGATGAATATACTGGAAAGAACCTATATCATTGGGATATATGCAGTATTCTATTACATTTTGATTAATTCATTTAAGCGAGTTAATTCAACTTCTAAAGAGATTGATGCCAATAAATAATCAAGTAGTAATAATTAGAATTCAGGTAAAAACTTGATACGCTTAACCCAATACTTGTTTCAAATCAGCCAATAAATCTTCCACTTCTTCTACACCTACACTTAAGCGCAATAGGTTATCTACTACTCCGGCTTTTTCTCTTTCTTCTTTTGGAATACTCGCATGCGTCATGGTGGCCGGATGATTAATCAAACTTTCCACTCCGCCTAAACTTTCGGCCAAAGTAAATACCTTAAATGATGAAGCAATTTTAAATGTTTCTTCCAAATCCGCATTTTTCAGCACAATTGAAATCATACCACCGAAATCGCGCATTTGTTTTTTGGCAATACTATGGTTCGGATGATCTTCAAAACCCGGCCAATATACTTTTTCAATTTTAGGATGTGTGCGTAAAAAATGAGCAATTTGTTTTCCATTTTCGCAATGTGCTTTCATGCGCAAGTGTAAGGTTTTTACACCGCGCAACACCAAAAATGCATCTTGCGGGCCCGGAGTGGCTCCGCAACTGTTATGAATAAACGCGATTTGTTCATACAACTTATCATCATTCATCAACAAAGCTCCCATTACTACATCACTGTGTCCGCCTAAATATTTGGTTACACTGTGCATTACAATATCAGCACCTAAATCAATTGGGTTTTGCAGGTAAGGTGATGCAAATGTATTATCCACTGCAAGGATGAGTTGATGTTGTTTTGCTATAGCAGCGCATGTTTCAATATCAACAATTTGCATGGTTGGATTGGTTGGTGTTTCAACCCACAATAACTTGGTATTTGCATTGACATAATTGCGAATATTATTGGCATCCGTTAAATCAATAAAATGAAATTTGATTCCGTATTGTGCAAAAACTTTCGTAAACATACGATATGTTCCGCCATACAAATCATTACCCGTAATTACTTCATCACCGGGTTTTAGTAATTTAATTACTGCATCGGTGGCACCCATACCACTGCTAAAACAAAGTCCGTGCTTGGCATTTTCTAGTGCTGCCAAACATTTTTCAAGAGCGGTGCGTGTAGGGTTTTTCCCGCGAGCATAAGCATAGCCTTTGTGTTTACCCGGACTTTCTTGTGCATATGTGCTCGTTTGATAAATTGGGGTCATTACGGCACCTGTGGTTGGGTCGGGCTCCTGGCCTGCATGAATAGCTTTAGTTCCAAAGCCCACTTTATTGTGATCTAACTTCATAAATGATTATTGCATATCAAAAGGCAAATATAGCAGTAAAGTTGGAGCTTCATTTATTTTTAACTCATCCTTGCAATATGCTTCAATGGCGTTGTTATTTATATGTAAATGAATGAGTTATAAATTGTTTTGTTGGGTGATAATTTATAATCAATCAAAAAAAGCAAACTATTTTGATAATGTAGGCTTTAAAGAATATTTTCGCCCTTTATTAAAATAATAATCGTATGAATTTTCAACTTACCGAAGAACATTTATCCGTGCAACAAGCAGCGCGTGATTTTGCTCAAACTGAATTATTACCCGGTGTTATAGAGCGTGATGATAAACAGGAATTTCCTGCAGAGCAAATCAAAAAACTAGGTGAACTTGGTTTTATGGGCATGATGGTTGATCCTAAGTACGGAGGTTCCGGTATGGATACTGTTTCTTATGTATTAGCCATGGAAGAACTTTCAAAGGTTGATGCCTCAGCCTCAGTTGTTGTATCGGTAAATAATTCATTGGTATGTTGGGGATTGGAAACTTACGGCTCAGAGGAACAAAAGCAAAAGTATTTAGTTCCTATGGCCAGCGGCCAATGTCATGGTGCATTTTTACTAAGTGAGCCGGAGGCCGGTAGTGATGCTACATCCCAACGCACAACTGCCGAAGATAAAGGTGATTATTATTTATTAAACGGTACTAAAAACTGGATTACCAATGGTAATTCGGCCTCATATTATTTGGTTATTGCACAAACACACGTTGATAAAGGACATAAAGGTATCAACGCATTTATCGTTGAAAAAAACTGGCCGGGTGTTACGATAGGTAAAAAAGAAGATAAAATGGGTATTCGCGGAAGCGATACACATTCTATCATGTTTCAAGATGTAAAAGTGCCGAAAGAAAACCGCATAGGTGAAGATGGATTCGGATTTAAATTCGCCATGAAAACCTTAACCGGTGGACGTATTGGTATTGCCGCACAAGCTTTAGGTATTGCCAGCGGAGCTTATGAGTTAGCGGTAAAATATTCAAAAGAGCGTAAAGCATTTGGTAAAGAAATTATGCATCACCAGGCAATTCAATTTAAGTTGGCTGATATGGCTACGCAAATTGAAGCTGCTCGTTTATTAATTATGAAAGCAGCCTGGTTAAAAGATAATGATCTAGATTATAACTTGGCAGGAAGTATGGCTAAAGTATTTGCCAGTGAAGTGGCCATGTGGGTTACTACAGAAGCCGTTCAAGTACATGGTGGTTATGGTTATGTGAAGGAATACCATGTGGAGCGTTTAATGCGTGATGCGAAGATTACTCAAATTTACGAAGGTACCAGTGAGGTACAACGTATTGTAATCAGTCGTGAAATTTTAAGATAATTCAACACACTCTAATACAACGCCAATGCAAACTTGCATTGGCGTTTTTTGTTTATTACTAAATCATGAGGCAACTTTTAGTTTTATTCTTACTCATCATCATCACACCAACCAAAGGAGCGAAAGAAATGGCCATGCACTATTTAATGAATCCTGCATTAAAAACCATTAAAGCAGATTATAAAGGTAATCCTATGCGGGGCAATAAATTTGTGAATTATGAAGATGTGCCTTTGCCTACTTTTTCAAAAGTGATGAAGTGGCGATTTAGTAAAAATCCCCAACGCAATGAGAAGAAAAATGATACCTGGTTGCCTGTTGTTAAAACCAACAATGAACTTTTTATTGATAAGCGTGATAAACTGGTTTGGCTTGGTCATGCTTCTTTCTTACTCACCTTAGGTGGCAAAAACATATTGATTGATCCGGTATTTAATGACATTCCGTTTATCAAACGTTTGGTGGGTATTCCATTTAACCGCGACTCTATCAAACATATTAACTATGTGTTGTTATCCCATGCTCATTTCGATCATTGTGATAAAAAAAGTTTCAAAACACTCATTCGCCAAAATCCGCAAATGAAGGTATTTGGCCCGCTTAAGTCAACCGCATTGTTAAAAAGTTTTGATAAAGCCATTGATGTGCAAGAGGCCGGTTGGTATCAGCAATTTAATATAGATGATGATAAGATTGAAGTGTTTTACATGCCGGCATTTCATTGGTATAAACGCAGCCTAAATGATGACAATGAAATGTTGTGGGGAAGTTTTATCATTCGTTACAATGGCATCACTATATTTTTTATGGGTGACAGCGGATATAATGCTCACTTCAAAGAAATCGCATCATATTTTCCTGATATTGATTATTGCATCATGGGAGTTGGAGCTTATCAGCCTGCATATATGATGAAAACAAGTCATACTTCTCCTGAAGATGCAGTTCATGCCTTCCATGATTTAAATGGCAAAGTATTTATTCCTATGCATTACGGCACATATGATTTAGCCGATGAACCGGTTGGTGAACCTTTGCGTAAACTTAAAGCTATGGAAACTTTAGGAACCATTAATGGTAAACTGCAAACTCCATCCATTGGAGAGGTTGTTTTGTTGCCTTAAAATCCTTTTACAGTAACTCCAATTTTACCCTCTGCTTTGATATCAACACGAATGGCATTGGGTTTAATGTATACTTGTGCAGGTGCAATATGCGTAATATTTCCTGCCAGTTGTATGGTGTTGTTGTAAGTTTTATTAACAGCCTCCTCTGCTAACTTTTTAGCATCTGCCAAAGGTTTGGCAATGGAAAACTCAAGTTGCTTTTCAATGCTTTGTTTAAACAGTATAGAGTTGGCCAACCATTGTGCTGATTTCAACAAAATATCTTTGGTTTTAATGGTAAGCTCGAAGTCTTTTATTCTTATGCTTTGTTTGTTTGCATCATAAACCGGGATACCTTCAAAGTAGATAATCCCTTTTATTTTTTTACCGAAAAAGCCCTTCTTTACTTTGCCGTTTACTTTCACGCCAATCAGAAGTTTTTCTCCTGCACCAAAAACCTTCGCATCTAAAATGTCAATATTATATTCTTTCGCTTCCAACTTAATACTTTTACCATTTAACTGTTGTGCAATCATTGCATTTATTTGGTCGTAGGTAACCTCGGTATTCAACATTAAACTTATTTTATCGTTGAGTTTATTATTTTGTAAAATACTTGGAATAGTATTGGTTGAATCCATCGTTGGTTTTTGTCCGCTTACAATTTCAATAATTGAATACAATGCGATATTTAATTGTGCAATGGAATCAAAACCTTGTAGTGGGGCATAAAAAACTTGCTTCGGACGAATTTGTAACCAGCTATTTGTGGCGGCATCAACTTGTATTGGAGTACAAATTTTTTGCCAGTTTTCATTCAATTGTTTTTTTATATCAATGCTTTTAGGAATTTCATTGTCTAAGGTTCTAACGAGTTTATCAACTTGTCCTTGAATTAAATTGCCGAATAATTTTGGGAAATCAACCTTTACGCCTGCTATTTCAAACGAGGGTAAATCATCCCAACGTATGTTACCCTTACTGTTCATTTTTAAGCTCCAATCTTTTTCAATGGAAGGAACCGATTGAACCAGCACGGCCAAATCAAATCCAAATTTTTGTTCATGGCTCACCTCCATACCAAACACACTTTTTTTTATGCGATAAACACCTTCAATACGCAAAGGAGCATTTACAGAAATGGCATTGCCAATAGCTCTTAATCCAACATTTTCACGTTTGATGATGTTTACTTTCAGGTTGTCGTTTCCGTTGTTATCAAATGAATCATCTGTATAAAAAAATTGAGGGTATTGTTGGTTGATGGATGCGCCTATGGCATTAAGGTTTAATAAAAATGGAATAGCGATACCTGATATTGGTTTAACCGGCTCCATGTAATTGCCTTCAAATGGTTTGGGTGGTTTTATGGTGGTGGTGTTACAAGCGCTCCACAACAGAACAAGAATAATCAGTTTGCTATCCTTTAAAAACTTAATCATGCTGCAAAAATAGCAATGTTATAGCTTTATTTATGTTTTTAATGGGATAAAACCTTATCTGAAAAGGATTGAATTGCTATACTTTATGATAAGGTATAAGAATAAACAATCTCCAATATCAAGTTTATGTACTAATCAACTTTAAACCTAAATTGCGCCTTCATTTGCATTCAAATATGAGTATTACAGTTGAACAAGTAATAAAAGCCTTAGCTACAGTGCAAGAGCCTGATTTAAAAAAGGACTTGGTTACACTGAATATGATCAAAGATGTGGTGATTCAAGATCATCAAATTGAATTTACGGTTATACTCACCACGCCTGCTTGTCCATTAAAAGAGAAAATAGAATCGGATTGTATTGCTGCAATTCACAAACTCATTGGCAATCAATACAACGTTACCGTAAAAATGGAGGCTAAAGATTACAGTCAAATGCAAACGCGACTTACTTTACCCGGTGTAAAAAATGTAATTGCCGTAGTGAGTGGAAAAGGTGGAGTAGGAAAGAGCACGGTGGCTTCAAATTTGGCTTTGGCCTTGAGCGAACTTGGCGCTAAAGTAGGATTATTAGATGCGGATATACACGGGCCAAGTATGCCGATTATGTTTGGTGTGCATGAAGCTCCGGATATGCGTGTGGAGAATGGAAAAAACATCATGTTGCCGGTTGAGCGCCACGGCATAAAATTGATGAGTATTGGTTTTATGATTAAACCGGATCAGGCGGTTGTATGGAGAGGGCCGATGGTGAGCAGTGCGTTACGACAATTTGCCAATGAAACCGATTGGGGTGAATTGGACTATTTAATCATGGATATGCCTCCGGGAACAGGGGATATTCATTTAACCATGGGGCAAATTATTCCGGTTACGGGAGTGGTTTTGGTTACCACACCCCAAGATGTAGCCTTGGCTGATGCCATAAAAGCCGCGGTAATGTTTGATATGTTGCCAAACAAAATTCCAATGATTGGTGTGGTTGAAAATATGAGCTGGTTTACTCCGGCCGAACTGCCAAACAATAAGTATTTTATTTTTGGTGAGGGTGGTGGACAAAAAATTGCCAACCAGTTTAACGTACCATTGTTGGGGCAAGTGCCTTTGGTAATGGGTGTACGTGAAGGCGCTGATAAAGGTATGCCTGCGGTATTGGATAATGAAAATGCGGCAAAGCCTGTATTTATTGAAATT
>JBKDBG010000024.1:0-11500 GCA_046314755.1 Bacteroidota bacterium | reverse complement strand
CCTTTTTTATGTGCCATTTTATTTCAAAAATTTACTTGTTAAACATTAAGCGTTAATCGCTTCAATTTGAATTTTGGTGAAAGATTGGCGGTGACCGTTTTTCTTTCTGTAACCTTTTCTACGCTTTTTCTTAAACACGATAACTTTATCGCCTTTTACGTGGTTAAGTACTTTAGCTTTTACTTTAGCACCTGCTACGGTAGGAGCTCCTACTGTGATGCTACCATTGTTGTTTACTAACAACACTTTTTCAAGTTCAATGCTGGCGCCTTCGTCATTTTGTAAACGATGTACAAAAAGCGTTTGGTCTTTTTCAACTTTAAACTGTTGGCCGGCAATTTCAACTATTGCAAACATGTTTATATCAATTAATTTTAAGGACCGCAAATATAGGGCACTTTTTATTAAATACAAACTTTGCCTTAAAAAATGCCAAATTACTCGTTATGACTAAAATTCTAGGACTAAAGTATTGCAAATCTGCTGGTTTTATGCTGAAATAACAAAGCATCTGTTAAAATTTACCAAATCTTCCCTGTAAAGCATGAAAACTTGTATGAAGTATATTCTAACCCCTCAATAAAAAATTAAGGTTGGCCAAGGAGTTGGTTCACTTCTGGGTATTTTTCAATATGCACAAAATGTCCGGCTGCATCAACAATATGGGTGGTTAATTGAGGAATCATAGTTTTGGCGTAGTCTAACAATTTTTCCAAGGTAAGGGCAGGGTGAATGAGTTTATTCGGAATCAGGTGGTCGTTTTTGCCAAAAATAATTTGAACAGGTATTTCTAATTGGGGCAAAAAGGCATGAACAGGTTGGTTAAGCATACTTTGAATGCATGATTTTGCCATTTTGCGCCATTCATTGTGGTTTTGATGATTCATTAATTGAGTGAGTTCATCAATAATGATTTGTTGATCCGGGTGTTTTTGAAAGAAACTTTCTTTAATGGCTTGCTGTAAATGAAAAACATCGCTGTATAAAAAATCGCCTAGGGTAAGCAGGTTATTTAATATCATTTTATCCAAATCACTGTAAAACTCAATACCTGCGGGGGCAATCAGCCTTATTTTTTGAAAAAGCCAAGGGTAACGCAATGCCAAAATCATACTGATTTGCCCACCCATGCTGTGTCCAACCAAAGTAATATTTGTAAGCTTTAATTTTTCGCAAAACAACTTGATGGTTTCTGCATAAAAAAACACACCGTAAGGATAATCTCCTGTTGGCGATAATCCGTTGCCCGGTAAATCCACCGCAATGCATCTCACTTGATGCTGCAAATGTTGCAGTTGATATTTCCAAACAGGTGCATAATTGGCCAGGCCATGAATAAATAAATAGGTTTCCTCTCCCGATCCAATATCCATGTAGGCCAATTGAATATTGGGATTTAAAGAAGTGTATTGAACAGGATAAGGATAAGCAACTGCCTGCATGGGCGCAAAATAGAAGAGTTTGAATGAAATAAAAAGCCACCCGAAGGTGGCTTAATAAAGAAGGTTGGTTTATTTATGATCTTTCAATAATCCATTTGGCAACATTTGGTCCGAGTTCTTTTTGTGAACGTGCCCCAACAAATACACCAATATGTCCGCCCGGAAATGCATATTCTTGTTTGTCTTTGCTTCCAATCACTTTCATTACCGGTGTGGTTGATGAGTTTGGAATAATATTATCATCGGTAGCAAATACGTTTAAAAATGGCATGGTGGCATTTTTTAAATTTACTTTGTGGCCACCTAATTCAAAATCGCCTTTAATCAATTTGTTACCTTGCCATAAGTCTTTAATGTACTTACGAAACATTTCTCCGGCTTGGTCAGGCGTGTCCGATTTCCATTTTTCCATGCGCAGAAAGTTTAATAACTTACTGTCGTCAGTCATTAAATCCATTGCACTTAAGTACTTGCTCACATTTGCGCTTGGTTTTAATAATCCAAAACCGTTGTCAATCATCGTTCCCGGAATAATTCCGCCAAGTGCATCAACCATGGCATCTATATCAAGGTCTTTGGTCCATTGGTATAACATACATTCGTTGCCGCTAAAGTCGAATGGAGCAACATATACGGTTAAACTTTTTAGTTTTTCAGGATAGATGGAAGCATAGATGGTGCTGAACGTGCCGCCTTGGCAAATGCCCATTTTATGGATTTTATCGTTTTTAGTTGACTTGCGGATGAAATCAACAGCATCATTCATAAACCCTAAAATATAATCTTCCATGGTTAAATAACGATGCTGGCGTTTTGGGTATCCCCAATCCATAATGTAAATATCCAAACCTTCATCGAGTAGTTTTTTCATTAAACTGCGATCAGGTTGTAAATCCAGTACATCATGACGATTCATAATGGCGAATGAAACCAAAACAGGAACGCTGCTTTTAGCCGGTGTTTCGCGTTTATAGTGATAAAGTTTAACTAAATCATTTTGCCAAACCAATTCTTTTGGGGTTGTGGCAACTTCTACTTCTTCAATCTTTTGAAGTTTTTCGTAGCCTTTTATTAACTTCTCGGTGGTTTTGGTGAAAACATCCATTACACCTGCAGGATTAAAATTCATCATTTTCTTATTTTTTGAGGTTGATACGAGTTTAACAAAAAAACCACAAATCACAATTCGTTATGAATTGCACTTGTGGTTTTATCATTTATTCAATCAATTATTGATTGTTTTTAGTAGATTTTTTAGCTGCCGGTTTTGGTTCTGCAGCTACTTCTGTTTCAGCATCGAGTTGTTTCTCCAGCATATTTACACGCTTCTTCAACTCGTACACAGTTTTATACAGTTCATCCATTTCGCTGCGAGGCACCACAGGGATATTTTCCATGGCACGCTCCATTTGTTTATCCATATGTTGTTTTAAACGCATACCAACTGTATTTAACTGAGCTTGTAATTTGCTGTACTCAGGTGTGCTGAATAATGCAGTTAAATGCTTATCAATAGTGTTTAACAACTCGCTGTAAACATTCATGAAATCACTCATGTCGTCACCATTCTTCATTTTTTGATATACGTTCTCCGCAAATTCATTTGCACCTTCCATACCAGCCATGTATGTGTTGTATTGCAATTGGGCGTTTGTAATCATGAATTTGTTGAATTTATCCATGGTGTCATTCATCATGTTCATGCTTTGCGTAACATTATTGTTACCCATCATTTTCATTAATGGTGCAGAAGCTTGGTTCATCATTTCCCACATTTTGCTGTATTGCTCTTGCATGCCTGCAAATGTTTGGGCATTAACCGGATTCATATTCATCCAAGCTGTGCGCATTTGATCCATGTTGGCTTTGCTTCCATCCATCATGTTAAATACTTGATTACGCATGGCATTCATGTCCATCATGTTTTTCATGAAATCAGGTTGCATATTCAATGCTTTATCCATCATGTCCTTAAATAATGAAGGATTAAACATGTTCTTAAATTGCTCAGGTGTAAATGTTTTGTCTGAAACAGATTTCATAAAAGGCATCCACAACTCATACATCTTCATCATCACTTCAGCATTGTTAAACATGCCTTTCATAGTATTCGAAGCTTCCGTATTATTATTCATGCTGTTTAACATGGTTTGCATGGTGCTGTTCATGGTATTCATCCAATTGTTAACCATGTTACCCATATCAGTATTGTTACCCATGTTTGCCATATTTCCAATGTTATTTTGGAACATGTTCATGTATTCTTTGTACAAGTTAAATTGGTTGTTCATCCAATGGTTAAATGTTTGATTAGGATTGTTCTCGGTGTTGTTTTTAGCGAAGAATGACATTTGAGCGTCATACCATTTCTTGAAAAAATCTGAATTCATTTCATTGTTCATAAAGGTGCTGGCCATTTTTTGAGTTGCATTGGCCATGTTGTCCATTACCTGCTTTTGTGTTTCGGCAATAGTTTCAAAAAGGTTTTTAGGTGTATTTTCCATAACTTTAGGGTGAATTAAGATGGTTAATTCGGCCGCAAAATTAGCTATTTTTATGTCCAACAAATAGCCTAAGTGTTAAATAATTAGTTAGTTATGTATTTGTATAGGACTGACAAGGGTTTGAAGCCTTTATGATTTTTGTCACCGCAAAAAATTAATTATCAAATACTTGAAAGAAATCAGTTTTAACAAACAAATCAATCTGTATCTTGCATTGGATATCAAATTTTATTCTAAACCCTAAAGAAATATGACAATTAAAATTGGAGATGTTTTTGAACATGAAGTTATCTACACACAAGATCAGGTGAATGCTTATGCACAAATCAGCGGTGATACAAATCCGTTGCATATTAATGAAGAGGCAGGTAAAGCAAGCATTTTCGGTAAGTGCATTATTCACGGGCATTTAAGCGCAAGTGTGTTTACTAAAATTTTCGGAACCTTATTACATGCCGATGGGCACATCTACATGAAGCAAAACACTACCTTTTTAAAGCCAATGTTTGTAAATACACCTTACAAAGCAGTTATTACAGTTAAAGAAATTTTCCCAGAAAAAAATCGGGTTTTGTATGAAACCAAAGTGATTGATGCAGCAAGCGGAGATACTACCATTTCAGGAGAGGCTTTACTGATGAATAAAAAGGCCTATGTGTGGTAATTATAAAGATTAATTTTAAAGAATATGAACGCAGCGCCTGAAGAAAATCCTAAGCAAGTATTTAGTGATGCTTACGAGCATTTGCAAGAATACCTTGAAACTGAAAAGGAAATTATCCGCTTGCAGGTGGTTAAACACAGCAGTAAAACCATTGGATATATGGTTGCGATTTTTGCTTTGTTTATGCTGGGTTTTGTATTCTATTTATTAATGAATGTGAGTGTAGCTATTTGGCTGGCGCAATATTTTGATAGCTACTTTTACGGGTTTTTATATGTAGCGCTTGCCAATGGCTTTATATTATTGTTGTTCGCTATTTTTAAAGATTCACTCATTGTTCGGCCTGTTCAAAATTTACTTATTCGTTTAATCACTGAAAAAAATGGCGAAGAATTTAATTGAACTGGAAAAAGAGTTGTTTTTATTGAGACATAAAAAAACGGAACTCAAAAAGCAACTTACCAATGATGCATCATTGATAGGAGACGTGTTGCGTCCGGGTAATATTCTCAAATTGGGCATAAGAGAAATATTGCCTTTTAATATGAGCAATTTGTCCTTACAATCAGGTGGTATATTAACCGTACTTGGTACCTTTATTATTGATAAATGGCTTTTAGGGAAATCTTCTTTCATTAAACGCCTTCTCGTTTCATTGGTATCGAGTGAAGTTTTTCAAGACCTAGTAAAAGGTGAAGATTCTAAATTGAAAAAGTGGGCACTTAAACTAAAATCTTTGGTGAAGAAGGACCAAGCTGATCAAACAGAAGTAAATACGAATGAATCAGATCAAGCGCATCAGCAATAGTGAACAACCTTTATTAACCGAAGAGGAAAAACAAGAACAATTGGTTCTGCCTGAAATGGAAGCTCAGGTGATCGTACATTGCGCAGTAAATGCTGATTTAAGTGCGGTTCGTATTTGGCCAACTACATACTTAATCTGCGCGCATACAGGCGCCAAAAGTAAATTATTGGATGCCCTCAATATTTCATTTTACCCTGATTGGTGTATTACCCCAAGATTTACATTATTGTTTGAATCGCTCCCTAAGGATTGCAAATTGTTTCATTTGGTAGAAGAAATACCTGAGCAAGGTGGATTTGAAGTGAATAATATTTCGAGAAATAATAGTGATGTATACCGAGTTGTGTTTTAGTTTGCATTATATATCTGTGCAATTGTTTTTATGAGTATTGATTTTTCAGCAGCAACCATACATCGTTTAAGTCTACATCAAGTTGGAAATCCCGTTCAAGGAGGGCAGCTTTTCCCATCTGCTCAACCGCACCGAACCGATGATGTGCATATCAATCAATTGTTACAACAATATTTTTTCACCCCATTTAAGCAGGAGGAGTTTTGGTATTTTACTTCGGGTACCGGTGAGCCGGCACTAAATCCGATATATTTATTTGTAACCACTATACTCAACCAAACTGATTCAGATGGCTTTCATGAGCAATCTGTGAATATTGCCAAACATTTATTTAATGCAACTCAGCATCCTAATATCAAAGAAGGTGAACTGTATGTAGCCTTGATTAAAAATGTTATGCTTAATGAGGAACAATTTGATGCGGTCGGGTTATTTAAATCGGAGGAAAAAGATTGGTTCATCAAAACAAAAAGAAAGTCGGGGGGAATTGAGCTTTCTGGTGATGAAGGTGTTCCTGTTAATAAATTGGATAAAGGATGCATCATTCTGAACACTCAACATGAAAGCGGTTACAAAGTGTTGATTATGGATAAAAGTGGCAAATCGGGAGCTGAAGCTTCGTTTTGGAAAGATGATTTTTTACAACTCAAACCATTGAGTAGTGATTACCACCATACCAATTCTATTATGCAGCTTACCAAAGCCTATGTTACCCAACAATTGCCGGAGGAGTTTGAAATAAATAGAACCGATCAAATTGATCTACTCAACAAATCAATGGAGTATTTTAAAAGCAATACGCAATTTAATGCCCATGATTTTGCTCAAACGGTTTTTGAAGACCAGCAAGTAATTCATTCATTCACCAACTTTAGCAATCAAATGCAGCAGCAAACTGATTTGGAAGTGATGGAGGAATTTGAAATCAATCCTTATGTGGTGAAAAAACAATCACGTATTTTCAAAAGTATTTTAAAACTTGATAAAAACTTTCATGTATATATTCATGGTAACAGAGAGTTGATTGAAAAAGGGGTAGATGAAAACGGTCGTAAATACTATAAACTATATTATGATAGTGAAGCTTAAACTTAGATCATTGAACAATTGCGCTATCATTTAATTCATATCTTCATCCTGATGGTTTTATTTGTACAACCATCAAAGGCACAACAATCCGATTCTTTAAACATTCGTTTTTCGGGTTATGCTGAGCTATATTACGGTTATGATTTAAATGAACCAAATAGTGGCAATCGTCCGGTCTATTTGTGTTCCTACCATCATAACAACGCATTCAAATTTAACATTGCAGCGTTAAAACTTACGATTTCGAAAAAACGGTTTCGATCGAATGTGGGATTAATGGCCGGAACTTACACAGAGGCAAATCTTGCAAGCGAGCCGGATTGGGCAAAATCAATTTTGGAAGCCAATGTGGGTTTCGCTTTAAACAAGTCAAAAAAACTCTGGGTTGATATTGGTGTGATGCCCTCGCATATTGGTTTTGAAAGTGCAATTGGTGCCGAGTGTTACACATTTAGCCGTAGTATAATGGCGGATAACTCTCCCTACTACCAAACCGGTTTAAAGCTTAGTTATCAATCGTCCAATCAAAAAACCGAACTTTCATTTTTGGTGCTTAATGGTTGGCAACGTATTGTGATGCTACCCGGGTTTACTCGCCCTGCTTTAGGTACACAATTTATTTACAAGCCTAATGAAAACATTACCTTTAATTACAGCACATTTTTTGGGAGTGCTAAGCCCGATAGTTTAAAACAATGGAGGAATTTTCATAATTTTTATTTGTTGGCAAAAACACATAAACGCCATGATGTAATTTTAGGTTATGATTTTGGTGTTGAGCAGAAATCGGATCATTCAAGCAGTTACAATTATTGGCATACTTGGGCAATTATTAATCGATTTCATTTGCATAAAAATCACCAAGTTGGTTTACGACTAGAGCAGTTTTACGATAAAAATAATGTAATAATAACAGCGGCCCATGGGATGAATCTATTTGGTTATTCCTTGAATTGGGATTACAGACCTGTTTCTAATTTATTATTTCGATTAGAATACCGAGACTTCTATACTAATCAGATTTATTTCGAAGATCAGAATGGCTTTTCCGACAGATACCAAATGTTCACATCGGCCATTTCATTAAGGTTTTAATATGAATGTAATTTTCTTTTTTCGAAGTTTTGGAAATATTTTATTAGGCATCTATAAATTTCTTACCCTTGCCTTGTTTTTGGTGGTTATCGGATTTGGTGTGTATAGAATGTTTCTTCAACCCGGGTTTCAAACTTTAAGTGGGTTGATTTTTATGATATTGATTGGGATGTTTTATGTGCCTTATTTGTTTTTAACAGGTATCAATAACATGCAATCCAAGTCTCATTATCCGTTTAAGTTTAATATTTTAGGAGGATTACTTTGGCAATTGGTACTCGTTTTTTTCGTTGCTTATGTATCGCTATTTAAATCACTAGCCTTTGCTTATTGGCCGCTGTTAAGTTGGAGTATGATTGGTTTGTTTGTTGTGGTGACTGATGCGTTACGTTTATGGCATTTTTACCGTCAGCATCATTCTTGAAAATTGAAATAAAAAAGGCTTCATTAAATGAAGCCTTTAGTAGCGAAGACGGGAGTCGAACCCGTGACCTCAGGGTTATGAATCCTGCGCTCTAACCATCTGAGCTACCTCGCCATGATTGTCGGGCTGCAAATGTAGTATTATTTTTTAAAATTCCATATTTTGCAAAAGTTTTCATTTTAAATAATTGATAGCAAGAATGATTAGTTATAGGTGTATACAAATGAAAACAAAGCTTCTTATGTGTGGGTAAATGTAAACAAGTTATACACATTTTGAAGCCTTAAACGTTTACCTTGCAAACGAACTCCTGTAACAAAAAATGCAAATGATGAAAATTAAACATATAGCTTTAGGGTTAGCATTGGGATCAATCACTTTGGGTGGTGCAACCTTATTATTAAAGGGCTCGTTTGATGTTAATTCAAAAAACACTGAGGCAAACTTCTCATCGCCTTCATACCCTAGTTTTGGTATTGATTTGCCTGCCGATTATGAGCTTCATGGTATTGATGTTTCAAGGCACCAACGAAATATCGATTGGGATGCGGTAAGTAATATGCGTCATAAAGATGTATCGCTAAAATTTGCATTTATAAAAGCCAGCGAGGGTAGAACGGTAACTGATGAATATTTTAAAGAAAATTGGAAAGGTGCAAAAGAGGCAGGTTTACTTCGTGGCGCATACCATTTTTATCGTCCGCATTTAACTGCCGAAGAGCAAGCTCGCTTATTTTTTAAAATGGTTCCTAAATTAGAAAAAGGTGATTTGGCACCGGTACTTGATATAGAAATGTATGGTGGTGGAAACCGTAATGTATTGAAGAAAAATTTGAAAAAGTGGTTAGTGTTAGTAGAGAATCACTACGGAATTACACCAATTATTTATACCAACTATGGCTTTTACAAGCACATGTTAAAAGGGCCTGAGTTTAAAAAATATCCATTGTGGATTGCACATTATCGCACCCCTGATTTAAACTACAAATTATCAGGCTGGCATTTTTGGCAACATAGCGATCGTGGCAGGGTGAACGGTATACGTGGCACAGTTGACTTCAACGTGTTTAATGGAGATGATGATGATTTGAGAAGACTTTGTAAAAAGTAATTAATAAACGAAAAGCTGCAATTTTGCAGCTTTTTTTATGTTTTCATTTTTCATTTTAAAATTTGTTGTTCCAAATCTCCCATGATTTTTCCGCTTGAATGCTCAGCATTTCAAGTCCGTTAAGCGTTGATGCCTGTTGCTGTTTGGCTTTCTTTAAAAATACGGTTTCGGCAGGGTTGTAAATTAAATCAAATGCAAGATGTTTACTTGTGATAAACTCATAAGGAATTTCAGGGGCATTATTTTCATCAGGATACATCCCTAATGGTGTCGTGTTTATGATTATTTGATGACTTCTGATAATGGCGAAGTTTAAATCTTCATAAGTAAAATCTCCTTTTTCAGGGTCTCTGCTTACGGTGTGATGTTTAATGCCTAATTTATCTAATGCAAATTTAACGGCAAGTGTTGCTCCGCCTGCACCTAAAATTAATGCTTGTTGATGCCATAATTTTAAGTGAGGCAATAAACTATTTTTAAATCCAATCCAATCGGTGTTGTAGCCTATTAATTTATTGCCTTCTAAACGGATACAGTTTACTGCACCTATTTCTTCCGCTTCATCACTTAATTCATGTAAATACTTCAACACCTCCACTTTGAATGGTATAGTTACGTTTAGACCAACAGGTGGGTTTGATTGATTCAATAGTTGTGGCAACGCATCTATTTCAGTTATTTCATACAAATGATAAGCTGCATCAAGATTTAATTTTTCAAATTTATCTTTAAAAAATCCTGCTGAAAACGAGTGTCCCAAGGGATAGCCTATTAATCCGTAGTGCTTTGTCAACTTAGTATGATTTTCGGTAAAATATTAATTCAACTCTTCTGTTTAAATGAAGCAATTTATTGTTATTTCCATTTTGTAAAGGCGATTTACTTCCTTTTCCTTCCCACTTTAAGTGCAAACACTTTACACCTAATGATTCAAACTGGTTCACAATATACGCTGCTCTTCTTTCTGAAAGGGCTTGATTACTGCTATCGTTGCCTCTTGCATCTGTATGGCCAATCACATAAATACTGTCAAATGTATACATTCTTAAACTGTCGGCCAGTTGTTTAAGTTTAAGCCATTCCTTCCCACTTAACGTATCGGAGTTATTTGCGAAATTAAAGTATACATTTTTATAAATCGGTTTTACGGCAACAGGTTTAGTGGTTAGGCTTCTTAAGGAGTAAGCTTCCAACAGCACACCGCTATCGTATTCACAATCTTCTAAATCAACTATAATAATTTTTAACCGATATGGCTTGTTTTTGGCAACTCGTGTTCCGGCATGCAAGGGAACAGTGTAACCATCAAATTCAATAAACTCATAGTTTGGTGAAGTAGGGTGGGAGTTATCAATAAATAAGTGGTTGTTTTTTTGGATATTTATGGTGTTGATACTTACTCCTTTTTTATCCGGTAGCATGGCCAGGTTTTTATAGGATGCTTGTACAAAAAGCGGTTTTATCATTAAACGAAATAAATCGTTAAATTCTTTACCAACAAACTCAGGGTATTCTTCGCTGCCGAAACAATAATTAAAACAAATGCTGTCACTTTGCGGAATAAAATCAATTTCAAGCACCGCTCCATCGCATTGGCTTGTTGAAGTAATCAAATCCTCATCAAAGAAAAAGTGTTTACCAAAGTTGGTACTGGTGTTGTTTTTTACATTATTACCGTTAATCAATTCCACTCTTCCTGTACTTAATACTATCCCTTTTTTTAGGCCACATCCCATTTCAGGATCATTAAATACACCAATGGCTTCCTTGTTGCCTTTATATTGAACCTTTAAAATTTTTATTCCTTCGCCAACAAAATAGCGTTCTACCCAGTTTTTAACTTGAGCAATATTGGTGCATTCTTTTGCTTGGAATTGCGCAAATAACCTACAAGAATAAAATAAGAAAAAGAATAAGCTAATCAGCCTGAGCATTGGGCAAATATACGCTTAAGAATAGTATGGCAAAGTAACTGTCATTTTAGTACCCTTCGATGGTTTTGATTCTACCG
>JBKDBG010000023.1:0-8679 GCA_046314755.1 Bacteroidota bacterium | reverse complement strand
CCCTTAAGGTGTTTAACGCAGTTAAAGTAATGCGACCTAAAAGGCTTTATGTGGCGGCTGACGGGCCTCGGATGAACAAACCAAATGATGCAACATTAAGTGAGGCAACCCGCGCGATTTTTAATGAAGTGGATTGGCCTTGTGAAGTAATCACACTTTATCGTACTCAGAACTTGGGTTGTGGTCCTGCCGTAAGTGGCGCCATTTCTTGGTTTTTTGAGCAAGAAGAAATGGGAATTATTTTGGAAGATGATTGTTTGCCACATCCTGATTTTTTTAACTTTTGCAGAACACTTCTACTTCATTACAGAGATGACGAGCGTGTGATGCAAATATGCGGTTCTAACTTTCAACAAGGCATTCAACGTGGAGATGCATCTTATTATTTTTCCATGTTCAGCTACATTTGGGGTTGGGCAACTTGGCGCAGGGCTTGGAAAAATTACAGCTTTGATGTGAGTAATATTGATGCAGAGAAAGATATTGATTGGGCCTATTATACCCACAATAAGGGGATAAAAAGATACTTTAATCATTCTTTGTTGTATATGAAAAAGGGAGTAATTAATACTTGGGATTACCAATGGTGGTTTTGTATTTTAAAACACAAAGGTTTATCCCTTGTACCTAACGTAAATTTAATCACCAATATTGGCAATACTGATGCTGCAACTCATGGAAGTGCCAACGATACCTCATGGACGGTGAATCAAACAGCAAAAGAATTAGGTCAATTGGAGCTTACTGCCGATGTGAAAATTGATCAAGGGGCAGATGATTATTTTTATGAAAAAGCACTAAAACCTAAAGGCGGCCCTATCAAAAAGGTGATTAAACTTTGGCGTTATTTAAGCGTGAAACTTCAGCAATAATTGCTTTCAACCGTTCTTGGTGTTTATTGATTTGGTATCGCTCACTAACTTCCATTTTTATTGTTTTCATTCGATTTTTTATGTCTTCGTCACTTAACTTAGTGTAAGCAACATAACAATTTTTGATTGATTCATAATCTGTTCCTTTACTTACAAAACCAAGTTCTTCAATATCCAAACCGGTAGTTTGAGTAGTTATTGGAATCAAGCCTCCATGGGCCATTAATGTGAGTAATCCTGCCGCACCGCCTTCGCTTACACTCGGAAAAATAGCAATACAATGTGTATTCAGTAGGCTTTCAAAATCGCTTGAGTTAATATCCAAAAAATCGTAATAAGTCACCCGATTACTTTCAAATAAATTTTGGTAAGCTTGGTATAACTCCGGCTCATTTTTTTTGTTATATCCACAAATACTTAACTTAAGATCCGGAAACTCATAAAGTAAAGCTAATGCCACATCCAATCCTTTGTGCACACTGCCTGCACTGCCAAACCAAACCATGTGGTTACGGTGTTTCGTAATGTCTTGTTTTAATTGCAATGTGTTTTTCCGATGCAGCGGAAAACAATCAATACTGTAATACCTTGTATCTGCAAAATCTTGTTGATACGTACTCTTTACAAATTCATTTCCCTGTACAATTATTGCGTCAACACAATACTTTTGTAAGGGCCAAGCTTCGTTTGCAAAGCGGCCAAGGCTAGCTCTTCCTAAACCATTTTTTTCGTAAAAGGCATTCAACTTTATTGCCGACATTTTATTTGAAAACACGGTGTTGCATCCCGGACTATACATTATGTGCATACACGTTATGTTTTTTTGGGATAACAATTGTTCCATCACATCCCCAAAACCAATGACTAAATCATATTGAATATTATAAGGTGTGTGGTGGTGATCATAATCAATTACATCCACATCATAGCCAAGTTCTTTGCAAGCCAAGGCTATATTTAAACATTCCAATTGATTGGTATGGGTGATTTTTGGATTGCGTTGAAAGGAGCTTGTTAAGAAGGAAATCAATGCTCGTTTTTGATAATTGGTTTGAAATACATTCGTATAAAATTGAGTTTTTCTTTTTACCGAAACCCTAAGCGCAACCTTTGGAATAAAAACATTAAGGAGAAAAAGTAATTTATTGAGAATAAGTTCAAGTGTTTTTGCCATTGAAATGAAATATCATGCTAAGGTATTAAAAAAAATAATCTTTATGGATTACTCACTTTTATCTTATTGGATTGAATTGTTTTCTTTTAAACGCTTTTTAACTAATAGTTCCGTGGGTAAAACGGTAAAAGAAATCAACCAGAATGAATCCGTAAATATTAGTGAAATTCCGAATAGATTATATTTTCTACGCTCAGGCCAATAAGTATTGAAGATGAATAAATACTAATTCGAATGACTGTCCTATTGATTTCAAATAAGACAAATCATAGGACAGCCTTATTTTATTGCCCCGATTTAATGCAAGTATTGAATGTTTCATCAGCTTTTTTAGTACTATTTGCATTTATTTTCGTTTATATTCCAACACCTTATTGAAATAGGATGAATTACAGTAATATTTTGATCTCGCAAGCCAATGAAACTCATCATGCGATGGTGGCTAAAACGGCTGCTGAAACTTTTTATGAAACATTTCGTCCATACAATACTGAGGAGGATATTCAAGCATACATCCAAAAAGCTTATCAACTTGATTTAATCAAACAACAACTTGAGAGCAGCAACTATGTGTTTTTTTTAGCGTATTTCAATAATGAAGTGGCAGGTTACGCCAAGTTAATTCCGAACTCAACTTACAATGGATTAATCGGTAATAGTATTGAACTTGAAAAAATTTATGTGTATGCAAAATTTCAAGGTATAGGCGTTGCTCAAGAATTATTAAACAGCTGTGTTGATTGGTCGGTACAACAACATTACAACACCTTATTTTTGGGAGTTTGGCAAGAGAATAAACGTGCCATTCGTTTTTATGAGAAAGAAGGTTTTACCACGTTTAACACCAGAACCTTTCAGCTTGGCGATAGGTTATGTGATGATTACATGATGAAAAAAACACTATAAAATTTTCTCCAAACGCACCAGTTTTACTTTGAGAATTGCAGCTACACTTAAGCTATCGGTAATTTTTCCATCCAATACCATTTGATAAGCCTCCTCAAAAGGAATCAATTTATGCACAATGGATTCGTCTTGGTCGGGCAGGGCAGCAGATTGCTCTACCATTTTTGCTGTGTACAAAAAAGCAATTTCATCAGTAGCCGAATTGCTCAGTTGTAATTGTTGAATCATTTTCCAATCGGTGGCAGTAATTCCGGTTTCCTCTTTTAATTCCCGTTGGATAGAAACCAAAGGGTCTATGTTTAATTTTCCTCCTCCTTCCGGAATTTCCCAGGTGTATTCATTCAATGGAAATCGATATTGGCCTACCAAACAAATACGGTCTGTTTCATCAAACACTACCACACCCAATGCATAATGTTTAAAATGTACCACGCCATATACGCCCTGCTTACCTGATTGGTGGGTTACATCGTGATGGATTACCTGAATCCAGTTGTTGTGATATACTTCCTGGCTTTGGTTGATATGCCATGGATTTTCCTCATGATGTTGCATTGGTATTGTTTTTGTATTTTGCATTTCAAATTTAGGCATCATGAAACTAAAAGCGATAGTATATTTGATTTTTTCTGCAGGTATAACTGCAACCGGATTGTCTTCATGCACAGCTACAGAAACCAAAAGTAATGACCCTCAACCTCAGCAAATTATCTCAACGGATTCATCAGAATTTAATGGAAGGTTAAAGGCAGATGTTAGAACCAGCAACAATAACCCTGATAATAATGCTGTGGTTTATCTTTATGCGAGTTATGAGGATATGTTAAGAGGTTTGCCTTTAAATTTTATCACCACAAACAGCGAGGGTATAGCTGATTTCGGATTCCTATTGCAAGGCAACTACTATTTGTTTGCGCGTAATTTCAATAATTCTTTTTTACGCGATACCGCTGCTGTACAAGTAATGAGTAGAAGAGAAATTGTGCGTACCTTGCGACTTACTAACCAATAAAATTAAGGGGCTTCAATTCCGTGTTTGTCGCTAAATTTTTTGTAAAGTTCAGTTTGATGGTTAGTGGTTGACACCTCAACACCCTCAATAAACAGTTGCTCTACCTTACTTGATTTCATATCCAAAATATCACCTTCTGTTATAATAATTGAGGCCATTTTACCGCTTTCAATACTTCCAATTCTGGTATCTAATCCGCAAATTTCTGCCGCATTTTGGGTGATGAGTTGCAGTGCTTGTTCTTTAGATAGACCATAAGCTGCGCATGTTCCTGCATGAAACATAACATTTCTGCTTTCCCAACTGCCTGTATATCCTAAAGCCACTTTTACTCCTTTGCTCATTAATTGGTAGGCCGTTTTATACGGTTGATCAATATCGGAATGATTGTATGCAGGTAAGCGATGAACAATATCTAAAACTACAGGAATACGTTGTTGTTTCAATTCATCGGCAACTGTTGCCAACTCACCGCTGCTTACTAATACAGGATTAGCAATTTTATTTGCCTTGATAAATGCGATGATTTGATGGATTGATTTGATATTATTGGCATGAAAATACAATCTACTTTTGCCGCTGAAAACATCCTTCATGGCCGCATATCGCAAGTTGATTGATTCAGGTTTTATTAATTGATTATATTGAGCAGCCTCATTAAAAAACTGTGTCATTTTTTTTAGGTTCTCCTCAATATGTTTTTGTTGCTCCTCAATATGTTCGCTGAAGTAATTTAATTCAGGCCAGTTTAAATGGATGCCATCTGCTGCAGCCACTGCAGCATCTTCCCAATTCCATGCTTCTGTTTTAACCACACATGAAGTACCCGAAATTAGTCCGCCTTGTGGCACAACCTGCATATAAGTTACACCATTAATTTTAGCCGTTGGGGTTACTTTCGAATCAGTATTTAAGGCAATTAAACTTCGCACATTTGGATTTATTTCTCCGGTTTCGGCATAATCTCGTGTAGCTCTTACAGCATCAATTTCATTTAACCCTAAATATGTGTTTAATAACACAATTCCCGGGTAAACATGTTTTCCTGTTGCATCAATAATTCGTGCATTTTTGTACGAATTCCGCATAACGCTATCTACAAAAACGATTTTCCCGCTATCAAATGCCACATAGCCGTTGTTTATTATACGGCCATTTCCAATATGTATGGTTGCTCCTTTAATAACAACCGGTATTTGCTGCGCATAATTAAATGTAGCAACAAAAAATAAAATCAGGGTATAGATGTATTTAGTCATTGCAGTGATAATTTGGTTCTTGGGTTGAAATATGTTTTTGAGTTTCTACTCCAGCTTGTTCTTCCTGCATCATTTTTTTGATAATTCTTTGGCGAGTTTCATTTGTTTGATGTCTAAGCCACAAGTCTTCTTCTAAATCAAAATATTTTATTCCGTCAACTAAGGTACAAACAGGTTTAGCATACACACTCAAGGGATAATCGCTCCACAATACCAAGTCGGCATCTTTACCGACTTTAATACTACCGGTTCTGTTATCAATTCTAAGCATACGTGCAGGATTTAGCGTAACCATTTTCCAAGCATCTTCTTCTGAAATTTTACCGTACTTAATAATTTTTGCTGCTTCATGATTTAGTCTTCTTCCCATTTCGGCATCATCGCTGTTTACGGCTACTGTAACGCCCATTCTGTGTAACATGGCTGCATTTTGTGGTATGGCATCAATCACTTCATATTTATACGCCCACCAATCTGCAAAGGTGCTGGCATTAACACCGTGTTTTTTCATTTTATCGGCTACCTTATAACCTTCTAAAATATGGGTAAATGTATTTACCTTAAATCCGAATGAATCAGCCACGTGCATCAGCATATTAATTTCGCTTTGTACATAACTGTGGCAAGTAATAAACCTTTTATTGTTCAAAATCTCAACAAGGGCATCTAATTCAAGATCTCTTCTTATGTTTATATCTGTTTTGAGTTTTAATTCATATTGTTTTGCCCTTGTAAATGCATCAACAAAAACTTGTTCCACTCCCATACGTGTTTGCGGATATCTGTACACGGATGCCTCACCCCAATTTGATTGTTTTACATTTTCCCCAAGTGCAAATTTGATGTATCCATTCGCACTTTCCATTTTCATTTTTTCTGCACCTAATCCCCAGCGTAATTTGATTAAAGCACTTTGTCCTCCAATAGGGTTTGCGCTGCCATGTAAAAGTTGGGCACCAATAACACCTCCTGCCAGTTGCCTGTAAATATTAATGTCATCAGGATTAACGGCATCTCCAATTCTAACTTCACTTGTTACAGCTTGTGTGCCTTCATTTACACCATGTGAAATGGCAATGTGTGAATGCTCATCAATAATTCCGTTGGTTAAATGTTTTCCTGTAGCGTCAATCACAACACAGTTTCCGCAGACTAAATTTTTTCCAACTGCAGTTATTTTTCCATTAATTACCTGAACATCTGCTTGCGTTAAAATGCCTTCTTTTTCATTGGTCCACACTGTGGCATTTTTAAACAAAAATGATTGTTGTGTCTTTATACTTGAACGGCCGTAATCATTAAAGGGAAACCAAATCAAAGTATCAGATAGCAAGGTTTGTTTTTTAGTACCGGTTTCTTTTTTTGTTTCTGAGTTTGGTTCAACCGCACGCCAAACTATAGATTCGCCTGAATTTATAAAGCTCATCTCAGTAATTGTATACGGATAGGTACTTGTATTGTATTTGAATGATGATGTGAAGTGGGTGTTTAAACTTGGTTTCAAAAATTGAAGGCTGATTACTCCATTTTGAATATTCAATTTCAATTTAGCAGTGTCAATTTCATTAATGACAATTCCTTTTTTTGTATTTAATAACTGTTTATTTTGATTGTTGTATTCATCAGCAAATTTGTAGTCCTCTATTGGGTTGATGTCATATAACTTACCATTCACCACATGTTGAATGATTTGAGTTTTGTCTTCAAACAAATCACCGTTACAAATTAAAAAGTTGGCCATCATGTTAGCTTTTATTTCACCAATGTTTTTTTGATTGATGAGTTGTGCCGGTGTTGTAGTTAAGGCTTTTAATGCTTCTTCTTTCGGAAGACCATGTTGTATGGCTAGTCTAATATTTTTCAAGAACAAATTCGGCTTATCACATCCAAATGATGTAATGCAAAAAGTAATTCCATTTTTCCAAAGAAAATACAAATTCGCAGGAGCCAATTCCCAATGTTTTAGGTCTGCAGTCGAAATCAATTTAGCCTCTTCTGCATCAGTTATTTTGTAGGGTTTCGGATAATTCACAGGAACAATTAATGGGAATCCGTTCGATTTAATCTCCTGTAATCTTTGGTAATCATCACCACCTGTTTTAATCAAGTATTTTGCTTTAAACTCTTTTGCTATTTCACCGGCTCGTAGTACATCAAATTTATTGCTTGCATCAAAAATCGCAGGTAATGCCAGTTGTTGTGTAAAGGCTTGCAATGACAAATTAGTTTCTTTATTCTGTTTTGTATACCACTGCGCATCATAATAAGTTTGTCTAATCAAAGCAATTGAGCCCATTAAAGATGAGGGATAGGGTTGCTTTGAAGTCCCCTTATTAAAACTAAGTGAAGCCGTTATGTTTTGTTGAATAATACATTGATGTTCATTTTCAGCACCTGTATGAACCAATGCTGTGGTGCCACGAATGATGCCATCTTGATTTCCTGTTAATGTGTTCGCAATCCCCATCGCTCTGTATGCAGCTGCTCTGGTTTCCTCTTGTTTAAATATGGATGCTGCACTCATTTCAGGTTTTAAGGCTTCGTTCCAAGCATAAGCTCCTTCTTTGGTGCTGTTAAATTGTTCTCCTGCTGCAGGTCTCTTATTTGGTGCAAGCGCTTGCATCCCATATGAACTATATAAATCAATAAATGATGGATAGATGGTTCGTCCGGATAAATTAACCTCTACAGCTCCTGCAGGAACTAGTCCTCCTTCATTAACGGATATAATTTGACCCTTACTTACAACTACAGTTGTATTTTTTAATACAGTAGTCGCATTTACATATACAGTTGCATGTGTGTAGGCCGTGTATTCAACCTTGTTGTGTTCAGGTCCGTTTTGAATAAATGTTGTTTGTGCCCATTGCTCCAACGGACATAATAAGGTAAGTAGAATGAAAAATTGTGCTTTCATATTGGGAGGTAAATTAATACAATTAATTAATAACCATAAATATTTAGTTATGCATAATGTTGGATGAATATAAACTAAAAAGGCGCTTCCTTTCGGAAGCGCCTTTAAGCTATTGTAAGAGGAATTATCGTAATAAGGTTATTGAACCTGAGTACGTATATTTTTTACCGTTAAAGCTGGTAGCATTAATCTGGTATATGTATACATCTTGCGGGCATTGTGCTCCTGTATTGTTAATATTTCCATTCCAGCCGATGTCAGGATTATTCGTACTAAACACTTGCTGTCCCCAACGGTTGAATACAAATATTTCAATCGTTGCAAACCCATCAGCATAAACCCTAAATACATCATTACAATCAGCGAATGCCATATCTGCACAAGGCGCATTGTTTGCCCCTGACACAGGTCGGAAAGCCGAAGGAATAAATACGGTAATGTCCGGATCAACGCGTAAGAAACGCAGTGCAGTATCTACGCAACCTTTGTCGGATGTTACGGTTAACAACACCGGTATTTTATCCGATATGCTATCACCA
>JBKDBG010000022.1:0-38280 GCA_046314755.1 Bacteroidota bacterium | reverse complement strand
ACGTTCCAACATATAGTATTGTGCCCACCATTGATAGTTTAGGTAAATTAAACACCCGCGAAGTATTTACTGCCATCGGTATATCTCCACAAACAGAAATTAATGGTTTCTCAAGTCCTGTGATTACCGATTTAAATAGTGACGGAAAGCTTGAGTTGTTAAGTGGCTCAAGCACAGGAAGGTTATACGTATTTACCGGTATTTACCCCAATAAAGATTCTGTAGCCACATTAATGGATAGTATTGTTATTGATTATGGAATGGATAAAGGCGTAGGATACAACAAACGGTTTGGTGCAAGAAATGCGTTGGCTTGTGCTGATGTAAATGGTGATACTTTACCTGATGTGATTATGGGTAATATTTCAGGTGGTTTATTGTTTTTAAAAGGATATCAAATCAATCCTGAAGACACTGTTCGTCCGGGCTTAAATCAATCTTACCTCGATTCTGAATCAATTTTAGTTTATCCGAATCCTGCCAATAACTTAGTGAAGGTTGATATCAAACGAAACTACACCGGCATGTTAACTTGGAGAATTGTAGATATAACCGGTAAGTTTATTGAAGAAGGTAGCATAGCTAATCAAGCACAATTCGAATTAAACACGCAATGGTATGCAAATGGTATTTATTTATTGGAGGTAAAAACAAAAGATTATGCTGCCACGAAAAAATTACTCATCAACCACTAAACCTATGAAAGAAAAGCTACCTATTTGGTAGCTTTTCTTTTGGCATTAATTGCCTTTAAGTCTTTTGCTGTTAATTTACATTTTTCAGGTGAATCTTGCTCAAGATAAACCAACTCACCGGTGGTTGACGTTACAATTTTAGTGCAATTGGTTTCGTCTTTGCTATAAAAGTAAATAAGGTTGTTACCCCTGTTTAGAATAGCCTTGTAAATATCTTCCACTTCTACTTCCTCAATTTCTCCTCCCCAAAGTGTTGCGGCATCTTCTTTTCCTTTTAAATCAAGACTTCTCAAAGGAACCAACAAGGTTTGTTCTAATAAAGTTAAATCTTTAGGCGCTTCATTTGCTATGATGTTATTATTTAGTCCTTTTCCGTCTGATTCAATGGCGTTATTAAAAAAATGATTCAACATTTGCACAGCACGTGTTAATTCGGGCAGCCAATCTGCGGTATCAATGGTGTTGCTGCAAAATGCACCTGCAATTAAATCGTCAGCAACGGCTTTTTTCTTAAACTTGCCTCCCGCTGTTACTATTAAACCATTAAAATCAACCTCCGAGCTTCCAAGTTTGGCCTTAATTTTAGTGCCTTTACTTTTGCTGAAATATAAATAACTGAATTCAGGTTTATTGTATGACTTCATTGCAGTATCAGCAACAAATAAATAGCCTCCGTTAAAAGTCCAATATTTCTCTATCGCCTCAATAATTGATGCGTTGTAAGCACTGTCTTGCATTAATACAACAACCAAACGGGTGTCTTTAAATTTTTCAAGTGTTTCTTTTTTTCTGGTGAAACTAATTTGTGCAAATGAGCCGAGGGTAACCATCTGCAGAAGAATCAATGCCAAAATCTTTTTCATGTGTTTACGATTAATACTCAAATAAAACAAAAAAGCAGTTCAAAACCGAACTGCTCTTTTAAATATAATTTGTGTTTAACTTTACATGGCATTTTCAAGACCATACATTTTCCCATAATCGTTTAACTGCTCTCTGAGTTGACGTCTGGCTACGAAAATCCTGGTTTTTACTGTACCAATCGGAATATGAAGGATTTCCGCAATCTCATGGTATTTAAAACCTTTCGAATTCATGGTGAAAGGTTTTTTCAAACTCGGAGGCAAATCATTAATTGCTCTTTCAATATCTGTCATCAAAAACTTACGCTCAGCTGCATTTTTTACTGAATGCGAAACTGAATCTAGGTAAAAATCGTTATCTGTTTGATCGATGAACGTATTACGTTTAACCATCCTACGATAATTGTTGATGAAAGTATTTTTCATAATGGTATATAACCAACCTTTTAAATTGGTTCCATCCGTAAATTTATCTTGGTAGGTAAGCGCTTTCAACATGGTATCTTGTACCAAATCGTTAGTATCTTCTACGTTACGCGTAAGTTGATAAGCGTACTGGCGAAGCGATTGTGCTTCCTTTTGAATGGTTCTTTTGAAGTCGATGCCTGTCATGTTGTTTAACTATTTGGCTTTTTTCTTAAACAAAGGTAAGGGGCTATTCTTCACATTTGCAATCGATTTTGTTAAATTTTTCTGACAAAAGGTTAAACAAAATGTACAGGTATGAAAATCAGCATTTTAAAATTAAAAATTATGCTTATTCCAACAATAACTAATGCTTATTTATGTTTTTAAAGTGCTTGAGTAGAAAATTTGGCCTGCTAAAAACATTATTATTTGTTCAATGTTATTGTATAAAAGTTAAACAATATTTTAAATAAGGCAGTTTTCTGTAGAATAGGTTTTAACTTTGCAAATAGATTAAATGGAAATTTCAGTTTCACGTAAAGCACATTTTAATGCAGCCCACAGGCTTCATTTACCACATTGGACAGAGGAGCAAAACGCAGCTTACTTTGGTTTATGTAACAATCCCAATTATCATGGTCACAATTATGATTTAATTATAACCGTTACCGGAAATATAGATGAGGAAACAGGTTACCTAATTGATATGAAAGAACTCAAAGATGTGATTAAAGAAGAAGTGGAAGATAGGTTTGATCATAAAAACCTGAATTTAGATGTGCCCGAGTTTAAACATTTGAATCCAACTGCAGAGTATATCGCTATTGTAATTTGGAGATTGCTCAGAGCAAGAATTGATTCAAAACTGAAATTAAAAGTATTATTATATGAAACAGAAAGAAACTTTGTTGAATACTCCGGAAATTAACCAGCACCACGAGCATGTTGGAGATTCCCATGCTTCTTTTTCTCTGGAAACACCGCTTCGCGCAGATGCATTTGAGCTTGATGATGACCTTAAAATTGAATTAATTGAAAAGCATTTCAAAGAAATTATGCAAATTTTAGGACTCGACTTAACGGACGATAGTTTAAAAGGGACTCCACATCGCGTAGCTAAAATGTATGTAAAAGAAATTTTTGCAGGGCTTAATCCTAAAAATGCACCAGAGGTTAAATTATTTGAAAATAAGTACCAGTATAAAAATATGCTGGTTGAAAAAAACATTAGTTTTCACAGTACATGCGAGCATCATTTTGTGTCTATCATTGGAAAGGCTCATGTGGCGTATATTCCTAATGGTAGAGTAGTTGGGTTAAGTAAACTCAATCGTATTGTACGTCACTTTGCACGCAGGCCTCAGGTGCAAGAGCGAATGACCATTCAAATTGCAAATATGTTAAAGGAAACTTTAGGCACTAATGATGTTGCAGTTTTGATTGAGGCGGATCATTTATGTGTTGCTTCAAGAGGTGTTCAAGATGCAACCAGCAATACCATAACTGCCGAGTACTGTGGTAAGTTTGTTGATATGAAAACACGAGAAGAGTTTTTAAAATACATTGTGGTTGATAATATGCACAAATAGAAAAAGCCGCGTAAGCGGCTTTTTTGTTGGGTAATTTTTATCATTTCAAATCGTGTATTCCATCATGGTATAAATACGCAATTATGCGGAGTGTTGTATCATGAAAACAATTATCGAGCCCTTTCGTATTAAATCTGTTGAACCCATTCAACTTACCACACATGAACAACGTACTCAACATATAAAAGCTGCACATTATAATTTGTTTGCATTACACTCAGATGATGTAATGATTGATTTACTTACGGATAGTGGAACCAGTAGCATGAGTGCAAGGCAATGGGGTGCAATTATGCAAGGTGATGAATCTTATGCCGGTAGTCCTTCTTTTCATCGTTTTGTGAAGGCAGTTTCACATCTCATGCCTTTTTCGCACATTATTCCTACTCATCAAGGAAGAGCGGCCGAAAAAATACTATTTTCTATTATTGGCGGCAAAGGAAAGTATATTTTAAACAATACACATTTTGATACCACAAGGGCCAATATTGAATTTTCAGGCGCTACTGCAATTGATTTAGTAATTGATGAAGGCAAAAATCCTTCTTTAGAACATCCGTTTAAAGGAAACATGGATATCCAGAAGCTGAAAACAGCCATTACACAATTTGGTCCGGAACAGGTGCCATTGGTTATGATTACGGTTACTAATAATTCAGGTGGTGGGCAGCCTGTTTCTATGCAAAATATTCGTGAGGTGAAGGAAGTGTGCAGGCAATTTCAAATTCCATTATTTATTGATGCTTGTCGATTTGCTGAGAATGCTTATTTCATTAAAACTAGGGAACGGGGTTTCGCTAATCGCAGCATTGAATCCATTGTTCAAGAAATGTTTTCTTACGCTGATGGATGCACCATGAGTGCGAAAAAGGATGCATTGGTAAACATTGGGGGGTGGTTAGCCATGAATAATACCGAATTGGCACAACAAGCCCGGAATTTATTAATACTTACGGAAGGTTTTCCAACTTATGGCGGTTTATCAGGAAGAGACTTAGAGGCAATAGCAGTTGGATTGGAAGAAGTGGTGCAGGAGGATTATTTGCATTACAGAATTATTTCAACCCAATATGTTGGCGATCATCTATCGAGAGCAGGAATTCCCATTGTGAGGCCAACCGGAGGTCATGCTATTTACATTGATGCGAGAACCATGTTAAAACATATTCCTCCGCTGCAATATCCGGGACAAAGTTTAGCGGTTGAATTATATACCTATGCCGGAATCAGATCATGCGAAATTGGTACAGTAATGTTTGGTGCACAACCTAACGGCAGTGAAAAAGAAGCAGCCATGGATTTGGTTCGATTGGCCATTCCTAGAAGAGTGTATACGCAAAGTCATATGGATTATGTGATAGAAGCGCTTATGGAAATCAATGCGTTTAAAGAAAAATTGAGGGGAATGAAAATCGTTTGGCAACCACCGCAGTTGCGCCATTTCACTGCTCAATTTGATTATGTAAATCAATAAAAATAAGAAAGCCATCCGAATTGGATGGCTTTTTTTAGGGATTGTAGGAAAATTATTCTTCTGTTTTTGGAGCTTTTTTAGCTGCTGTTTTTTTTGCAGCAGTTTTGGTTTTTTTCGTTGCCGCTTCTGCATCATCTGCATCACTCTTTTTGGCACTTTTCTTGGCTGCTTTTTTAGGAGCAGCTTCTTCTTCAGCCTTCACTACCTCTGTTGCAGCAGGTGTTTCTTGCGCAGGCTCGTCTTCTTGCAATAATTTGCTGAAGTCAATCACACCTTGCAGAATATGATACCAGGTTAACAATTTCTTGATATCCGAATCATAAACACGTTCGCTGTCCAACTGAATTATGTCTACTAAAAAATTACGCTGAGTTTTTGGGTCTTCTTTAGTACCCGGAACATTTTTGGCTTGATTTAATTTTACAAAAACCTCTGCTAAGCGCATATCACCCTCAAGTGTATACATTGAAATGTCATCCAATACCGAAACCTTATCCTGTATGCTGGTTGGAAAACGTTTTTTGGTTTCATTTAATGATTCCAAAATTAAACCGGTTTTGGTGCGGCCAATAATTTTATGTAAACCGCTTACACCTGAAATCGCAACAATCTCTTTTAAATTCATGCTGTTATTATTTGTCAATTTTTAACGAGTGGCAAATGTAGCATTTTTTACAAAAAGCAAAACTTAATACAATTTCATTTGGCTTAATATATTTGCGGCAATTGAAAAATTTCGCTTTCATATTACTTTTTGCAATTTTTTGCAGCTCGGCAATTGCCCAACAAATTGCCAATATGGAAGGGCGTAGGTTTGAAAATCCTAAATTGGGTTGGCAAGGTACTGCTGAATTTGGATTGAACTTCCTACAAGTGAATCAAACCAATATCACTCAGTTTAATAATAAATTCTTCATCATTCATCACAATGAAAAACGTAATTTACTTCTGGTTAATGATGTAAGTTTTGTAAATGCAGATGGAACCAATTTGGTAAATAATGCTTTCCAACACTTTAGATACATAAAACAAGGCGACTCCACAGTTTTTCCGGAAGCGTTTGCGCAAGTGCAGTTTAACCAACAGTTGGATATCAATATGCGATTATTAATTGGCGGTGGACTCAGGTTTAGGTTGTATAAAGATGAAAAATCTTTTTTTTACATGGGTAATGTAATCATGTATGAATATGAACAAAACCCTGAATTGCCTTCTCAAAACAATATGCGATTAAGTTCATATGCCAGTTTGGATATTAGCGAGTGGCCCGAAATTCCCATAACATTCGTTGCCTATCTCCAACCTAAAATTACAGATATCAACGATTATCGCGTGTCGGTAGAAGGAAATGTGTTGTTTAAAACCTTAAGTAAATTCACATTTCGTATTCAAGCCAGATATGCCTATGATGCCTTCCCTCCACCGGGCATCAATCCTTTTTTTGGGAGCGTAAACAATAGTTTATTATATACGTTTTGATTTACAGTGTATTAGCTTTTTGTATGAGGCGCCATTACGCTATGTTTCTCCAACAAAAGCGCTAAATTTGCCCAATTTTCAATAGAAATCGATGATTATGGAAACAGTTGAAATTTATAAACCTAAAAATAAAATTCGTGTAGTTACTGCTGCCAGTTTGTTTGATGGACATGATGCAGCAATCAACATCATGCGCAGAATTATTCAGGCCAGCGGTGCAGAGGTTATTCACCTTGGACACGACCGCAGTGCAGAGGAGGTTGTAAACTGTGCCATACAAGAAGATGCCAACGCCATTGCCATGACCAGCTACCAAGGCGGCCATGTGGAGTACTTTAAATTTATGTATGACTTGCTCCAACAAAAAGGTTGTGGTCATATTCGAATTTTTGGTGGCGGTGGCGGAACCATTTTACCGGAAGAAATTGAAGAGTTACACCAATACGGAATTACACGCATTTACCATCCTGATGACGGCCGCGCCATGGGCTTGCAAGGTATGATTAATGATATGTTGGAGAAGTGTGATTTTCCTACCGGTCAAAATTTAAACGGAGAGGTTAAGCACTTAACTGAAAAGGATTATAAATCTATTGCACGTTTAATTTCTGCAGCGGAAAACGATCCTGATAATTTCAAACAAATACTAACCTCATTAAATAAAGGTACTGCTCCTGTTTTAGGAATTACCGGTACGGGTGGTGCAGGAAAATCATCGTTGGTGGATGAATTGGTTAGACGTTTCCTTTTAGATTTTAAAGATAAAACCATTGCCATTATTTCGGTAGATCCAAGTAAACGCAAAACCGGTGGGGCTTTATTGGGTGATCGTATTCGTATGAATTCCATTAAAAATTCACGTGTGTACATGCGTTCATTGGCTACCCGTCAAAGTAACTTAGCACTTTCTAAGCATGTGCAAGAAGCAGTGGACATTGTTAAAGCGGCCAACTTTGATTTGATTATTTTAGAAACCTCAGGTATTGGTCAGAGTGATACGGAAATTATGGATCACAGTGATGTGGCTTTATACGTAATGACTCCTGAATATGGTGCAGCAACCCAATTGGAAAAAATTGACATGTTGGATTTTGCCGACATCATTGCCATAAACAAGTTTGATAAAAAAGGTGCATTGGATGCATTGCGTGATGTGAAAAAACAGTTTCAACGCAACCATAAACTTTTCGATCAAAATCCTGAAGATATGCCGGTGTTTGGCACCATTGCCAGCCAGTTTAACGATCCGGGCATGAACAGTTTGTACAAAGCGGTGATGGATAAGGTGGTAGAAAAAACAGGCGCTGATTTAAAATCTACCTACGAGATTACTGATGAAATGAGTGAGAAGGTTTACATCATTCCGCCTTCACGCACACGTTACTTATCAGAAATTAGTGAGAATAACCGCAACTACGATAAGTGGGTGGATAAGCAAGTAGAAATTGCTGAAAAATTGCATGGCTTAAAAACATCAATCGAAACTATTAAAGCCTCTAAGCTTGATGATAAAGACCGTTTAGTAAAAGCATTGGATGAAACCTATCATCAAGTTGCGTTGGATTTAGATCCACGTAACCGCCAAATATTAGAAACGTGGGAACAAAAGAAAGATTTGTTCCGCAATGAATATTATGTATTCAAGGTGCGTGATAAAGAAATTAAAATTAAAACACATACCGAATCCCTCTCGCATAGCCAAATTCCGAAAGTAGCTGTGCCTAAGTACAAAGGTTGGGGCGATATTTTACGTTGGGCATTGCAAGAAAATTTCCCCGGAGATTTTCCTTACACTGCAGGAATTTATCCGTTTAAACGCGAAGGCGAAGACCCAACACGTATGTTTGCCGGAGAAGGCGGACCGGAACGTACCAATAAACGTTTTCACTATGTATCGCAAGGCATGCCCGCCAAACGTTTAAGTACGGCTTTTGATTCGGTGACACTGTATGGAAACGACCCTGACCATCGCCCTGATATTTATGGTAAGATTGGTAACTCAGGCGTAAGTGTTTGGAGTTTGGATGCAGCTAAAAAATTGTATTCAGGTTTTAACTTAGCTGATCCTAAAACCTCGGTATCAATGACCATCAATGGTCCGGCTGCAATTATTTGCGCATTTTTTATGAATGCAGCTATTGATCAGCAATGCGAATTGTACATCAAGGCAAATGGATTAGAAGAAGAAGTAAACAACAAAATTGAAGATATTTTTAAGGCTAAAGGAACCAAACGTCCAACCTACAACGCTGCTGAATTACCGGAAGGTAACGATGGTTTAGGATTGATGTTACTTGGTGTTACAGGTGACCAAGTTTTGCCTGCCGATGTATACAACAAAATAAAAGCTGAAACATTAAAGCAGGTTCGCGGAACGGTGCAGGCTGATATTTTAAAAGAAGATCAAGCTCAAAACACATGTATTTTCTCAACAGAATTTTCATTGCGTGTAATGGGTGATGTGCAGCAATATTTTATTGATAATGCCGTACGTAATTTCTATTCGGTATCTATCAGTGGATATCATATTGCTGAAGCAGGTGCAAACCCAATTACACAATTGGCCTTAACTTTATCAAACGGTTTTACTTTTGTGGAGTACTACCTAAGCCGAGGCATGAATATTGATGATTTTGCTCCGAATTTATCCTTCTTCTTCTCTAACGGAATCGACCCGGAATATTCAGTGATTGGACGCGTATCCCGCAGAATTTGGGCAAAAGCAATGAAGTTGAAATATGGTGCGAATGAACGCAGCCAAATGTTGAAGTATCATATTCAAACATCAGGCCGTTCACTTCATGCCCAGGAAATTGATTTTAATGATATTCGTACCACGTTGCAAGCGTTGTATGCCATATACGATAATTGCAACTCGCTTCACACCAATGCGTATGATGAAGCAATCACCACACCAACTGAAGAATCAGTAAGGCGAGCCATGGCCATACAGTTAATTATTAACCGTGAGTTAGGATTGGCAAAAAATGAAAATCCATTGCAAGGCTCATTCATTATTGAAGAATTGACAGATTTGGTAGAAGAAGCAGTGCTTACAGAATTTGATAGAATTACCGAGCGTGGTGGTGTATTAGGTGCTATGGAAACCATGTACCAACGTACCAAAATACAAGAAGAAAGTTTGTATTATGAGATGCAAAAACATACCGGTGAATACCCGATTATTGGGGTGAATACATTCTTAAGCAGCAAAGGTTCACCTACTATTGTTCCTGCGGAAGTGATTCGTTCAACCACCGAAGAAAAAGAATACCAAATTACCATGTTGAATGAGTTGAAGAAAGGCAATGCAGAGAAAGGCACAGCAATGTTGCAACGTTTGCAGCAAGTTGCTATTCACAACCAAAACATATTTGCTGAGTTGATGGAAACCGTAAAGTATTGCTCATTGGGTCAAATTACCCACGCCTTGTTTGAGGTAGGCGGGCAGTATAGAAGGAATATGTAAGAATTAAATATAAGTTGATATAAACTCTTAATCTATGTTATAATTTTTAACAAAGCCACGGGTTTAAACCCGTGGCTTTTTAGGTTTAATACAAAAAACCAAACAACCACAAGGGTATTTTATTTTCAAAACCATACTCCAACATATCAGCTGCGATATAGCTATTTTTAAGAGTTTTGATTTGTTTTTTGCCTTTGGTTTTGCCTCCCACTTCAAAGGTGTATTTTCCTTCTACTAAAAAATCGCCTTGCGTGCTGTAGGCAACTTTGTAAACATTGTTTACTTGGTTATAGAAAAAGGTTTCACGTTCATTGCCTTTGTTCAATGCTGCACTTCCTATGGCATGCAATAAATTAGGATGATGCAAGTACACCTTTTCCGGCTTGGCCAATAGCGCATCGCTGCTGGCTTTGCTGCGCAATAAGTTAAGTAGTTTTGATTCCTCTAAATAATTTAAATACAACATCACCGTATTACGCGAAGTTTCTATATCTGCCGCCAATTGGGATACGTTGGGTTGAAACGGAACCGATTGAGTGAGCATATACAGTAATTTTTTTAGCTTGTGTATATACTTCACTTCTACATGGCGCAAATAAGGTAAATCCACTTCCAGCATCAGGTTAATGGTGTTTAACAATTTGCGATGATAGGTAGTGGTGCTTTCTAAGTAAAACGGATAGTAACCATATTTGAGGTAGTTGTCAAAATAGGCCAAGGGCTTAACCTTTGAAACGATTTCTTTACCAATGGATAGATGATTTTTTATCAACTCTTCTATGGTAATTTTTTCAAAGGTTGTTCCTGCTTCAATATTTAAAAACTCTCTGAATGAAAGTCCTTCCATATTGTACACAACAGCTCTTCTGCTCAAATCAGCATTACCGCTCTGTATATGCAAAACCGATGAGCCGGTAAATACAACCTTAAGCTTTTTATAACGGTCGTAAATGTTTTTGAGCTCTTGCGACCAATTGGGATATTTATGAATTTCATCCAAAAATAAATGGGTACCACCTTTTTTTACCCATTCGTCAGCCAATTGGAGTAAGGGCACTTCACTAAAATAGAAATCATCCATACTGGCATACAACACATGAGGCGAGTTTTTTAATTGCTCTTTGATGTGTGTGAGTAAAAACGTGGTTTTGCCCACACCTCTTGCCCCGGTTAAGCCTATTAAACGGTCGTTCCATTCGATATTTAAATTCCTGCGAAACCTGATTTCGAGCTGATTTAATTGCCGGCTATGTGATTCTAATAAAGCTTCCATCGCTGTTTATTGTTATGCAAATGTATGCATTTATTCCTAAATTGACAACCAAACATATCAAATAAAATATAAAATTGCAATCTATACATTGCAAAAATGGATTATAAATGATAATTGTATAGTTTAATATTGAATGTTGTTAAGCAATTTATAAAAATGAGAGAGGTGCTAAATGAATAGGTGTTTTGATATTTAATACGTTTTAGTAAACGATCTTCAGGAATAAAACGAACCAATTAAATACCTGCTTCTGCCCATTCGTTTGGGTTTAAGCCTATTAATAATTTTCCTGCTACTTCTACAATTGGCCTTTTTATGACAGATGTATATTCCATGATGATTGGAATGGCACTTCCTTGGCTCTTTAATGCTTCTTGCTGTTCAGGTGATAACTTTTTATAGGTAGTGCCTTTATTATTTACAACATCCATCAAATCCGATTGCTTCAACCACTCAGCTAATTTTTCCTTGCTGATACCCTCTTTTTTGTAATCATGAAATTGATAGCTGATCCCTTTTTCCTCCAATCGGTTGAAGGCTTTTTTCATGGTGTCACAATTTTTGATGCCGTATATGATTACTGTTGTATTATTCATGTTTTTTGCTGAATTGAATTAAATCAATTTGTTAATATTCAACGCTGTTCTAATTTATAAAATGTAACTTTTGATGAGCCAAAGATGGTATGTGTAGCCTTTATAAAATCTTTTTCTTCGGCTTCAAATACATTCATAAATTGTTGAGGATTTCTTTCTGCCAATGGGAACCAAGTACTTTGCACTTGAATCATTAAACGATGGCCTTTTTTGAAACAATGGTTAATGTCACTTATCGTAAATGAAACAGTATCTTTTTTACCGGGCTCAAAAGGAATCGGACTGGAGAAACTTTTTCTGAATTTTCCCCTCATGATATCGCCTCGTACCAACATTTGGTAACCGCTCATTTTAATACTTCTGCCATTAACACTATCGCTCCCTGCTGAGTCAGGGTACACATCAATAATTTTAACTACCCAATCCGCATCAGTATTCGTTGTTGAAACCACCAATTCAACCTCAATCGGTCCTGTAAATATTGTTTCATCATTAAACGATTCGGTTTGATAAACCATTACATCAGGTCTTGTTGCGGCAAATCTTTGATCGGCTACCATGTATTCCCTACTCATGCCATTATCGCATGTTTGCATATAGGGTACAGGTTTATTTGGGTCGCTTAAAAAGCTTTGAGCACCATCATCCATTCCTGCGGTTAATTGTCCGTTACTATGAAGATAATAGGATTGTTTTACTGCTTTTTTAGGTGGCCACTGAGCATATACTTTCCACTGGTTAGATCCTGTTTCAAACATGATTGCTTCTGTTGGTTTGTATTTGCCTTTTCCTTTAAGGTAGTAGTTGAAAAATGGAAATTCAATGCTGTCTCTATAGTATTGAGCCGTTTTTTGTTTAAATGAAATATCGCCTAAATAATCTCCGTTACTTCTGTTCCATCCTCCATGAACCCATGGCCCCATTACTATTCCGTTGGTTGTTTTAGGGCTCTGTTTTTCGATGGTGTAATAAGTTTGTAAGGCACCGTATAAGTTTTCAGCATCAAACCATCCGCCAACTACCATCACGGCCGGTTTTATATTTTTTAAATGAGGTCGCAAATTTCTAGTTTGCCAAAAAGTATCATAGGCTTCATGTTGTATCACATCATTCCAAAATGGTATTTCGTTGTTATAGAGTTTTGATACATTTTTTAATGGACCTACATAATCTAGATAAAATCGATATCCGTCAGGTGTAGGGTAGGGAAATGATCTCCAATTGGCCGGTTTTAATTCTTTTCTTATCTGCCCGAATGAGTAAGTAAATCCAAAAAAGTGCGGAAGAAAAAACACGCCATTATGGTGAAAATCATCACCTGTAAACCAATCACAAATTGGCGCTTGAGGCGATGCTGCCTTTAGAGCCGGGTGTGCATCAATCATGCCCGCTGAAGTGTAAAATCCGGGGTAAGAAATTCCCCATTGACCTACTTTGCCATTGTGATTCTTGATATGTTTTAATAACCATTCTATACAATCATATGTATCGGTACTTTCATCAATATCTTTTATTGATTTTTTTTCGGCCTTGTGTGGAGTCATGTTTATAAACTCTCCTTGTGATAAATTTTTACCTCTCACATCTTGAAATACAAAAATGTATCCTTCTTTAGCGAATGCTTCTGACGGACGTAATTGCCCCGGAAATTTATCTTCTCCATATGGCCCAATTCCATAAGGTGTTCGGTTAAGTAAAATAGGGTACTTTTGGGTAGTGTCTTTAGGGGAATAAATCGCTGTAAATAGTTTTACGCCATCCCTCATTTCAATATAAATTTCTTTTTTGATGTAATGTTCTTTGGGAATAAAAACTTGTGCTTTTGATACAAGTACAAATGCAAGATGAATCAGGAGTAACTTATATTTCATTTTCATTGGTTTTTTAAACAATTGGGAAACGTACACTTACCGTTGTGCCTTCACCGGGCTTACTGTTGATGATTAATTTGCCTTTATTCATGTCAATAAATTCCTTACACAGCATAATGCCAAGACCGGTTCCTCTTTCACCTGAAGTACCCGATTTGGAATAAAAATTATTTTCTTCAAGCTTTCTTAACGTGGTTGCATCCATTCCAATGCCATTGTCTTGAATACTCAATTCAATGTCATTTTCCACTTTTTTACAACTAATATGTACATTACCTGATGCCGTAAATTTGATAGCATTTGATAATAGGTTACGAAGAATTAAATCGATATGATTTGCATCAGATACCAATTTACTTTTTGGTTCAATACTAACATGAATGACTATATTTTTATTTCTGGCTGATTCGTTTAGTAATTGAACATTTCTTTGAATCAATTCATTCAAATCAACTACAGCATTATTGGCTTGCTGATTTTGATTGATTTGTTTTTTACCCCAAGTTAATAGATTATCTAAAAGCATTGTTAAAGATTCTATACTGGTTTTTAACTTGCTTCTCATGGAAAGAAATTCTTCTTGTTCAATTAAATTATTTTCTGAAAGTGTAATTAGTGAAGTGATTGAACTAAGCGGAGATCGTAGGTCGTGCGCGAGAATAGAAAATAAACGATCTTTAAACGCAATAGAGCTTTTTAATTTTTCAGCCTGAACTTCAAGTTCAACTTTTTGTTGATTTACTAAAATGTTGGCATGGTTTAATTTTTTGCGGCTGTTATTGGTGAGAATAAAACTGGTGATTGCCCACATCAAAAGAATGATTAAAATAATTAATCCGGCTTGTTGGTATTTGTTTTGCGTAGCTTTTAGTTTATTGTCCTTCTCCAATAATGTAATGGCCCTTTCTTTCTGTTCAAATTCAAATGCAACTTCAAGGTCTTTAGTTTTTTGTTTGGTTTCTTCTCCCAATAAACTGTCTTTATAAGCAGCATATATCTTATGAAATTTTAATGCAAGACCCAGGTTGTTATTCTTTTCATGGTACTTACTTAATAATTCAGTGATATTTTTTAGGGTAGGTTTGTTGTTATCTGCTATTGCAAGTTCATATCCTTTTTCAGTAAATGTAATCGCTTTTGGGTACTCACCTTTGGCGCCATATACGGCACCTATACTGCTGTAAAGGGTACTTTTATATCGGTTATCGGTATCGTCATTAAGTAATGAAAACGCTTCGTTAAAAGTTTCAAGAGCCTTTTCATATTGCTGCTTAGCCATGTAGGTATCACCAAGATTAGAGTAAGCCAATATTAATGATTCTATATTTTGTTGTTCTTTAGCTATGGTGGCAGCTTTTTGAAAGCTAACAATAGCCGAATCATATTTGCCGATGAAATATTGAACTCCTCCGAGATTGATGAGTCGATTGGACATTTCTGATAAGTTACCAATTTCTTCACTCAATTGAATACACTTTCTGATGTAGTGTTCAGCCTTTTTTAATTCTCCTAATTGATAATAAACCGTACCTAAGTTCATGTAGCTATTCGATAAGCCAATTTGGTTGTTGATTTGTTGGCGATAACGAATACCAAGGAACGTGTTTTTTAAGGCTTCAGGATAATTTCCTAACGACAAGTAATTGTTACCTAAATTCGCATAACTATCACCTATACCTTTTAAATCATTGGTAATGCGTCTGAGCTCCAGACTTTTTTTGTAATATTTATTAGCCGTTTGATATTCTCCTGTTTCGGCAAATAATACACCAAGGTTGTTGTAAACAGCACCTATTCCTTTGTTGTTTTCGGTTAATGAATAATATCCAATTGCAACGGAATCGAAATAAATGGCTTTTGATTTTTCAAACTTCATGTAATGTGCAATGCCTAACAATTTGTAGCCATCTCCTAATCCGTTGGTATAATCTAAATTTTTCGATTCTTGGATAACCTTATTTGCAATGATAATTAAACTATCTACATTGATGTGTTGGTACATCAGACCGAGTTGACTAATTGCATTAATGTTTAACGTGTCGAATGAAGTAGTTTGATTTAAAATAAGTAATAAACTATCTCGTGTTTTGTTTTGAGCATGGATTTGAACGCTCAAGATTGATAACAAGATAATTGATATTATTTTTTTCATAGGGGATATTTTGGAGGGTTATTGCATATGTTAATCTTCAAAGAAACTATAAATTACCGGCTCAAGCCAACTTTGTTTCCCATTCATCATAAATCCTACATGTCCACCGAAAGCACTAAAAATTCCGTGTAAAAACGGATGATCTACTATCTCATCATATGGGAAACAACTTGCGCTTAAAAACGGATCATTTTTGGCATTAACCAAGAGGGTGGGGGTGTTAATTGTATTTAAAGAATAAATACTGCTGCATTTTGCCCAATAGTCTTCGGCATCCTTAAAACCATGCAAAGGCGCAGTGTAAGCATCATCAAATTCTTTAAAGTTTTTAATTTTATGAATTCCTTTTATGCTAATCTCCTTTGGAAATTGTTTATGCTTTGCCATCATTTTTTTAGTAAGGCTGCTTAAAAACCGTTGCATATACATTCGGTTTAAACCGCTATCAAGTTCCATTGCCGACCCTTTTAAATCAACCGGAACAGAAATGGCTGCCGCAGCGTTTACATTGCTAGGCACAAGGCTTGATTGTGCAAGGTATTTAAGTAATACATTTCCTCCTAAACTAAATCCCAATAAGTAAATTCCATTGTATTTATTGGCAATTGATGTGAGGTAAAAATGTAAATCTTCAATAAAACCACTATGATATGAATAGGGTTGTAAGTTTAATTCTCCTCCACAACTTCTGAAATTGATGGCATGAATATCAAAACCTTCTGCATTAAAAAGTTTCGCAAATCCTTTAATATACTGTGATTGGCTATTGCCTTCCAATCCATGAAGCATTACCAACGCTTTGCCGTGATTACGCAAAATGCAATCAACATTAAAAAAATCGTTATCAGGTGTTTGTATTCGTTTACGAGTATAGTTTAAATCGTGCTTTCTAAATAAGGCAGGGATAATCGTAGATAAGTGTTTGTTCTTATAAATCAGGTTCGGATTAAATTCGGGATAGTCTTTAACAATCATTAAAACAAATGTATGCCAGTTACCTAAAAAGGTGATGATTGAAGCTTAATTTCAATCAATTAAATATCTACCGAAGCCTACCAAATCGTATGGTATTATATACACTCCCAGGTATGTAAAATTTTTCATCATTCAAACCAAATGCACGTTTTAAGGTTATTAATTTATGCCACAACACCTTATTTGGTTTAGAAATGATTTGCGTACTCATGACCACGAGCCATTGGTACGTGCAGCCTCAAAAGGCGCAGCAGTAGCAGGAGTGTATTGTTTTAACCCTGATGACTATCAACAAACATCCTTAGGATTTGCTCGCACAGGGAGTTTAAGAGCCAAGTTTGTTATTGAATCGGTTATTGCACTTCGACAATCACTGCAACAATTAGGCAGTGATTTGATGGTATTTATTGGGAAGCCGGAGGAGGTGATTCCTGCACTTTGTTTAAAGTTAGGTGTTCAATCTGTTTATTACCATAAAGAGGCAGCTTCGGAAGAAATTCATGCAGAACAACAACTCGAAGCTCAATTACTTAAGCATAAAATTTTATTGGAAGGCTACTGGGGAAATACCTTATATCATCCCGAAGATTTACCTTTCCCGGTTAAACGTTTACCTGATTTATTTACTGATTTCAGAAAAAAAACAGAACGAGAAACCACTGTTCGTAAAACGTTTAGTACACCTCAACAATTAACGGCTATACCAAATTTACCATCAACCGGCATTCCATCTTTGAGTGATTTAGGATTGCACGCCATACAGCCGGATGAACGTGCAGTATTGGCCTTTAAAGGTGGAGAGCAATGGGCCTTAAACAGATTACAAGAATACATTTGGGAAAAAGATTTGTTAAAAATATACAAAGAAACCCGCAACGGAATGCTTGGCGCTGATTACAGCAGTAAGTTTTCTCCATGGCTGGCTTTGGGTTGTATCAGTCCTCGAAAAATTTATGAGGAAGTAAAACGTTACGAATCGGAGCGTGTGAAAAACGACAGTACATATTGGTTGCTTTTTGAGTTGATGTGGAGAGACTATTTCCGTTTTGTGGTGATGAAATATGGAAATAAAGTATTTAAACCGGAAGGTATACAAGGTATTCCTGTTCAGTGGAAAATGGATGTTGATTTATTTGAAAAATGGAGATTGGGAAAAACTGGATATCCTTTAGTGGATGCAAGTATGCGTGAAATGTTACTTACAGGTTTTATGAGTAATCGGGGTAGACAAAATGTAGCTAGTTTTTTAACTAAAAATTTGGGTATTTATTGGTTGTGGGGAGCTGCTTGGTTTGAAAGCCAATTGATTGACCATGATGTTTGCAGTAACTATGGAAATTGGAATTACACTGCAGGTGTAGGGAATGATGCCAGAGGTTTTCGATATTTTAATATTCCTAAGCAAGCATATGATTATGATAACAAAGGAAACTATGCGCGATATTGGTTGCCTGAGTTAAAAAACTTGCCGGGTTTTAAAGCCCATGAACCTTATGCCTTAAAACCACATGAGGAAGATCGATACGATTTTATATTAACACGCGATTATTGGCGGCCTTTGGTTGACTTAGATCGTTCGGCCAAAGAGAATGAAAAGATTTACAAAATGGCCTTAGGGAAATAAAAAAGCCCCGCTATGCGAGGCTTTTACTATATTATTTACTCTAATTATTGCAAAGGAACAACTTCTTCTCCGGCTTCATTTATTAATCCTCTTCTACCATTTAAGGATACAATGGCCAAGCCATTCTTAAACGGACCAATGTAATCGTATTTAACAGGAATGTATTCTTCTCCGGCCTCATTAATAAAACCAAACTTACCGGCTATTTCCACTTTTGCCCTTCCTTTTTCCCAGGGATAAATCATATCATATTTCACAGGAACAAATTCTTCCCCTGATTCATTAATAAATCCTTGCTTACCGTCTTTTTCAACTTTGGCAATTCCATTTTTAAACGGATGTATCACATCATATCCTGATGCCGGCTTTCCTTTTTGTGCAAATGCACTTACTGAAATACACACAACAATGGCCAGTAAGAGTTTCTTCATGCTCAGTTATATTGTAAAGCCCCAAATATATGAGTTTGAGGCTTTATTTTAAATAATCGTTTTACGAGTTTCAAAAGTATTGAAAATCAGGAATTAAATTTTGTTATCTTCTTCTTTTTTTTCTTTTTACTTCCTTTTTCTCTTTCTTTTGTTTCGGGTTGAGTCGTTTAACAGCTCTGGTAAATGGTATGGCATCCATTAATTCTAATTCAATTTGTCTGCGTTGTACATCGGCATTTTTTACCCTAACGGTAACTTCTCCGCCAAGTTGATAAACTTTTTTACTTCGCCTTCCCATAATCCACTGATTCATTTCATCAAATTGATAAAAGTCGTCTGTCATACTTGATAAGCGGATCATACCTTCACATTTATATTCTGTTATTTCAACATAAATACCCCATTCCGTAACACCACTGATAATGCCTGAAAACTCTGTGCCAATAAAATCTTTGATATACTCTACTTGTTTGTAACGCACACTTGCTCTTTCCGCATCTGCTGCTTGAATTTCCATTTGAGATGCATGCTTGCAATTTTGCTCATAAAATTCAGCACCGGCAGATTTTCCGTTGTGCAAATAATCAAACAATAAACGATGGGCCATTAAATCAGGGTAGCGCCTGATGGGTGAGGTAAAATGTGTGTAATAATCAAAGGCCAAACCGTAATGACTCGTTTTTTGGGTGGTATAAAAAGCTTTCATCATGCTTCTTACCGCCATGCTTTGAATAATATTTTGTTCAGGCTTGCCTTCAACTTCTTCCAACAATTGGTTAAATGAATTTGAAATGGCTTTATGCGAAGTAGTTTGAATACTATAACCGAAACGTGATGCAAATAAGTTGAAGAGTTTAAGCTTATCTTCACTCGGTGGCTCATGCACCCTATACACGAAAGTTTTAGGCTGTTTGTTTTCGTTTTTCATTTTAAAAACAAACTCAGCTACTTTTCTATTGGCAAGCAACATAAATTCTTCAATCAATTTATGAGCGTCTTTTCTCACCTTTTTATATATACCAATAGGTTTAAAGTTTTCGTCCAGCTTAAACTTTACTTCTTCGGTTTCAAAATTTACTGCACCATTTTTAAAGCGTTTTTCGCGGAGTTTAAGTGCAATTGCATTTAAGATGTTGATCTCTTCAGCATAATCTCCGGTTTTATTTTCAATGCGTTCTTGTGCTTCTTCATAACTAAAACGCCTATCACTGTAAATTACTGTTTTGCCAATCCATTGGTCAAGCACCTCTCCGGCCATATTCATTTTAAAAACAGCACTAAACGTGAGTTTTTCTTCAAGTGGTCGTAACGAACATACTCCGTTCGATAGTTTTTCGGGTAGCATAGGAATGGTTCTGTCAACCAAATACACTGATGTGCCTCTTTCAAAGGCTTCTTTATCTAATTCGGTTCCGGGATTTACATAGTGTGAAACATCCGCAATGTGCACGCCAATTTCAAATTCATCCGCACTAATTTTTTGTATTGATAAAGCATCATCAAAATCTTTTGCATCCTCCGGATCGATAGTGAAGGTGGTGATTTTCCGAAAATCTCTTCTCTTTCCAATCTCTTCTTTGCTTACTGTGTCGGGTATTTGAGCGGCTTCACGTTCAACCGATTCCGGAAACTTGTTGGCAAAACCAAACTCCGCGATAATGGCATGCATTTCGGTGTTATGCTCTCCGGGTTTACCTAAAATTTCAATAATCTCACCAATTGGATTTTGATGCTCGGGTAACCACTCATTGATTCGTGCAATTACTTTATCACCATTTTTGGCTTTGTTCAGTTTATCACCCGGAATAAAAATACTAATGTTGTTTCGCTTATCATCCGGAATCACAAAGGCATAATTATACCCGGTTTCAACCACGCCCACAAATTCATTTCGTTTCCTTTCTATTACTTCGATCACCTCACCTTCCGGCCTTGCCCCTGATTTTTGAGCAAACAAATTAATTTTTACCTTATCGCCATTTAGTGCTGTATTTAAATTTTGCGAGCTAATGTAAATGTCTCCAACATTAGGTTCATCAGGAATGATAAACGCATATCCTTTTTGGGTTAAATCAACTCTGCCTGTGACAAATTGAGAGGTGAATGTTGCCAAATACTTTCCGGGCATAATTTCTTCAATCAACCCTTCTTTTTCTAATTGCTTCAGGGTACGAATAATAAGATTTTTTCCTTCTGTACTGTCTACTTCAAGTGCGGCAGCTACTTGTTTATAGTTAAAAGCTTTTTTCCGGTTATTGCCGAATAGTTTTTCAACTTCCTTCCGCACAAATTTAAAATTACTATCCTTCTTCATAATGTTTGTTTTTGTTAATTGGTATCTACCCTCTAACTATTTTGGGTTTCAAATAATTGTTTGAACGTTTCAGGTACAGGTACTGTTTTTCGCGAATTATAATCGTAACACACCATTCCTGTTTTTGCTTCTGCCACGGTTTTAAGAGAGGTTGAATGGGTAAATAAATAAAATATATCAAAGCTTCTTGCACCAAAATCACTTGCGGTTACTGCTATGTTTAATATATCACCGTAAAAACATTCTGCTTTAAACACAATGGCTGTATCACCCATAATTACTGATGCTCCGCCAATATCCATTTCACTTAAACCTAAATATTGCAAAAATTGCATGCGTGCTTCGTGCATATATTTTAAGTAAGCATCATTACTTAAATGATTGCCGTAGTTAATATCATCAATCCTTACTTTTATTTGGCATTGAAAATTGAAGCGTTCTGGTAAATCAAGTTTTATTCTGCTCATGCAAATGTTATCTGATCATCGGTTAATAGTGGCTCATTTCTAAATCGAAGCAGCAGTTGTGCTACGGTTACCACATCTTTTTGACAATAAGTTTTGATGCGCTCCAAATTGTTTTCTTGCCAGTAAACACTCCATACCATGCTGCCTTCAATATCATCTTTAGGGGTTGGGATATTAAATGTAGCGGCTAATAACTCTAATGAGGTGAAATTTTTAAAGTCTCCAAACTTCCATAATTCCATTGTATCTATATGATTCACCTCCCACGGTTTTTTACCAGCTATGGATAAAGTATCGGGTATTTCAAGTCCGTTGATGAGCATTCGCCTGCATAAGTACGGAAAGTCAAATTCTTTGCCGTTATGTGCACAAAGCAATTGGTCGGGTTCATTAAAATATCGATTCAAAGTAAGGTTAAACTCCTCCAACAAAATACGTTCATCATCCCCATAAAATGATTTAATCCTGAACTGCCAAAAGTTTCCACTTCGGGTAAAGAAACCTGCCGAAATACAAATGATTTTTCCAAACTCCGCATAAATACCTGCTCTAGGATAAATATCGGAGCTGCCTTGTGCTTCATCACGTTTTAAAAATGCCGCTTTTTTATCCCATAATTGTTGCCAATACTCGGGCACATCCTTATAGGAGGGATATTGAGGAACGGTCTCTATATCAATAACCAATACTTTTGTGAGGTCGATGTGTTGTAACATACCCCGATAATACAAAAAATGTTGTTATAAACCAATGGATGTCATCCTACCTCTTAAAAACAGTCGGTTAAGTAAAGGATTTATTCGGTATGTTCATTTTAAAACTGATGCTTGTCATACACACTCAAAAGTTGGTATGCTTACTTTTGAGATATGAAAATACAAGTGTATTCTTTTTTGCTGCTTTTAATTTTACACGCATGCGGTAAAAAACAAGAAACAACAAAGCCCGTTCGAGAAGACATTACTTCCTCGGTTTACGCATCGGGTACGGTTAAGGCAAAACATCAATACCAAGTTTATACCAAAGCTAACGGAACTATTTTAGAATGGTTGGTAAACGAGGGTGATGCCGTGAATAAAGGTGAGGTTATTATGCGAATCAGCAATAATACTTCCCAAATTAATAAGGCCAATGCGGCATTAGCGGCTCAATTAAATAACACCGAAGCCAATAAAATAAAACTCGCAGAACTAAAAGCTAATATTGATTTTTCCCGGGCTAAATTTTTAAATGATTCATTGGCATTAAAACGTCAACAAAGTTTGTGGGAACAGAATGTAGGTTCAAAGGTTGATTTAGAACAAAGGGAGTTGGCTTATCAAAATAGTAGAACCGTTTATCAAACCTCCATTTTAAAACTCAACGACTTAAAAAAGCAACTTGATTTTTTGGCTGCTCAATCAAAAAATAATTTACAATTATCGGAAGAGGTGCTGAGTGATTTTGAGGTTCGAAGTGAAGTAACAGGGAAAATTTATGCGATACAAAAAGAAGTTGGTGAAATGGTTACACCCAATGCTCCGCTTGCTGTGATTGGATCGGCTAACGAGTTTACTATTGAGTTGCAAGTTGATGAATATGATGTGGTTAAAATAAAAGTAGGTATGAAGGTATATATCAGCATGGATAGTTATAAGGGTGAGTTGTATGAAGCAGTAATCAAACATATTAATCCATATATGAATGAACGTACCAAAACATTTACGGTTGAAGCTGAATTCACCAAATCACCTCAAGTACTATTTCCGAATTTATCTGTTGAAGCTAATATTTTTATAGAATCCAGGAATCAAGTACTTACTTTACCTCGCAGTGCGGTATCTGATGATAACATGGTAACCAAGGCAGATGGTACTCAACAAAAAGTAGTAACCGGACTAAAAGACTATAAGAAGGTTGAAATCATTTCAGGCTTGAGTGAAACGGATGAAGTAATGCTTGTACAGCCATGAAAAATTCATTAACATATACCATCGCCAAATCAATTTTGTTAGCAAGGTTTAAACAAACTTTGGTGGCCGCAGTTGGCGTTACATTTGGTATTACGATGTTTATCACTTTACTCAGTTTTATGTCAGGGTTAAATGATTTGTTAGACGGATTAATATTAAATCGTACGCCTCATGTAAAGTTATACAGTGAACTTAAACAAGCGGCTCAACAACCTATTACATTGGACTCTGCCAAACGATCGCAACATCACTTTATTCAATCAATAAAACCCAATAGCGGGCGTCAAGAAATTTATAACAGCAATGCCATTGTTCAAATATTAAAAAAAGATAAACGTGTTTTAGGTGTTGCGCCCAAACTAAGTTTACAGGTATTTTACAACGTTGGAGCCATTGATGTAGCAGGTGCAATAAATGGGGTAGATGTAGTTGCTGAAAATAAACTGTTTTTCTTTAGCAACTATGTTACAGCGGGTAGCTATCTTGATTTAGCCAATATACCCAATAGCATTATTTTGGGTAAATCTGCTGCAGCAAAAATGATGGTTAATATTGGTGATGTGATACAAGTAACAACTTCAAAAGGAGATAGAATGCCGCTTAAAGTGGTTGGTTTCTTTCAATCCGGGTTAAATGATGTAGATAAGGTGCAGAGTTATACTTCTATTGCCACTGCTCAAAAATTATTGGGTAAGCCAAATTCGTACATCACCGATTTACAAGTGAAGTTGCATGATTTAAACATTGCACCTGCCTTAGCAAAAGAATATAAGCGTATTTTTAATATTGAAGCAGAAGACATACAAACGGCTAATTCGCAGTTTGAAACAGGTTCAAAAGTGAGAACATTAATTTCTTATGCAGTTGGAATAACATTATTAGTAGTTGCAGGTTTTGGTATTTATAACATTTTAAATATGATGATTTATGAAAAGATGGATACCATTGCCATATTAAAAGCTACCGGATTTTCGGGGGCAGATGTAAAACGTATTTTTTTGAGTATTGCTTTAACAATAGGGTTAGTTGGTGGTTTAGCCGGTTTATTATTTGGGCTAATAATGTCATTCGGTATTGACCAAATACCATTTAACACTGCGGCATTACCTACCATAAAAACATATCCCATCAACTATAATCCAAAGTTTTATTTGATAGGTATCGTTTTTTCATTAATCACCACTTATCTGGCAGGACTTTTTCCGGCTCGTAAGGCAAGTAAAATCGATCCGGTTGTAATTATCAGAGGGAAATAAAGCATGAGTGTATTAAAAGCATCATCCATCAGTAAATACTTTCATGATCCTGTTACAACGCAGGTTCTGAAGGAGGTTTCTTTCGAGGTAAATAAAGGTGATTTTGTTTCAATTACCGGCAAATCAGGTTGTGGTAAGTCAACATTATTATACATTCTATCTACCATGGATACCGATTATGAAGGCGACTTAATGATTGATGGAGTAACCATGCGTGGCAGAAAAGAAAGAGAATTGGCTCAGGTGAGAAATGAAAAGATTGGCTTTGTGTTTCAGTTTCATTATTTGTTGAATGAATTTTCAGTATTGCGCAATGTGATGTTGCCTGCATTGAAATTAGGTAAATATTCGGAAGTTGAAATTACCCGAAGAGCGATGGAAAAGTTAACGATTTTGGGAATAGAAAGCGAAGCTGATAAACCTGCAAACCAATTAAGCGGTGGTCAAAAACAACGGGTAGCTATTGCACGTGCTTTAATTAATGATCCATTGATTATCATGGGGGATGAACCAACCGGGAATTTGGATAAAAAAAACAGCAATATTGTATTCGATATTTTTAAAGAGTTGTCTGTAAAGTTTAAACAAACCTTACTTATTGTTACGCATGACCCTGAGTTTGCAAATGCTACCGATAGAATAATTGAAATGGAAGACGGCAGAATTGTTCGAATGTGAAGGGGATCTTGAATGATGAACCATAAATGCGCATGGCTCAAAATAATTGTGAGTAGCTTAAAAAATCACTTGTTTTTATGGTATCATTCACGAAGGCCTAATGAATGTAGTCGCTTCGTCACGGTTGTTTTACCAACTTCCACCGCTGCCACCGCCACCAAAACCTCCACCGCCAAAGCCTCCGAATCCACCACCTCCACCTGATGAAAATCCGCCACTGCCAAAGGTTCCTCCCCAAAAAACCGGACCACCGCCAAATCCGCGATTACCTCGCATTCCTCTTCCTCCTTTGCCTTTACTTGTGAAAATAAGTAAAATGATGATAACGATAATGATGATGAGTCCTCTAGGAATTCCTTTCATGGGTTTATCGTTCCCATCATTTACAAACTCACCGCTTGCAGCTTTCATAATGCTGGTTGTTGCAGCATCTAATCCATCATAAAACCTTCCCTCCTTAAAGGCAGGATTCATTTGCGTAGTTCTAATTCGGGTGCTTAATGCATCGGTAATGGTAGCTTCCATGCCATACCCTGTATGAATGCGCGATTTTCTGTCTCCAATGGCAACATAAATGAGGATACCGTTGTTTTTCCCTTTAACACCAATCCCCCAACTTTCAGCCAAACGCTGGCAGTAATCGAATAAATCATCCCCATCCAATGATTGTTCAATCACAATGGTAATTTGGGTAGAGGTTGAATCTTCGTAGTTTAAAAGTTTTTGTTCAAGTGCTTGTTTTTCGTTGCCGGTTAATATGTTGGCATAATCATTTACTAGCGCATTGGGTTTGGCAGGAATATCTTTGGCATATAAAGTATTTATTCCAAGTAGAAAGGTGCTTGCCGTTAATAGTAATACTTTAAAAGTATAAGCTAGTTTTTTTATAGTTCGATTCAATGGAATGTGGTTATGCATGATTACCCCCCTTGTCACCAAATGAAATGTCGTTACTCAATTCATTTTTATCTGAACTGTGATAAGGGAAATGCTGTTTTAATTTCTCTCCGGTTTGTGCAATGGCCAAACATAATCCTTCGGCAAACTTGTTTTGTTTGAAGTAGGAGATTAATAATTCTTTTTCTTCATCCCAAAATTGTTGCGAAACCTTTTCATGTATGCCTTTATCGCCAATGATGGCAAATTTTTTATCGGCATAGGCCAAATAAAACAATACACCATTTTTTAATTCGGTAGCATGCATGCCTAAGGATTCAAATACTTGCTTAGCGCGTTCATAAGGATTTACGCTGCAATTTGCTTCGATATGCAATCGAATTTCGCCACTGGTATTTAACTCAGCCTTTCGAATGCTTTCAACGATTTGATCTTGCTCTTGTGGTGTAAAAAAGGTTTCAGCCATTATTGTAAGGTAAAAGCCACAACCGTGAATGTATTCAACAATTGTGGCTTAATTAATATTATTCTTTGAAATCAACAGTTGGAGCTTTTTCAGCACCTTTATCCGCCTCAAAATATCCTTTTTTATCAAAGCCGAAAATTCCGCTGTAAATCACCTGTGGGAATTTACGTATGTAGGTATTGTAATCTTTTACAATATCATTAAACTTTTGACGCTCGGTAGTAATGCGATTCTCTGTGCCTTCCAATTGACTTTGCAATTCCAAAAAGTTTTGAGTTGCCTTTAATTGAGGATATTGTTCAGCCACAACCATTAAACGCCCTAAAGCTTGGCTTAATTCGCCTTGTGAAGCTTGGAATTTTTGAATTTGTTCAGGTGATAATTTGCTGGCATCAACTTTAATAGACGAAGCATTTGCTCTCGCATTGATTACATCGGTTAATGTTTTTTGTTCAAAATTGGCCACACCTTTTACGGTATTCACCAAATTCGGAATAAGATCTAAACGTCTTTGATACACATTTTCAACTTGAGCCCAAGCCGATGAAGTAGCTTCTTGTTTGCTTACCATGTTGTTGTAACTGCTGCATCCGTTAAAAATCAGCAATAAAAATAAACCTGCAACCGCAAGTAAAATGATGGTTCCTTTTTTCATTAGTTTGTGAATTAATGTGTAAAGCAATATACAAATTAGCGGCCACAAACCTATGAACTGACAAAATGCCTTAAGGTTTGGCCTATTAATTTGGTGTTTTTACCGCTTAAGTTTATTATTGCTAAAGCTAATAACCGCCTGAGGCGTTTGATTGATAATATGATTTACAAAGCAGATTGCAGACATTTTAAAGGACATATTCCATGCAAGCCACATAAACAGCATGGTTATCATTGTGACGATTGCGCGGCTTACGAAAAAGTAAGCAAAAGAATACTCATTATAAAATTAGGAGCCATTGGTGATGTAATTCGTACTACCCCATTGGTGGTTAAATTCCGCAATTTATATCCGGGTTGTAAAATTACTTGGCTCACATGGACACCCGATATTTTGCCTGCTTCGCAAGTGGATGAAATTTTAAAATGGGATCATAACTCTATACTATATGCGCAACACAGCAGTTGGGATATTGCAGTTAATTTGGATAAAGAAAAAGAAGCCGGTGCGCTTTTGAAAATAATTGATGCCAATGAAAAATTTGGCTTTGTATTAAAAGATAACGAAATCCAACCTGTTAATGAGTTGGCTCTGCATAAATTTTCAACAGGACTTTTTGATGATGTAAGCAAGGCAAACACCAAAAGTTATTTGCAGGAAATTTTTGAAATATGCGGTTTTACCCATCAAGGAGAAACTTATTTAATGGATACGCATGAGGAGAAAGGTTACAGATGGAATTTACCTGCCGATAAAAAAATAATCGGATTAAATACAGGTTGCGGAGGACGCTGGACTACCCGTTTATGGAGTATTGATAAATGGGTGGAGTTGGTGGCTTTACTAAAAAAACAAAATCCGGAAGCTGAAATATTATTGTTGGGTGGAGAGGCTGAACATGCGCGAAATAATGAAATTCAACAACGCAGTGGGGCATTGTATTTGGGTTATTTTAGTTTATATGAATTTATCAATCTTGTTCATCAATGTGAATTAGTGGTAACACAAGTAACCATGGGTATGCATATTACCTTGGCATTGGGTAAAAAAATAGTATTGATGAATAACATTTTTAATCCGCACGAGTTTGATTTGTTTGGCAAAGGCGAAATCGTTTCACCGGATAAAGCATGTAAATGTTTTTACAGAGGCAGTTGTGTTGATGGGGTGAGTTGTATGGAACAACTACCTCCTGAAAAAATTGCGGCTGCTGTTAAGAAATATTTATAGGATTATTTAAGATGCCTTAATCTATCCTTGAGCCTTTTTCTCTATTTAATCATAGATAATCCCTCCAAAGCCGATTTGTCGTTTGGTGAAAGTAGCAGTACTTTCTTAAACAATAGCTTCGCTTGTTGTAATTTTCCTAATCGGTAGTTGGTCCAAGCAAACATGATCAAACCATCATAATCGAAAGGATATAGGTTAACAACCTTTTCAAATAATGCGTATGCTTGGGCATATTTTTTTCTGTTATAGTATATTACACCCAACTTGTAATTCACCGTACTATTTTTAGGATCAATTTTTAATATAGCTTGATACTGTAAAACCACATCATCCCATTTTCCTAATGCTGCTGCGGGATACACGTAACCTAATCTGGGTTCAATGGCATATGGCATCAAGTCAATTGCTTTTTTGTAATATCCTATCGCATCATTGTAGGCGCCACTCATGTAATTTAAATAGCCTAAACGCAAGTTACATTCATAACTTTTGGGATTGTAAACAACAGCTATACTTTGGGCAGCCCCTTTATAATTGCCGGCTTGTTCTTGTATGTAACTTTGCTCAAATGCTGTTTGCATTGCATCTTGTGCTACACTAAATTTTATCAGCATAATACCGATAATGATTGCTAATCCTTTTTTCATAATCACTATTAATTTATAAAGTTTTTCTTACACCTGCCATAATCATGTGCAGTTGATAGTTTATTTTAAAATCGAATTCTTCCTTTGTTTCTAATTGGTAAAATAAATATGGCGACCAACCTTTTGCTCCTTCATAACTTGCCATCATTTGAAATCTGTTAAGGGTGAAGTCAAATGAATTGTTCACCAAATATGCATTTTGTTCTGTAAAGTTTTTTGCATTTAAATAGGCATAAGTACAAGTGATGTTTAGGGCTTCTATTGGTCGGAATGCAGTTGTTATATTGGTTTGAAGTTTATTGTTTTCTGTTAAATAATTTAGGCCTGTTTGTAACATGAATCGGTTGTTATAAAAAGGCCACCAAGTGATTTGTGGCTGAAACTGGAGTTGTTCATCCTTATTCATTTTTGAATAGACTGTGCCTAATGTATAGGTAAAATTTTTGTTTGATTTGCTAACTGTTATTGATGTCGCCCAAGGATTTTCTTTTGGTATATTGTTAGCATATAACTCAGGTACATTGGTGGTTTTAAAAGATAAAAGATGCACAGTCGAAATAACATTCCAATTTTTTGCAAAACTGAATTGTGCGGAGCTGTAATATTGCCATTGATTAATATCGCCATAGTATGCTTGCTGTGAAATATGAGTAATGGCGTTATACCAAATTACTGTTCCAATTTTCGCCCCAATTCCTATCTGTTGGTAATAAAGCGGCTTGTACAGTGAATCGTTGTTGCTAAGTTTGATTCCTGTTTCTGTGTGAATAAGGTGTATGGGAGAAAGTTTTTGTTCAAGTCTTATTTTTTTGAGTTGATTATTGATTCGTACGGCTTGATGGTATTGATTGTTTTGAATGTGATTGATTATTAATAATTGGCGTATTGCCGTATCTTGTGGATTTTCATTTTGCGCCTTCAACAAATATCCTTGTTCCAATAATGGTTTTTTCAATTGATTGGCTGCATATGCTGCTGTGAGGTATAATTCATAGTATCCTAATTTAAGCTCAATTAAACTATCGCAAAATTGCAGGGTGGTTTTGTATTGTCCGTACCAATTATACCCAAACGCGATGCTGTCATTTTTACTTTTGAAAAATGATTGTGCATTGCTAAAAGTAGAACTGAACAGAAATAATATTATGAATGAGAATCTTCCAGGCATGTAAACGTAAATAGGGTTCGGTTGTTTGAAATCACTTTCCATGCTTTAATTCGTTGTTCTCGAATTTGAATGGAATAGTTGGTGATGGTACTTTTTCGATTGCCATACGCGGTTGAAATCGCACTCTCCAGATGTATCTCACTTGGTATCAATGCATGATCTAAATAGGTGAATTTTGAGGTATAGTTCACTTTCATCCAGGTGAAAAATGGAGCAATAAAATCATGTAGTATTAATCCTGGATGATAACCAAAAGTTGTGATGGGTAAGTTATCCGTAATTTCCATGTGATGGTAATAGCCTAATAATATCTTATGAAAGGCTAAATAAAATTGATATAACGGTGATTTTTTATTTCCGTAATAATTTGTGAAATAAAATACCGTTCCGTTGTTTACAAAATAGGCAGTTGATGTTGTTTCGCTGCACTGCAAATAGGTTTGGTTATAAGTATTTACAGCACATTCCCACACTACAATTTTCGATTCACCTTTTTCATTGTGAACTTCAAATTTTAATTTTTGTCCGGGAATAAAATTAAATGCATCAAATAACAAAGGTGTTTTGATTGGGTGATGAATAAACTCACTTTCATGAGGGATGCTAAATTCATTGAATTCATAATTGCCATTATTATTTCGGATGTAATAAGCAATAGGGTAAGGAAAAGTTGCAGAGCCTACAAATGGGGTTAATTGTGTTTGAAAATGCAAATGCGGTTCCGGTGAACGCCCGCTGCTTCCACAATAACCAATAATAGATCCTTGACTAACATAATCATTTAAACGAACGGTTATGCTGTCCTTTTTTAAATGAGTAAGCTTGCTGTAAAATCCATCAGCATGTTTAATTACAACCACATTGCCCCAATTTTGTCGGATATCTATATCTCCAACCTCGTTGTCATCAATTCCGTCAATCACTGTGGTTACATAACCAGAAGCAGGAGCAAGAACAGGAAGTCCGTAGCAGTAAAAATCGGTAACTGACTTGCCGGGAAGTTTGTATGTGTGTTTGGTTTCATCAGCCACCACAAAGTCTAAGGCATGTTTCCACTCACCTTTATGGGTAATATCTCCATCATACCCTTGAGATACCAACCACTCTCCATAAAAAGGTAATTGTAAACTTATAGCTTTGTTGTTTTTAAAACGTTGTGATTGATTTAGGTGTGTATATAGATTTTTCTCAGGAGTAAACAACTGCAGGCTCACAGGAATTAGCCTGTTTATGATGGTACGATTATTCAATAATAATAACGTGAGGATAACCGTTACCACAAACGGCAGCGAATACAAAGGCAACTGCCACACATAAATAAAACTGTTTAATCCGCTAATGAGAATACCAATAATTGGCATAATGATGATGGTGAGTAAAAAACTGGCACGTGAGGGAATGAGATAAAATCCACCAACGGCAATTGCTGAAAGAATGAAATTAAATCCGATATAACTGTAATAAAGTTGGGTAAACTCACCTGAAACGGAATAGTAGAAAATATAGCCAACCGCAAATCCGATTAGGGAAAGTAAAAATCCAATTCGCGACCAGATCAGTAATCCAATAGTAATCAATGCACCGGATAGTATATTGTATTGAAAAAATATAGCTGAAATAGATTTTAGATATACACTTAGGAATTCAGGCAATGAATTGTTTTCCATCCATTGCATCCATTCTACCAATTGAACGCCACCTAATTCATACCACTCATTTAACCTGAAAAGGCCTTGTTGATTATACTCAACTTGGTTAAATCCGCGTAGCGACAAGGTGATTATCCAAAGGGTGAATAAGAATCCGATGCTTAATGAAGGTAAATTATATTTGTATAAAATGCTATTGAACCAAACTGATATGAATACACTCAAAATGGCTGCACATACTAATATTAATACAAACGGCAGGTTAAAATCGTATTGAGAGCCTAATACCAAACCGGTCATTAACGCATTATAGCTATAGGTGCCTGCATACAGTAAAGTTCTATTTAAACCAATCCATCTCGCAAAAATTATGGCGAAAATAGCTGTTAAACTTCCGCTTAATCCTGTAATGGGGTTAACGTAAGATGACAGCAGCAAAAGCCAAGCAAACACTTTGTGGTCGGCAAAAAAGAGTTGCGCATAGCTGTTCACAAATGCGTTGGCGGTATTATGTAAAAATGACTTAATCAATGCACTAAACTAATGAATGTTGTTTTAAAAAATCCGGCATAACTTCATTCATTTCTATGTTTTCAATTGTTTCACGTTTACGTATTAAATGCGGTTTATTATCCATGCCTAATAAAACAACTGCCGGACGCATAGCAATAAATTGCATCCATTGTGTCATATTGTAAGCACCAACCGTGTGCACCACCACATGGTCATCTTTTTTCATTGGAGGAAGTGTAACTTGATTTCTTACTACATCAATATTCATACAAAGTGGTCCATACATTACGGTATCTTCTGTAAATGAACTAAACTCTTGTGCAGGACTAATTTTATGATCATACCAAAATGAAGTGAATAGTACGTTTACCCCAAAATCCATAATGGTGGCTCTTCGGCCATCACTCAATCGTTTATTGGCAATTACAGTACCTAACAAATAACCTGCTTCATCAATTAATACTCGTCCACTTTCTAAAATAAGCAATGGTAAATCGTTTTCTAAAAATCCGGCATTTAATAAAGCGGTGGCAATTGCCTCTGCAAATTGATCTACTGTTGGCACGGTGTCAGTTCCGGGCAAGTATGAACCTTTTAACGTATTCTTTGAAGCAAATCCACCACCCATATCAATGTATTGAATGTTTTTGCCGAACTTCTTTTTAATACCTAAAGCCAAATCAGAAAGTTTATACGCTGCCGTTGCATAAGCTTGAGGCGAAAGCATATAAGTGCCGATATGGCAATGTAAACCAATTAACTCAAGATGATTCCCCAAAATGATTTTGTTGATGGCATCCCAAGCTTGACCGTTTTCGTAGTTAAATCCAAACCTATCCCACATCGGATAAATTCCTGTATCCATATTCACGCGAATGGCAACTTGTGGCCGTTTATTCATGCTTTGTGCCAACTCAGTTAAACGATATAATTCATCCAAGTGATCAATATGAATTGGCGAATTATGGTTGATGGCAGCAACTAAATCTTCATCACTTTTATCCGGACCATTAAAAATAATTTTATTTCCGGGCACACCATTGTTCAACGCTTTTTGGTATTCAAACCCAGAAACTACTTCAGCCCATGAACCTTCCTGATGAAAAATATTACAAATGGCATTGATGTAATTAGTTTTATAACTCCAAGCAAATTGCACTTTTGGATAGCGTGTTTTAAATGCACGCACAGCATCACGATAGGTGTTTCTAATGGTTTGTTCACTTAACACAAATAGTGGAGAACCAAACTCATTAATTAAATCTTTTACTGAAAATCCATCAATATGTGTTACGGGAGTATATTCTGTTTTTGTGCCGAATTTGTTCATTAATCCGCTGTTAATTCTTTGAATAAGCGGACGTTCATATAATTGTTTTCTTGCTGACATGCTATTTTATTTTAGTTGGTGATTATAACTCCCCATAAGTAGAGATATTTTCAAATTCTTTTAAATCCACAATTTGATCATAGGAATATCGTACAAACATTTTCCCTACTTCATAATCGCTAAAGGGCTCAACATTTTCGCCTAAGGCAAGTTGTACCAATGCTTCCGGATGATTTTGTCCTGCGCCTACAGCCAAGTATACCCAGGCAGGAAAACGAGGATTGATTTCTATTAAGTAATAATCATTTTTATCCGTGCGAATCATCTCTAATTCAAAACCGCCTCTCCATTTATTTCCATTTACCAATTTACGCGCAATGTCCATTAACTTCTCATCTTGCAAGGCCACTCCGGCCCATGCTTTTCCTTTATCGGTAATGTAGGTTTTACGCATAGGAACTGCTCCGGTTAATAGGCCCTTACCATCACCTAATCCGGTTAAGTTTACTTCCGTTCCAGGTGTGTATTGCTGGATAATAATGGGTAATCCCCACTTACCACTAATTTTATTAAAATGTGCCATTGCTTGGTCGGGTGAATAGGCCACCGCAGCATCATAAAATTTTCCTTTCACCACCAATGGATATCCAAATTCAAACGCCAAACCATGCACTTCTGCTAAGGAGTTAATCATTTTACTTTTTGGCACCATGATATTGTATTTCTGTCCAAACTCCGTTAAGGCCCATTTGTGTCGCTCTTCAAATTGTTCAAGTGTGGGCAGAAAGGTATGAATGCCTAGTTGTTTCAAGGCATCTTGTAGCTTTATGAAATTATATAGTTCAGCATCAAAGTTGGGAATAATTACATCTAATTTTTCTTGTTGATGGATGTATTCAAGCCTCGTGAGTAAACTGTTTTGTCCGGCTGAAGGCAATGGAATTTGGTACGATTTATCTACCAAATCATGCATATAAATTCCGGGTTCAAGTGCATCATAAGATAAACCGATAATACGCACGTCAAACAGCTTACTGTCTCTTAAACCTCTAATTACAGGAATGCCCGGGCCGGGACTGTCAATATTATTGAGTCCGGTTACAGCTATGGTTAACTTACGCTTCATGGTTATCCAGCAGGTTAAATTGTTCAATCATTTTCAAAAAGTCATACACGTCCTTTTCAATGGTTTCTTTATCGATTTGAAACTGATTGAGTAAATTATTTTTGATTTCACTTTCTGATTTACCGGCTTGTAAGTCTCTTAGAATGCTTAACCCAATTGGGTTTACTGAAAAAGAATCTCCGGTTGAAGGATTAAACACAAATCCTGTATCGCTAAGTGCGATATTTTTTAAAAGCTTCATAATTGTAATAAATAGGGTTAATTTATTAAGGCAATGGAGGCATGGCAGGTGAATGCGCTCCGTGCATCCCGTGATGAGGTTGTGCAGGTTTCGGGCCATGCATCACCATGTTTAATACCTTATCAATAATCACATCAAAGTGTTGTTTTTGTTCATCATTACAAACGTTGCGTAATTTTCTGAAGTGCTCAAATGTAATGCGCTCTAACCTTTCTTCTTTGCTCATAATTGATGCAAAGTGTTTGTAGGTAGCATTGGTATCTATTTGAGGATTTTTGAGTAAATCATACAATTCACTTTTTTCACTTTTTATTTCTTCACGTAAGTTGCTCATTTGGGTGAAGTGTTCATTTCGTAATTCTTCAAACACTTTTTGTTGTTCATCATCCAACCCTAATTTATTAATGATAAAATCCTTTGGACTTGGAGGGGGTGGTGGCATTAAACGCATGTTATTCCAATCCATCATTCTCCAAATTCCGGCTAAAGTGGTTATATTAATCAGGAGTAAAATTACGACCAGCGTGGTTAAAAGTTTTACTTTATCTACTTTCATATCATGATTTTTTAATACCATAAGATATTCTTGTGTTGCGCTTGAAAATATTCTGTTGCGAAATTTTGAATACCGGTTTGTTCATCAACTTGAACACGTTTTGATTTATTAACGGCAAGTACACTTACTGCATTTAATCCGATTATAATGATGATTGCTGCAGCGATTCTTATCAATGCTTTACCTGTGTAATAAATACTTAATGATGGTTGTTGTTGAATGCGGTTCCAAAGTTGTACGTAAAGTTTATCCGAAGGGACTGCGCGATGCATACCTTTTATACTGTGCAATGTTTGGTTCATTAAATCTTCCTTGGATTCCATGCTACATGAGTAGCCATATGGGAAAATTTCCTGCGCTTGATTTGAAATTTATTTTGTAATAGTCAGAAATACAGCTTCTTAAATTTTTATTAGCTCTATTAAGTAAGGATTCTAATGCTGATTCAGAAACCTGCATGGCTTCCGCGGCTTCCTTGTAGGAGAGCCCTTCTATTTTCACCAAAGTAAACGCTACTTTTTGTTGAGTAGGAATTTTCTGTAATGCATTAAAAAGCACCTTGCCATGTTCTTTATTTTCTAGAATAATTCCCGGATGTTCGAAATGAGCTTGGTCGTGTGCAAGTTCATTTTCCTCATTAAATAATGAGGTAAAAAATGCGAATCGTTTTTGGGTACGTTGTTTTTTTAGATAAGCATAACAAGTACGTATGGTAATGCTGTATATCCAAGTGCTTAATGTTGATTTAAATTTAAAGCTTGCAAGTGATGCATGAATTTCAATAAACGCTTCTTGGGTAACATCTTCAGCTTCTTGTTGGTGTTGGAGTATACTTAATGCCGTATTATATACCCTTGAAGCATGTTCATAATACAATTGTTGAAAGGCTTTTTCATCGCCATTCACAATTCCTTGTATCATCTCATGTTCATCAAGCATATAAACAAATGTAAGTTTATACTATAAATACAAAATTAAAAATCAATTTCCCTTTGATGGTGATGCAATGATGAGGTTTAAGGGCGTTCATAAAAAAAGCCAACACTAGGTTGGCTTTTTAGTTAAAATATGTTCGATTAATTAATTATATCAAATCCGACATAAGGAACCAATACTTTTGGTATTCTAATTCCATCAGGCGTTTGGTTGTTTTCTAAAATTGTAGCCAATATACGAGGCAATGCTAGTGCACTTCCATTAAGCGTATGTACCAATTGGTTTTTACCTTCCTTATTTTTGAATCTGCATTTTAATCGGTTGGCTTGAAAACTTTCAAAGTTTGATGTTGAACTTACTTCTAACCAACGTTGTTGAGCGGCACTATAAGTTTCAAAATCGTAGGTAAGGGCAGAGGTAAAGCCCATATCACCTCCGCACAAACGCAAAATACGGTATGGTAATTCTAACTTCTCCAATAACCCTTGCACGTGTTTTACCATTTCTTCTAATATAGCGTATGATTGTTCAGGTGTTGCGATTTGAACAATTTCAACTTTTTCAAATTGATGTAACCTGTTTAATCCACGTACATGTGCACCCCAACTTCCTGCCTCCCTTCTAAAGCATGGTGAGTATCCCACATTTTTGATGGGTAATTCATCTTCCTTTAAAATTACATCACGATAGATGTTGGTGATTGGAACTTCAGCAGTTGGTATCAAATACAAATCATCGGTTTGTGCATGATACATTTGTCCTTCCTTATCGGGTAATTGTCCGGTTCCAAAACCACTGTCAGCATTCACTAAAAACGGAGGAACAATTTCTTCATATCCTGCTTTCAAGGCCTCATCTAAAAAGAAATTAACCAAACCTCTTTGCAGGCGTGCACCTTTGCCTCTGTATACCGGAAATCCTGCTCCGGTAATTTTATTTCCTAATTCAAAATCAATCAGGTTGTACTTGGTGATAATATCCCAATGTGGTAGGGCTCCGTCCATTAATTGAGGAATACTACCCGATTGTGAAACCACTTCGTTATCATCAGCCGTTTTACCTTGTGGTACTGATGCATGTGGAGTATTTGGTAACGTAACCAGTTTTTGAAATAAGTCCTCCTCCAATTGTTTGGTTGATTCTTCCAGTTGTTTGGCTTCAGATTTTAAAGTAGCAGTTTGCGCTTTCAACGATTCTGCTTCTTCTTTCTTTCCGCTTTTCATCAACACACCAATTTGTTTTTCCAGCTTGTTTGCTTCAGCCAAAATAGTTTCTAGTTTTGCTTTTACTGCACGTACTT
>JBKDBG010000021.1:0-8367 GCA_046314755.1 Bacteroidota bacterium | reverse complement strand
AGCGGTTTTGATGTAAAGTTTGAAAACTATTTATTTTTAATTTTCCCCTTGGTGGGCATTGTATTGTCGGCTGTTTACATTCGTTTATTTCACTACAAATCCAATTTTGATAAAGGCTTAAGCAGCATTATTTATGCCATTAACAAACAAAGTTCAAAAATAGAAAGGCATAAAACTTTTTCGCATGTAATAACCAGTGCCATTACCGTTGGTTTTGGCGGATCGGTTGGTTTGGAGGCACCCATTGCCGTTACCGGAAGTGCCATAGGCAGCAATGCAGGAAAAGATTTATTGGTTACCCGCTCTGAAAGAACATTGTTGGTTGCAGCAGGTGCAGCTGCAGGTATTGCCGCGGTATTTAACAGTCCCATCGCGGGTGTAATTTTCGCTTTTGAAGTGTTGCTTACCGAAGCCAGTATTCCTGCGTTTATTCCTTTGCTTATGGCATCGGCATCAGGGGCTGTGGTTTCAAAATTTTTCAGAAGTGAAAATTTATTTACGATTGTAACAGATGGTTGGCGCATTCAAAACATTCCGTTTTATGCATTGCTGGCAGTTTGTTGTGGTTTGTTTTCGGTTTATATGATGCGCACTTCCATTGGTATTGAAAGTTGGTTTAAACGCAAACGTGCACTATTTCCTAAAGCTATTTTCGGGGGATTAATGCTTAGTGTGTTGGTGTTTGTTTTTCCGCCTTTATATGGAGAGGGCTATCAAATTATTAACCAACTTTTACAATCTGATCAAAGTACATTATTTAACCAAAGTTTGTTTTACAATAACCGAAACGAGGTGTGGTTTATTTTGATATTTGCTTTAGCTATGTTATTGTTTAAGGTGGTGGCCGCTTCCATTACCATTGGTTCCGGTGGAAATGGAGGAATTTTTGGTCCATCTTTATTTTCAGGTGCTTTATTGGGGTTTGTGTTTGTGAAAGTATGTGCTTTGTTTGGGGTTCAAAATTTACACATGCAAAATTTTGTGGCCACGGCCATGGCCGGTTTAATCAGTGGGGTATTGCATGCACCGCTTACAGCTATCTTTTTAATTGTTGAAACCACCGGAGGTTATGCATTGGTTGTGCCGCTCATGTTGGTATCATCCTTATCTTACTTCATCACACGTTACTTCGAAAAATATTCCATTTACACCAAACGTTTAATTGAGCGTGGTTTAATTACGTTTGATAAGGACAAAGATTTGTTGAGCAAGGTGGATTTAAAACGAATTATTGAAAATGATTTTACGCATTTACACCCCGAGCAAACTTTACGCATGTTGGTGCAAGCCATTACCAACAGCAAACGAAATATTTTTGTGGTGTTGGATGATGATGGATCTTTGCTTGGCATAATCACATTGGATGATATCAGAGAAATAATGTTTAGGCAAGATTTGTATGATAAGTTAAAAGTAAAGCGACTTATGAGTATACCACCCTACACCACATTGCCTAATGCAGATGTAAATGAGTTGATGTTGAAGTTTGACGAATACAATATTTGGAATATTCCGGTGGTGGATGAACAAGGCGCTTATTTAGGTTTTATTTCAAAAACAGGTGTGTTAAATGCCTACCGCGAAAAGTTTATTGCCGAAGAAGTGATTTAATGAATAGTTGTACAAGTAAGACGAGAATGATTACCTTTGTTTGGAAGTAAATGAAATCCATACTCAAACATATGGTTATTGCCTTGCTCTTAAGTGGTATTACCTTACCGCAAGAGTGGCTGCATGAATTAATGAAGGCGCCTGCCTTAATTATGCATTATGTGCACCATGCAACCGAGCATAACCAAGCGGGTTTTATTGAATTTATCAGTATGCATTATGGCGATTCGGAACACATGAGTACTGATGCCCATGAGCATGAAAACTTACCCGGTGCCGATCACCAAAACCAATGTCAGCATTTGCAAATTATTCCTGCATTTATTTCAAACACCACTATAGAATTATCGTTGCCGCAACTTTTTGTGCAGCCTGCTATGCCGGTTTATCAAGCCTTTTTTAGCAATACGGTAAGCAATGCCATTTGGCAACCACCCAAGCAAGCATAATTTTCGTTTATTTATTTCTTTTCATGTGCAGGCCAAACTATGCCTGTACTAAACGATTATGATTATGCTAAAACATATTATACAATTTTCTATACGTAATAAACTGTTAATAGGCTTATTTACCTTAGGCCTGCTTGGATATGGCATATTTGAAGTAACCAAACTTCCAATTGATGCCGTTCCGGATATTACCGATAATCAAGTTCAGATAATTACCACTTCACCGGCTTTGGGAGCTCCCGATGTGGAGCGCTTTATTACTTTTCCGGTAGAGCAAGCCAATGCCAATATTCAAGGCATTAAACAAATCAGAAGTTTTTCGCGCTTCGGTTTATCGGTTGTAACCATTGTGTTTGAAGATAATATTGATGTGTATTGGGCAAGGCAACAAGTGGCCGAACGTTTGCAACAAATTCAACAAACCATTCCGGCCGAATTGGGCATTCCAACCATGGCACCTATTACAACCGGTTTGGGTGAAATTTACCAATATGTGGTGAGGCCGGAAAAAGGCTATGAACAACAATATTCGTTGGCCGATTTGCGCACCATACAAGATTGGATTGTAAGGCGACAATTATTAGGTGTTGCCGGAGTGGCCGATGTAGCCAGCTTTGGCGGCCACCTTAAACAATATGAAGTTGCTGTAAATCCTGCTCGACTTGCAGCCAATGAAGTAACCATACAAGATGTATTTAATGCCTTAGAACATAATAACCAAAATACAGGTGGTGCTTACATTGAAAAAGGGCCAACAGTTTTGTTTATACGCAGTGAAGGTTTGGTGGGTTCAACCACCGATATCCAAAACATTGTGGTGAAAAATTTAAGCAATGGTACTCCTGTTTTAATTAAAGACATAGCCGAAGTAAAAATAGGCGAGGCCACACGTTATGGTGCCATGAGTTATAATGGAGAAAGAGAAGTGGCCGGTGCTGTGGTGATGATGTTAAAAGGTGCCAACAGCAGTGGGGTGATTAAAAGTGTAAAAGAAAGGATTGAACAAATAAAAAAGACCTTGCCTCCGGGTGTTACCATTGATCCCTTTTTAGATCGAACAAAAATGGTGAACAATGCCATTGGAACGGTAAGCAAAAATTTAATTGAAGGTGCATTGATTGTGATTTTTGTGTTGGTGTTGTTTTTGGGTAACCTGCGTGCAGGCCTATTGGTTTCATCGGTTATTCCGCTTTCCATGTTGTTTGCCGTAATTATGATGAACACCTTTGGCGTGAGTGGAAACTTAATGAGTTTAGGTGCGCTTGATTTTGGTTTGATTGTAGATGGTGCAGTTATAATTGTAGAAGCGGTTTTGCATAAGTTGGTTCAATCAAATTATGTGGGAAGCACCCAAAGCATTTCACAACAACGCATGGATGAAGAAGTGAATCAATCAGCATCCAAAATGATGAGCAGTGCGGTATTCGGGCAATTAATTATTTTGATTGTTTACTTGCCTATTTTATCCTTGCATGGCATTGAAGGGAAAATGTTTAAGCCCATGGCGCAAACGGTTGCATTCGCTTTGATTGGGGCATTTATTTTATCGTTAACCTATGTGCCTGTGATGAGCACTTTGTTCCTGTCTAAAAAAATAAATCACCAAAAAAACTTCTCCGATAAAATGATGGATAAACTCATACATGTTTATCAAATCACTTTAACAAAAGCTTTAGCTCACAGCAAAGTAATTATGCTTACCACAGTTGGTGTTTTTATTGCAGCAATGTTGTTGTTTACCTCGTTGGGCGGAGAGTTTATTCCTTCCTTACCCGAAGGAGATTTTGCCGTTGATACACGCGTGTTACCCGGAAGTAATTTAACCACTTCTGTTGATAGGGTTTTAAAAGCAGAAAAATTATTGTTGAGCAAGTTTCCTGAGATTGAAAAAATTGTAGGCAAAACAGGTAGCAGCGAAATCCCTACCGACCCAATGCCCATTGAGGCCAGTGATATGATGATTATTTTGAAGGATAGAGATGAGTGGGTAAGCGCAACCAATTATGATGATTTGGCTGCCTTAATGACGGAGGCTTTAAAAGAAATTCCGGGTGTTACCTTTTCTTTTCAATACCCGGTGGCCATGCGTTTTAATGAGTTAATGACAGGCGCAAGGCAAGATGTGGTATGTAAAATATTTGGTGAAAATTTAGATACGCTCGCAAAATATGCCCAACGATTAGGAGAGATTTGTACAAAAACCGAAGGCTCTTCAAACATTTATGTGGAGCCGGTTTCGGGCATGCCTCAAATTGTAATTCGTTACAACCGTGATGCAATTTCTAAGTATGGTTTATCTGTAGATGCAATTAACAACACCGTGAATACGGCTTTTGCAGGAAAAGCTACCGGCATGGTGTATGAAGGTGAAAAACGTTTTGATTTAGTGGTGCGATTGGGTAAAGAGCAGCGTGAAGATTTACGTAATGTGGAAGAGCTTTTAATTAATACACCTCAAGGCGCACAAATACCGCTTTCAGCATTAGCTACAGTGGCTATAGAAAATGGGGTGAACCAAATTCAACGTGAAAATGCACAACGCAGAATTATTGTAGGTTTTAATGTGCGTGAACGTGATGTGGAAAGTACCGTGCATGATTTGCAAGACCAGGTAAATGTCTCACTCCAATTACCTCCCGGCTACTTTATTACTTATGGTGGCGCATTTGAAAATTTAAAGGAAGCAAAATCCCGATTGAGTATTGCTGTTCCTGTTTCGTTATTACTCATCTTTTTCTTGTTGTATTTCGCTTTTCATTCGGTAAAATATGGGTTGCTCATTTATACTGCTATTCCACTATCAGCTATTGGTGGCGTGTTTGCATTGGCTGCACGTGGCATGCCATTTAGTATTTCAGCGGGAGTAGGTTTTATTGCATTGTTTGGTGTAGCCGTGTTAAACGGAATTGTATTGATTGCGGAGTTTAATCGTAAACGAGAAGAAGGCATGAACGACTTACATGAAGTGGTGATTAAAGCAGGCATGGAACGTTTAAGGCCGGTGCTAATGACAGCTTGTGTGGCATCTTTTGGTTTTTTGCCTATGGCCCTAAGCCAAGGTGAAGGTGCCGAGGTGCAACGACCTTTGGCAACTGTTGTGATTGGCGGATTGTTGTTAGCCACCTTGTTAACGTTATATGTGCTGCCTGTTTTATATGTTTGGTTTGAACAAGCATCAAAACCTAAAGCAAAAACATTGTTGTTGCTGTTGCCTTTTTTACTCCCGTTTAAAAGTGAGGCACAACAACCTATTTCATTGCAAGCTGCTGTTGATAGCACAATAAAAAATGCATTTGTGGTTCGTACGGCTGAACTCTCAGCGGAGTTGGCACTGCAACAAAGTAAAACAGCTTGGAATATGCCTCAAACGGTGGTGGGTTATGAGCAAGGAAATATCAACTCTTCTTTTACCGATAACCGATTTTTTGTTTCACAAAACATGCAATTTCCTTTGGTGTACGTGCGACAAAAACAAACTGCCATTGCCAATTGGCAAGTGAAAAAGGCTGAACAAAAAATTCAAACCAAAGAAATGATCAAAGAGATAAAGTCTCTGTTTTTTCAACTGTTGGTGTTACAACAAAAGGAAAAATTATTATTAGAGTCGGATAGTTTGTATGCTTCCTATTTGGAAAAAGTAACCCTACGAATAAAAAACGGTGAAGCTGCTTTGGCTGAAAAAATTAACGCAGAATCATTAAAGGCCGGAATTGCCATTCAGCTGGCTCAATTACGAGCAGATCAAAACAATTTGCGCTTGCAATTCAATTGGTTGATGAATACCCAAGAAACCTATCAACCAGATGCGGCTCAATTCAAAATGAAGGATTTGACTCAGTCAGAAATTCATACTATTTCCAATCATCCTTTATTGTTAAAAGCTGAACAAGAAAAAGTGTATCAATCGCAGTTGTTGAAGTTAGAGCGAAGTAAGTTGTTGCCTGAATTGTCGTTTGCATATTATGATATGAGCATGATAGGTTTGGGTGCGGATGATGTTTTTTATGCCGACAGGTTTTCACGCTTTAGAAGTGTACAATTCAGCTTAGGCATTCCTTTGTTTTACCGTGCTTCAAAGTATGGCATCAAATCACAACAAACAGCCGTTAAAATTGCCGATTTACAACTGCGTGCAAAATCGCTTCAGTTAAATCTGCAATACAACCAGTTAATGGCCAAGTATAATACACACAAATCGGCCATTTCTTATTTTGAATCAATCGGATTAAACAATGCAAATACTTTAAGAAAAGTAGCTACCCAACAGTTTTATCAAGGTGATATTAATTATTTGGAATGGACCATGCTGAACCATCAAGCGGTGCAAATGCAAACGCAATATTTAGATGAGTTGCAACAATACAATCAAACCTTAATTGAATTAGAATCTTTACAACAACCATAAGTCATGAATAAATTAGCATATATATTTTTAGCTGTAGTGTTTGCTGCCTGCGGTAATAAACAAAACGAAACAGCTGATACTGCTGAGGCTTCAGCACAAGAAGTATTAACTTTAACGCCTCTGCAAGCTAAACAAGCCAATGTTACAGTTGGTAGTTTGGTAAAAGAAAGCATCAATACTACTTTAAAACTAAACGGAAAAATTGATGTGCCTCCACAAAACATGATTTCAGTTAGTGCGCCTTTGGGCGGCTATTTAAAATCAACTCATTTATTACCGGGAGCACATGTGGCCAAAGGAGAAGTAATTGCTTATTTAGAAGATCAATTGTATGTGCAATTGCAGCAAGAATATTTGGTAACGAAAAATGCATTGAATGTTTCGCAAAAGGAATACGAACGTCAAAAAACACTAAATGAAAATAAGGCTACGAGCGATAAAGTATTTCAACAAACCGAAGCCGAATACCAAAATTTGCGCATACAGTTAAAGTCCTTATCAGAAAAGTTAAAGTTAATTGGTATTCAACCCGAAAGTTTAAATGAAAATTCATTATCGCGCGTGGTGCCTTTAAAATCGCCTATTGACGGCTATGTATCCAAAGTGAATGTGAATATTGGAAAATATGTTTCGCCTGCCGAAGTGATGTTTGAATTGGTGAATCCAACGGATATACATTTAGCTTTAACCGTTTTTGAGAAAGATGTCAATCATTTATTTATTGGTCAAAAATTGGTGGCGTATACCAATAACAATCCTGAAAAAAAATATCCTTGCGATATTATCTTAATCGGGAAAGATTTTGGTGCCGACAGAAGCGTGGTGGTGCATTGTCATTTTGATTCGTATGATAAAAGTTTAATTCCGGGTATGTTTTTGCAGGCCGAGGTAAATGTGAAATCTCATGAAGCCATGGTTGTACCGCATGATGCAGTGGTGCATTATGAAGGAAAAAATTATGTGTTTGTTCAACAAGCAGCAAACACCTATAACATGGTTGAAGTAAATGTGGGCGTTACAAACCAAACGTTTTCCGAAATTATGAATGCAGAAGAATTGGTGAATAAAAAAATTGTAACCGCCAATGCGTACACTTTGTTAATGGCACTAAAAAATACAGAGGAATAATTAAATACTACCGTTCCACTTTCTGATAAACCACTCTAAACTTGCCAAACCAAGCAGGATAAAAAACAATGTTTTTAGATTAATCCAAGGTTGGTTTTGCTCGTGGCTGTAAATAACAGGCTTGATGTTTTGTTGTGCATTTAACATGGGAAGCAATTCATTCGCGTTACTTAGCGTAAATGATTTCCCATTGCTTTGTGTGGCAATTTCATTCAGCAATTGGTGATTGGCTCTTGTTTGCACAAACTCAATTTGTAAAGGTTTAATGGTGAAACTTCCTGTTACAGGTTTGGCAGCGGCATAACCTTCCGGTTTTGCTTCATAGGTATAAACACCGGTTGGCAGTGTGCCTGCATTTAAGCGATAGGCATTGTTTGTTTTGTCAAACACAAAACGAAAAGTTTTATTGTTGCTGTTCTTAATGGTAATACTCACTTCCGGAGTATTCAACAATTGGTTGCTTTCATTAAACAGTTCGGCATCAAAAACAATTGTTTCGTTTTCATCAAAATTACATTTATGATAAACCCTGAATTTGCGTTGGTCCTTCTTCCCTGCAAGGTATTGCACCATTCCGGTAAGTAAGTTTGAGGTGGTTTTTCCTGCACTTAAATCAGCATCATACAATCGCCATTTCCAAAATCCTTCACCGCAAATAAATCCGCTTTTACTACCGCTTCCTTTTAGGAAAAATACTAAAGGATACTCTGTTTGCACATACCCAATTTGTTGTTTAAACAATATTTCATGTTCGCCACTTATATAGTATTTACC
>JBKDBG010000020.1:0-10669 GCA_046314755.1 Bacteroidota bacterium | reverse complement strand
GGCTTTGGTTACGCCTTCTTTTCCATGCATGGCTTGTTCAATTTGATAACCGGCCATCTCTAAAATTTCTGCAAGATTTTCTCGAACATCGAGGTTATCTTCAATTATTAATATTCTTTTCATTGGGTCAAAAGTTTTGGGTGTATGTGATGGGTAGTTGTACTTTAAATATTGTTCCTTCGTTTAGTTTGCTTGTGAATGTGATGGATCCGTTGAGCAAATCAATGTATTTTTTAATGATGTTTAATCCGATACCGGTTCCTTGAATATTGGCTGCATTTTTAGCACGATAAAATCTTTCGAACAAATGCTTTTGCTCTTCCTCAGGAATACCAATGCCATTATCGGAAATAGCTATTTCAATTGTTTGTTCTTTCTTTTCAAATGATACTTGAATCATGCCATACTCACCGGAATATTTTATGGCATTTGAGATTAAGTTTTGAAGGATGGTTCGAATGATTTTTTTATCATGATAAACCGCACAAGTGTTTACGTTAGTTTGAAAAGTTAATTGTTGTGATTCTTTTAAAATTTCCCTCAAATCATCGGTATGATGCGCAATGTAATCCACCATATCAAATTCATCAGGCTCCACACGAATCAATCCGGCATCCATTTTTTCAACCGATAAAAAGTACTCCAATATTTCGGTGAGTGTATTAATCGCTGATTTTATTTTTACAGTATGGCGCTGAAACTTTTCCTCATCACCAATACCATTATATTTAATTAATAAATTAAGGGATGAAAGAATAGTGCTGAGTGGTGTGCGAAACTCATGTGAGGCCATTGAAATGAATCGTGATTTCATTTCGTTGAGTTCATTGGCTTTGTCTAATGCCGCACGTATTTGGTCTTCGGCTTGTTTAATATTGGTAATATTGAGCACCACCAATACAATACGTTCCGTTTCATTGCCTTCATCTTTTAATGGTGTGGTGTAGTTGAGGTAATGGTTCCCTTTAAACTCGGTTTCATACACCGCATTTTCACCCATTAAGGTTCGCCTGAAGTATTCGCCATGGATATTGGCCATGTGCTCATCAAAAGATTGATAAATGTTTTTGCCTAAAAAGTTGCTTTTATCTTGTTTGAGTTTGGCTAACTCTTGGCCTTCAATAAACTCACATACCAAATTTTTATTGTACACGCCAATTACTCCGTTTGGATAATTTTTGGCAATGGCTGCCAATGTTTTCTGAGAGTTGATTAATGCAATTTCAGCTTTTTTACGTTGGGTAATGTCTTGTGTAAAACCAATTAAATGTGTAGCCTTTTGACGCACATTGTTGTAAATACGTCCCTCAACATAAACATACTTTATGGTTTTTTTTCCGGGCACTACATAACGCAACTCAACTGCTTCTTGTGTATCACCCTTTTTTGCTTTTTCAAAAAAAGCATCAAACAAAGGTTTGTCTGAAGGATGAATAATACTTTTTAATCCGTTTAAGTTATTGGCGAGCGAATTTTGTTCAGCTTCAATCAGTTCATAAAATTCTTTTTCGTAGTCTACAAAGTTATTGCTCAAATCCCACACAAACCCCGCTGATTTACCAATACGTTGTGTTTCGCGCAACAACATTTCGCGGTACTCCAAAGCTTGGTGTGTGCGTTTATTTTCTTCTATTTGTTTGGCTAATGTGGTATTGGCTTCTTCCAATTCTTTTACCGCATCACTTAACTGAGCGGTACGTTCTTCTACACGTTTTTCTAATGCTTGATTTAGTTCTGTAATTTGAGCCAAATCTTTAGCATGTTCTAATGAGTATCGTATGCTTCGCTCCAATTGCTCCGCATCAATTCGCCCTTTTACCAAATAATCGTAAGCACCTGCGCGCATGGCTTCGTTATCAATTTGGTTATCGGATAATCCGGTAAGCAAAATTACAGGCGCATGCGGATTGTTTTGTTTTATTTTACGAATAATATCTAATCCGGTTTCTGCACCTAATCGGTAATCCACTAAAAAAATATCAAACAATGAAAGTCGACCTTCGGCCAAATCAAAATTTTCAGCCCATTCAATCACACATTTTTTTCCCGGAATGCTGCGCAGTAAATCCCTTGTAATGATAAAGTCTTCTTCATCATCATCAATCAATAATATTTTACACGATTCCGGGGCCATAAACGTATTAGTGGTTTGAAACAGGCAGCTCTACAATATCAAACCAATAGGCCCCAATGGCCGACATCACTTTGATTAAACCTTCGAAAGTAACCGGCTTGGTTATAAAAGAGTTTACACCCAAATCATAACTTCTGATAATGTCTTCTTCCGCTTTTGATGTGGTTAATATCACCACCGGAATACGCTTTAACATATCATGCGATTTAATTTCTCTTAAGGCTTCTCTGCCATCTTTACGAGGCATGTTTAAATCCAGTAAAATAATACCCGGTGCCGGGTATTTTGCCTTATCGGCATACTCTCCTCTATTCAGTAAATAATCCATCAATACTTCACCGTCTTCCACAAAATCAATGGAATTTTTTATTCTACTTTCACGCATGGCATCTGCCGTAAGCATACGATCTTCTTCATCATCTTCCGCAATTAAAATAGTTACGCTTTTGCTTAAAATTGATGTACTCATAGCTATTTTTTATTTAGTTGAATCATAAATGTTGTGCCCTCGTTCATGGTGCTTTTAAAGGCTATTATTCCACCAAACCTGCTCACAATTTTTTTGCATACCGCTAATCCAATTCCCGAACCTTCGTACTTGGTACCATGCAAACGTTGGAAAATGGTAAATACTTTTTCACTGTATTTTTCATCAATGCCAATGCCGTTATCTTTTACCATAATGGTAACGGGTTGATGTTCTTCGCCCGATTCACTGTAAACTTCAACCATCGGTTTTCTGTCGGTGTGTTTAAACTTAATGGCATTGCTTATGAGGTTTTGAAACAATTGATGCATTTGTGTTTCATCGCCCATTACCACGGGCAATTCGTGCACTTTTACCGTTGCCTCATTTTTTTCAATCAACAATTCCAAATCATCCAACACATCTTGCAACACCTCGTTTAAATCAATCGGCTTCAAATCTCCACTTCGTGTATTAATGCGAGATAGCTGCAACAAATCATTGATTAAACGTTGCATGCGATTTGAGGCATTGATGATTCGGTTTAAATAATCTTTCCCCTCCTCGCTCAGCACATCATATTCGGTGCGTTGCAACCTATCGGCAAAGGCTTGTACCTTTCGTAAAGGTTCTTGTAAATCGTGGGATGAGATGTACGCAAAATCTTCTAACTCTTTATTGGCTACTTCAAGGCTGCGAGCATATTCTTCCATGGCCTTTTGTGCTTTTTTTAAATCGGTGATATCATGCAATACACCCGCAAACACTTTGCGGTCTTCCAACATCACTTCACTCACACTTAAAAAAAACGGAAATACCGAACCATCTTTTCTTCTTCCTTTCACTTCTCGACCAATGCCAATAATTTTTCTTTCGCCTGTATTGTTGTGGTGTTTGAGGTATTGATCATGCCTGCTTCTGTCCGGTTCAGGCATTAAAATGCTGATGTTTTTACCCAACAACTCATTTTCATCGTATAAAAACATTTTGGTAACGGCCGGATTAACCGATTCAATTATTCCGATTTCATTAATCACAATCATGCCATCAACCGCTTCATTAAAAATAGCTCGGAGTGATGATTCGTTTATGCGATTGTTGTTTGTTTTCATAGGTAACGGATACTAATTAAATCAATTCCGATGAGTTTTCCATGCGATTTTTGCCTTGTTTAAACAATAATTGATTTGCTTAAACAACGCAGTTAAAAAACCTATAACTAAATTACTGATGCAGAGCGGATAGCTTTGCTGTGTGCTAAAAACATTGCATTCTTCTTTAGCATTTAATTCAAATATTAAATGAACCATACCGCATGCCTAACAAAGTAAATTTTAAAATTAAGCCACACAATTGGTCCGTTTTTGCAACGCAATAAGAACCGGTTGAAGTAGGTCATATTTTATGAACCACTATTTAAATAATTGCTTCAAACAATTTCGTCTTTTTTTATGGATTAAAAAAATTCAAGGTTAATCCAACTTCATATCAACCAATGGTTGGAGTGGCATGGAGGGTTGCATTTTTATATAAACATAAATCCAACTATTGGGCGAATAAACTTAAGTGGTAACAACACAAGAAATGTATTCCAAAATAATTCGATTGATTAACTGAACCATTTCTTTTGCCCTTTCACTTGAATTATTTAAAAACTTAAAAGCAAACAGATAGAACCTATACAAAGTGGTTATTGGGTAACATCTCCGCTTTATTATTCATTTATACCATTGCGCATAAAACACCAAATACCGATACTTCTTATATATAACTTACCGCATTTTACATTGCAAAACAGGCTGTTATCATAAAATGATTTGGTTAGTAAATTGAATTACAATATTTTGTACGAAACTCTCTAATTGAAATGAAACCCAACACAAAATTCTTCCTATTCGTGTTAATTATTATTAACACCTTAGTGATTCATGCTCAAAGTCCCACAAACCCTGCATTAGGCTTTAACATTTTTGTTGAAAAAGATGTTCGCCTGGCAACCAATGAAACCGAAGGACCGGTTGCCACGGGTAGAGATTTAATTTTAAATGGTTCATACCAAGTGGCTACGAATAATGCCGGTAATTATTTAGTGGGTAATGTTCGTATTGCATTATTAGTTGGTGGTAGAGTAAATTACCACTCATCAGGAACATTACAAGTTAATCAAAATGGCTATGTAAAAATTGGAGACAGTACAGGTTCACACGTTTGGTACCGCGATTTAAATGGTGCAGCATCACCCATTCGCATCACAAACGGAGTAAACTTTAACGGAAACCCGCGCATACAATTACAAGCGAATGCCGTAAACCTTGGTGTAAGTGCTACGGTTAATCCTGTTTTTCAACGAGGTTTAGTTCATTTCGCTCAAGCATTTGGTGAACTTAAAAACAACGCTTTAAAAATGAGTGTGTGTAACAATAACGCACAATTAACTTCGGCAAACGGACATCCTATATCAAACACCAACTTACCAAACCAAGTTAAAATTAATCTAAACAGCGGCATTAATGTGTTAAACATTACCGGTGCCGATTTGAATCGAGTAGGTGTGCTAACCTACAACCAAAAGCCTAATGCTAACCGTGTTTTAGTTATTAATGTTAATGCACCGGGCAATTTTAATTGGCAAGTTTGGAATCAGGCAGGAATAGGGTTTTCGGAGTGTCCATTTATTATCTACAACTTTTTTAATACCACTACATTAAATATTGGAGGGAACAACACCATTGAAGGAACAGTATTTGCACCTTTTGCAGATGTTGTAAAAACAACAAACCAATCAAATATTGAAGGCCAGGTAATTGCGCAATCATTTCACCATTCGGGAGGAGAGGTGCATTACGCGGTATTTTCACCTAATGTACCCGGCTGTGCTACACCGTCAGTTGCGTCATTCAGTGTAAACAGTTTAACACAATGTGTTAACGTAAATCGTTTTCAATTTACATCTACTTCAACCGGAACAGCACCGATAAACTATTTTTGGGATTTTGGTGATGGTACAACTTCTACCCTTTCTAACCCTATTAAAGTTTACCAAACAACAGGAACCTTCAACGTAAAACATCGCGTACAATCATTAGGCGGAAGCGACAGTTCAACACAAACTGTTACCGTGGCTCCAAGGCCCATTAAAGGTTTTGTTGTGAACGATACCATGCAACCTCGTTCAACCAATTTTTTTGTTTTTACTACCACCACACCTGTACCAAATTATGCATATGAATGGCGATACGGTGACGGAAGCCCTTACGGAAATACAGTAAACACCACCAAAACCTATCAGGCGGCAGGGCCTTATTTTGTGTGTCAGATTGTTACTTCACCGCAAGGTTGCGTTGATACGGCTGTAACTTGGGTTGTTGTTACCTCTGACAGCTGCGGATCGGGCAATGGCGGTGGCATTGAAAGTGAAAGTTTAGGAGGACTGGTTGGCCTAAGGGAATTTAATTACTACAAAAATAATGTAAACAGAAAAGTGGATTACCAAACCAGCCAAACGTTTACACAACAACCTTCAAGCTTAGGAAAAAAGTCCTCTGCACTTACCTTACAAGACATGTTTCCTGCTTCCCTCTTACCGGGAGATATTACCAGAATTACCTCGCCAAATGATTTGGTAAATATTACTTCAGCATTAGAAGTAATGTCTGTTGATTATACCGTAGAAAATCAAGCTAAAGCCGTGGTATTAGGCATTAAGACAAAAAATAAAGCCTACAGCCATACCAAATACATTTGCGACAGGTTACGCGGAGCTGAATTGTTACAAATTGATACTGTTACCTTGAAAGGATACCAATTTATTCGTTATGTATTAAAACAAGAAAATGGGAACCTTGAGTTTGGAACCTCCTTTGTAGTAAGCACAAGTATCAATCGTACGGGCTACAATTTACAAACTAATTGGCTTTTAGCAGAAATGGCCGAAGATGATTCGTTGTATAATTTCCAAGTTTGGGCAACAGAACCCGGCTACACCAACAAATTGGTTTCTGATATCATTGAAAGGGTATTGGTAAATAATAATATAACCCAATTAAACACGGTTAAGGTGCCTCAACTTTATGTAACCAAAGGGTACAGAAGAGGCGGAAAACTTGTATTACATTTTCGCAATACAGGCTCAACAATTACCACAGAAATGGCTATTGAAGAGCGCCTGCATGAACAAGCGAATTTAATACAACGTACTCAAACCGTAACTGTTGAAAATACCCTGGACAAAGAAGTGGAGTTGGTAGTAAATGACGGATATGAATACAGCATTAATATGCTTGATGGACCATTAACACAAGATGTGGTGTATTTAGCAGATGGTAATTGGGGACTTGATTATGACCGTGAATATACGCTTATTACAAATTTTACAACAGCAAACGAACCAAGTCGATTGTATAAAAACTCCGATTTATCCGTGTATCGCTATGCATCAGTTTCTGCCATTAGTGATGATTATGTTATGTTATTCAAAGGCATTAAACAAGGTAATGCAATGACCGATTTGCGCCCCCATACCCATATCACCTTTTATGCCCGTGGTAATGGCAAACTAAACATTACCTTACCTAAGGACAGCATTAGCAGATGGAAACAGCAATACTACATAACCGTTGATTTAACTTCGGCCGGTATGGTTTATAATATTCCGTTTACCGACTTTAAATCAGATTCCATTGAGGCTCCTTTTGTGCCGAATGATATCCGCATGGTTATGTTTGCGAGAGGATACCAAGGAAATAACGGACCTGAAAACATGGAAGTAGCAATTGGTAATTTGGCCTTTACTACACCAACAAGTGGCATCGCAAATTCAAACCTTATCGAAACCCAAACACTTAAGGTAATTCCTAATCCTAATAAAGGTAATTTTGAGGTTTCTTTTGCAAATAAAACCAACGCTAAAGTGCAAATAAAACTTACCGATGTATTAGGCAGGGTAGTTTATTCCCAATCACATAATGGAATGAATGGTGTGCAAATCGTTTCTTTAAACTTGCAAGAAACCATCACCCAAAAAGGTATTTACTTTTTAACCGCTGAACAAAATAATACCGTAATCGGAACACAAAAAATAATCATTGAATAACTACTAATTCAATCAACACTTGATACAACTAAAAAGCGGCTGTTCAATCAACAGTCGCTTTTTTATTATTAGTTATATACAAATCCGCTTTTGCCAAAAGCCTGCGGTAGTTGTTTCTCTGTAGCATCCATTTTTTTAATCTGCTCGATGTAAAATACTTCAACTTTCTTCTTATTTATTTTGGTTGTAAAACATAAAAAAAGAAGCATGGTGTAATGCCATGCTTCTTTTTTTAATAACTAGTTACTTACGTTTACTTCGCCCAATTTTTAGGTTTTAAATAATAGTTGAGGTAAATATCAATCAACTGTTCTCCTCCATATTCAGGAAATTTTTTAAGCATTGCTGCCTTAAATTCTTCCTTATTTTTCGACTTCAATATTGTTTCATTCACGTAAGCTAAATAATAAAGATTCTCCTTTAAAAGTTCGGCCTTTCCTTCCTTTCCATGTCCTGATAAAATCGTTGTATAGGCCTTCTCATTGAGTATCTTACGCAAAGCATTTTCCCAACCTTTGGTATCGTCTTCTATGAATAAATGAATTTTGTTGTAAACGATATCTTGGGCAATATATACGCCAAGTTGTGGCAGTTTAATTACAAGTGAAACTGCAGATTCATTGTTTAAAGACTTTTCAAAGATAAACTTTACATTTCCGATTGTTTCTTCGCCCGGTTGTTGGATTACGGAAGGCTTGTTTAGTTTAGTAGCGATCATAGTTCCAAATTGTGCCTGGCGTTGCTCAAGCACCGCTTGACCCGTTTCGTCAATAGCGGCTTTTGTTTCAGCCAATGCATAAACTTTTACATTCGGAAATGCATCACCAAAACCCAAATAATGGTCAGGGTGGTCATGAGTGATATAGAACCTTGTTACCGGCTTGCCTAATGAATCCGTGAATTTTTTTAATTCAACTGCATATGGTGCAAAAAATTGCCCGTCAACAATAATCAATTCGTTTTTTAATTCTATAATGTGGCTGGTGTTGGCAAACATAGCCGATGGACTCATATAGGTGTGAACTTTCACATCTTTGTTTTGAGTTACCGTCCAAGTACTTCCGACAGGTATATTTTGAGCATTTGTTGTTGTGAAAAGGCCCATGGTAAAAATGAATAAAAGAGAGATTAAAGATTTCATGTGTTTAATTTTTTGTTGAATAAATAAGATTTAAAAAGGTATGAATAGATGTTGGTTTGCGGCCTAAAAGTTGTTCCATATCCGAACCTACAGTTTCTAATTCTCCGTTCGCTTGAGCTACCGCAAAGCCTGCAAACACACCAATGTAATCAGCCGGTACGCCATACCCCTTCAAGGTTTGAACATACTCGTCTTTTGTTGGAGAAATATAGTTGATTGTTTTACCGGTTATTTCAGAAAGTAGTTGTGCAACTTCCTGATAAGAGAAAGCTTGATGGTTTGTTAAACGGTAGGTTTTTCCTGCATGTTGATCAGATGTAAGGATATTGGCAGTAGCTTCTGCCATTTCTGAACGCAAAACTGCACCAACTTTGCCATTACCGGCAGGTAAATATATCACACCCGATTCTAAAACATTTTCGCCAATAAATGACGGAACAAAATCCATGTAAAGCGTATTCTTAAGTATGGTATAATCCATTCCGCTTTCTTTTAACAACGCTTCGGTTTTTAGATGCGATTCTGCAACCACCCAAAGTGGCGAGGTTTCTGTTTCATTCTTTCCAAGAAAACTGGTGTAAACAACATGTTTTACTCCGGCCTCTTTTGCAGCCAATACCACGTTGTGATGCTGGGCATTTCGATTTAGAATATCACTACCCGATACAAAAAGTAGTTTTTCTACACCTTTAAACGCATTTACAAGAGAAGTGTAATTATCGTAATCACCGATTCGTAAAACCACTCCTTGTTTTTTTAATTCAATTGCTTTTTCCTCGTTTCTTACCAATGCAACAATATTGGTGGAGGAAATGCCTTTTTCTAAAAGAAAATCAATTGCTGACTTTCCAAATTGTCCTGTTGCTCCTGTTACTAAAATCATTTTTTTTGTTTTCAAAAAATTTAACCATTACATTTGTTACACAAAGTAACTATTAATAGTATTTAAAAGTAACCTGTTACCTTTAGGTAACATGGAAAATAGTAGTAACAAAATGGTAACTATTAAAGCTAAACAAGAAATAAAATGTCCGGTAACCGGGATGCTTCAGTTAATTGGCGGCAAGTGGAAACCTGTTATCTTGTATTGTTTGAGGTCAGAGAAAAGACGTTTTGGTGAGATTTCTGCTCGTATTCCCGACCTCTCAAGAAAAGTTTTAACTCAACAATTGAAGGAGTTAGAGGAAGATGGATTAATAACAAGGAAACAATATAATGAAATACCTCCCCGGGTTGAATACGAACTCACAGCGCTTGGAAAAAGCCTTGCTCCCGTGCTTAAAGAAATGGAAAAGTGGGGGTTGAAAAACATCATAAAAAAACAATAATTGTTGCCCTTGGATAGGGTTTTGCACTATTCCCCTAAAGGTTTGCGGCTTGGCGCAGGTGGCGGATTTAGCCTCGCTGGTTTTTAATTCGAAGCACTTCTCTTTCAACTATCACTGAACTTGAATAGAAGCACAATCCTTAAAGCAATCATTCGAAGTGAAGGTGATTTCCATTGCTTAGATTAAAGCCGCTTCGAGTGGCCTGATGGTTACATCAGGTTGTATCGAGAAGTGGAGGTGAGAAAGAAATATTACTTTTTTAAATCCCCTTCTCGATACGATTGCGCTTTAGCTCAACCCTTGCCGCAATCACTCGAAGTGGCTGAATGATTCAATTGCCCTTGAGCACTACCCTTAAAGCAATCATTCGAAGTGGAGGTGATTTCCGTTGCTTAGATTAAAGCCGCTTCGAGTGGCCTGATGGCAACATCAGGTTGTATCGAGAAGTGGAGGTGAGAAAGAAATATTACTTTTTTAAATCCCCTTCTCGATACGATTGCCCTTTAGC
>JBKDBG010000019.1:0-33051 GCA_046314755.1 Bacteroidota bacterium | reverse complement strand
GCAGAGGCTGTTTCGTTCAATTATTATAAATTGGATGGCAAAGCAGAAAATTTTAAAAAGTGGCTGTATAAAATGGGGGATGATGTAAAACGAATACAATCAGTGTCGGGAAGTTCAATATTATACGCGGCTGATGATGTTCCTATTTGGCATCATTTTTTTAATGAAACGCTTACCGCATTTAAGGTTTTTTATTGGTTAAAAAGCATTGTTGGTGATGAGTTTTATGTCGATAAAAAGTTTAATACAAAGTGGATTGATGCTGATTTATTGCAAGTATGCAACGAGTTGTTTCAACACTATAATAGTATTAATGGTACCGAAATTTGGAGCGATGATACCTTAAATAGCACTTTAAAGCAGGTTGAATATTTTTGGGAATCGGGCTTTTTTGAAACCAAAGCGCAAGCCCTTGAAATTTGTGATTATATAACTGAAGAAATAAATTTATTGCAAGTTAAAGCCACTCGGGAGTCTAAATTAGAATCAGGCGAAGCCAATTTTAAACTGTACTACAGTGAGATAATGATTGGTAATAACAGCATATTAGTAAACATTGGCAACACAAAAATTGCCTACTTAAGCAATAATACATTTAATATGATGAGCACCACAACCCCCGATTTTGTTGCTGAAAACGAGCGTTGGTTACAAAACCTAATTAAAAAGTCAATCTTAATAAGTGGTGTATCGGAAAAGCAACGGAATAAATTTTTTGCAGTACTGCATCATAAAATCAATAAATTAAAAGCAAGTATTGAGTGATGCAGAATACTATATTCGCAAACGAACATTTAAACATGCAAATAGCAGATAGAGTACACAGCATTAACGAACCGCAAACCATTGCCATGGCTAAATTAAGCAGGGAATTGGCTGCGCAAGGTTATGATGTAATCAGTTTAAGTTTGGGCGAACCTGATTTTGTTACGCCCGAGCATATTATGCAGGCCGCAAAAGAAGCCTTGGATAAAGGATTTACTTTTTACACACCCGTTGCGGGTATCCCCCAATTGCGTGAGGCAGTGTGTGAAAAGTTAAAACGTGAAAATGGATTAACTTATTCCCCTGAACAAATTGTAGTTTCAACCGGGGCAAAACATTCTATTATGAATGTGATTATGGCTACCATTAATCCGGGTGATGAGGTGATTATTCCTACACCGTATTGGGTAAGTTACAGTGAAATGGTGAAGTTAATGGGTGGAGTTCCGGTATTTATTCATGCAGGTGTGGAGCAGAATTATAAAATTAATGCTACCCAATTACAAGCAGCCATTACGCCAAAAACCAAAGCGTTTATGTTTAGCTCGCCTTGCAACCCAACGGGCAGTGTGTACAGCAAACAAGAGTTGGCTGAGTTGGTAAACGTGTTTGCTCAACATGAACACATTTTGGTGATGAGCGATGAAATTTATGAGCACATTAATTTTGTAGGCAAGCATGAAAGTATTGCTGCTTTTGATGTGATTAAAGATAGGGTAGTGGTGGTGAATGGCATGAGTAAAGGTTATGCCATGACCGGATGGAGAATTGGTTACATTGCTGCTCCGTTAGAAATTTCAAAAGCTTGCGAAAAAATTCAAGGACAATATACCAGCGGTACCAATGTAATTGCACAACATGCATCGGTGGCTGCCTTAACAGGCACACAACAACCTACTGAGCACATGCGTTTGGCTTATGCCCGCAGGCGTGATTTGGTAATAAAAGGGTTGCAAGAAATTGAAGGATTGGTATGCAACACACCCGAAGGAGCATTTTATGCTTTTCCGGATATCAGCAGTTTTTTGGGTAAACAATATGCAGGTAAAACCATACATACGGCAACCGATTTGTGTTTGTATTTATTAAATGAAGTGCACGTGAGTATGGTAACCGGTGAGGCTTTTGGCGCACCAACTTGTATACGCATAAGTTATGCAACCAGCGATGAAAAATTGTTGGAAGCATTGAAAAGAATTAAAAAAGGATTGACACAATTACAATAAAACATGAGTACAATTTTAGAGCAGTTTAACGGTTTAAAAGTGTTGGTGGTAGGTGATGTGATGATTGATGCTTATTATTTTGGTAAGGTTGAACGCATTTCACCGGAAGCACCTGTGCCTGTTGTGGCCGTTGATAACAAAGAAAATCGTTTGGGTGGAGCAGCCAATGTAGCCATGAATTTGGTGGCACTTGGAGCCAAACCAATTGTATGTTCTGTGGTGGGTGATGATAAAGACGGAGCAGATTTAATTGAATTGTTTCATGAACATGGAGTAGGCACCAGCGGTATTATCAAATCAAAAGATAGGGTTACTACCGTTAAGTTGCGTGTGATATCACAATCAACCCAAATGTTGCGCATTGATACGGAAGTAACCCATGGCATAAGTGAGTTTGAAAGTTTTGAATTGATAAAACGTATTCATGAGTTATTGATTGATGCGGATGTGTTGATTTTTGAAGATTACGATAAAGGCGTTTTAACAGCCGATAACATAAAAGCCATTACTGCGGAGGCGCATAAAAAAGGAATTCCGGTAGTGGTTGATCCGAAGAAAAGAAACTTTGCGCATTACCACAAAGCCGATTTGTTTAAGCCGAATTTAAAAGAATTACGTGATGGTTTAAAACTGGATTTTGATGCGGATAACAAAGCCTCTTTAGAAGCAGCCGTAAAAGAAATGATGCGATTGATGGATTTGAAACATGCCATGATAACCATGAGTGAGCGTGGGGTGATGATTACAGATGGCAATGCGTTTCACTATGTGCCTGCACACGTAAGAAAAATTGCTGACGTAAGTGGAGCAGGTGACACCGTTGTGAGTGTGGCTGCTTTGTGTTTTGCCTTAAAACTGGATATTGCTCGCGTGGCACACCTGGCCAATTTAGCAGGTGGTTTGGTTTGCGAAGAAGTTGGTGTAGTGCCTATTGATAAAGCTCGTTTTGAATCGGAAATAAAAAGTTTAAACCTGTAAAGTTTAAGGTAAAAACTCTTTTATGCTCATGCGGTAACTTGCAAACACACCCAAGCCTCCAATCATGTTGTTGTATTGCGGTGAAGGTTCACTAAACGGATCATCACCAAAATAATTTACCCTTCTGCGCATGTATTCGTAATAATGCACATCGGTATTTAGTAAGAAAAAGTAGCGTTTATTTTCAATGCTGCTAAAGGAATAATCTTCACACTTTCCGCTAATGGTTTTTCCTTCAAATCCTTCATCATCATAAAAACTTCCGCATATTTCGCTGTAGTATCCTGGTCCCCATGATCCGGGTGCGGAATAATACTGTGTCATTACCCGGTAGTAATTTTTTTCCGAGGCCACATCATTGAATTTATAATTGTAAATATAAAACGGACCATTATTACCTGAATTTGGATCTGCCAATTTTGTGGTGATGATTTCGGTAACTTCAGGTTTGCTCAATGGTACGGTGCAGGTTGCTTTTGTTTTGTAGTTGCTGTACTCAACTTCCAAGGTGTAAGTTTTACCCGGTTCAATAGACATTACATTTTGGTTGGTGTAATAAGCAGCAATGGTATCGGCATAAGGCAATGTTACTTTTTGTCCGTTGGCATTGCTCAAGGTAACAACAGCGCTGTTTACGTTGGCATTGGGTGTGGGTTTGCCAAATATAGGTCGGCTTAAACTTACGTTTACTTTAATGTGAAACTCTTCGGGTGAGATAAAGCTAAACACCACCAATTCTGGGTTTACTTTAGGGACTTCAACCCCGGTTACATCTCTTTCGCAAGCGCTTAATAAAGCGATGGAAGCCAATAAAAATATATACGTTAATTTTTTCATTGTGTTAAAATTTAATATTCCATGACACCGAAGGAATAAGTGGAAACAAGGTGATTTGTCTTAACCTCGTAACACCATCGCTTCCGGTTTGGCTGTAATAAAAAAACGGGTTCATGCGGTTGTAAATATTGTACACACTAACCTCCCAAGTACGCATGTAGGTAGGAAATTTTTTGGTGATTTGTAAGCCAAAATCCATGCGATGATAGGCCGCCATTCTAAACGCATTTCGTTTGGTGTATTGCGATACTTGTCCGCTAAAAAACATATCCGTTACAGGGTTTCCGGGATTGTGCGAAGGCCCGTCATGTTCTGCAATTGGCAAGGTAATGGCATTGCCGGTTCCATAAATCCAAGTAGCTGATAAAGTAATGCCGTTTTGTTTTTCGGTGGCTTCGTTTATTTTATAAATGCCTACAATGGATACATCATGTCTTCTATCATACCTGGCCCAAAATTTCTCACCAAAATTCAACTCATCAAATTGCCATTGGGTCCAACTTAAAGTGTAGCCAATCCACCCGGTTAGTTTTCCTGTTTTACGTTGCAATAAAAACTCTGCACCGTAACTCCAACCTCTACCGGCTGTAATGTTGCGTTCGTATGAAAATTTATCGGTGTTGTTGGTGTTGTCAATTTCTAAAAAACTTGCCCCTTCTTTGTAGGCAATAATATTGTTCATTTGTTTGTAGTAGCCTTCAATGCTTACGCTAAAGTTTTGTTCTTTATAATCTTTAGCCAATCCACCTGCTAATTGCCAACTTTGTTGCGGCTTTAATTTATCACTGCTCGGTACCCATAAATCGGTTGGTAATCCAATGCCGGTATTACTTAATAAATGGATGTATTGATTCATGAGCGCATACGAAGTTTTTAAGGCTAAATCACTGCGTAATTTGTACGAGGCATTTAAACGAGGCTCTAAGTTGAAATAATTGTTTTTACCGGCCACAAAATGAGTAAGACGTAACCCGGGATTCAAGTTTAAACGATTGTTTACGGCAATATCATCTTCAACGTACACTGCATTTTCAAACGCATGAATAATACTTTCATTGTTCTGATTTTGGTTGGTTATTCCATCTTTAACCACCAATGCCGATGGGGTAAATTGATGGTAAATGGTTTGCACCCCTGCACGAATTAAATGTTTGGCATTCGGCCTAAAATCAATATCATGTTTTAATGAGTAATCGCGTATGCCCGAAAAATAGTTCAGTTCAAATGCTCCTGCATCGGTTGAAAAATTACTGAAAATATTAAATCGGTAATTGCTGAACACAAATGAGGTATTGCTAAAGGTTCGGTTGTTGTATAAATGATTCCAACGTAAGGTGGCCGTAGCATTTCCCCAACCCATTCCATACTCATCGGTTGTGCCGTCATATTTTGATTTGAAATTAAATTTATCTCGACCAAAGTATCCGCTTAAATATAACCTGTCGCGGTTGCTTATTTCATAATTCGCTTTCAGGTTCACATCATAAAAATAATATCCGCCTTTTGCGTTGCTGGGTTGAAAAGGCATGGTAAGCACATCAAAGTAAGTTCTGCGTGCGGATACAATAAATGAAGATTTGTTTTTGATGATGGGACCTTCTAAGGTTAATCGTGATGATAAAATGCCAATACCGGCTTCACCTCCGAATTTTTGTTTGTTGCCGTCTTTCATGCTCATGTCAATAACGGATGATAATCGTCCGCCATAACGGGCAGGGAAACCACCTTTGGTAAGTTCAACACTTTTTAAAGCATCACCGTTAAACAAACTGAAAAAGCCGAATAAGTGAAACGCATTGTACACAATAGCTTCATCTAAAATAATTAAGTTTTGATCCGGCCCGCCTCCACGCACATAAATTCCCGAATTGCCCTCACTTGGTTTTTGTACGCCCGGTAATAATTGAATCACTTTCAATACATCTTTTTCACCCAACAAAGCCGGAATATCTTTAATTTGACTCACCGGAATTTCAATCACACTCATGCGGGTTTGGGAGGCTAAATTTACCTCTTCACGGTTGGCCGAAATAACGGCTTCTTTCAGCGTGGTATTTTCCTCCAATTCAATATTTAACTCAATGTTTTTATGGAGTGAAACATCGTAGGCTTTGGGTTGGTAACCCACATACGCAATCACCAATTCGAAAGAATCAGCCGGTAATGTAATGGAAAAAAAGCCATATGCATTGGTGGAAGTCCCCACTTTAAGTTTTGGAACTGCCACGGTGGCTCCAATCAACAATTCTTTGCTTTTGGCATCTTTAATGGTACCGCTGATGACGTATTTGTTTTGGGCATAAACGCCCGTACTCATCACCAGAAGTAACAAGTTGAATAGTGTTTTCATAAGTTAGCTTACAAAAAACGACAAATTCAATTATTTATTCCCCTATTAGCCCTTGAAAAATTTAAATAATATGTTCAATAGTAGCTTGATATGTTTTACTTTTGAGTATTAAATTCTGCAACAATGATTTTAACAACCACACCCACCATTGAAGGTAAAAGCATTAAACAATATCATGGTATTGTAACCGGGGAAGTAATTGTAGGCGCTAATCTGTTTAAAGATTTTTTGGCCTCTATCCGCGATTTAGTTGGAGGTCGTTCAGGTGCTTATGAACGTGTACTGCGTGAGGCCAAAGACAAAGCCTTGCAAGAAATTATTGAAAGAGCCCAATCGGTTGGGGCAAATGCCATTGTGGGTATTGATTTAGATTATGAAACTTTAGGTGCCAACGGCAGTATGTTGATGGTTACCGCTTCGGGAACTGCGGTTACGGTAGAGTAAGCATGATAAACCATAAGTTTGTTATTAGAATTTTCGGATGTTTGTTACTCCTGTTTTTGATGAGTGAATTTGTGTATGCACAAAGGCAAACCATTGCTCCTCAACAACTGCGGGAAGCCGATATTCAATTTAGCAAACGCGTATGGCGTGTAATTGATTTGAATGAACGTATCAATAAAACCGCTACATGGCCTAAAAATCCGCTGAGTAAAATTTTGTATGATGCAGCATTGGCCGGTAAACTCAGGCCTTATAAAGATGATTCATTAAGGCAATTTTATGACGTGGAAAAATTTGTTCGGTTGGGAAGTGATACGGTATTGGTGCGCAAGTTGTTAAATCCGCAAGCCGATGATGAAAATTACCGCATCGATACAGTGCTGGATGCATTCAATCCTACTCAAAAAATTAAACAATTGTTGCTGTTGGAGGAGTGGTATTTTGATAAGAAACAAGGGATGCAACGGGTACAAATAATTGCCATAGCTCCTTTGTACAAAAAGGTGGTATCAGGTTATGATTTGGGATATTTGCCTTTGTGTTGGTTTAAATATTACGACCGAACGAATATAGAAAACGATTGTAGAGATGTTTTGGTGAATCAAGCCATGTACAATGCCGGTAATCCTTACCAAAAGTTTTCGTATGATGATTGGTTTGAACAAAGGTTGTTCGGCAGTTTTGTAATTAAAGAGAGCAATCCGTATGATATTTTTTTGATGGACGATCCTGAGGTGAAACGCAATGGAATAGAGGCATTGATTGAAGCAGGGAAAAGGCAGCATTTAATGATGATGCAAGATCATGATGAATATGAATATTAAATTGGCATGGTTTTTAATTAATGATGAATAAACAAACAGATGATGAAAAATAAAGTATATGTATTTTTAGCCTTGGTGGTTTTAACTGCCGCTTGTAAAAGCAAAAAAATGGATGGTTACACGGAAGTGAATACTCCGTTTAAAGGTAGTAAGTATGAGAGTAACAACAGATGGTGGAGGGCAGTAGCCAGCGGTGAAAGCATGAATTTGCAAACCAGTAAAGATAAGGCCATGTTAAGTGCCAAGCAACGTTTGGCTTCATCCGTGCAAACACAAATTAAAAGTTTGGGCGAGAGTTATTCCGGTGAGCGTCAGGTTGGACAAAACTTAGGTGATTTTAATGAGCGTTTTCAGCAATTAACCCGTGAGGTGTTGAACCAAATTATTGTTGATGTAAGGTTGTTTGATGAGCGCACGTATAAAAACAATAAATCCAATAATTACACCACTTGGGTGGCAGTGGAAACTAAAAAAAGTACCACTTACAAAAAATTAAAGGAGATAGCCTTACAACGTAACAACATATCAGAAAAAGATAAAGAGTTGATTAAAGATATGATTGATAAGGCCATTGATGAGTCGGAAAAGGACTAAGTTTATTCCGATTCCAACACCTTTTTTATTTGTTGTAATGAAGCGTCTAAATTCTGTTCGCTGTTTGATTTCACCATCGGAATCATAAAACGTTTAATGGGGTTGTTTCCTACATCACCACTGTCAATCCAACTTAATTTGGTGTTGTTGTTGCTTTCTTTGGTGAAAACAAAAGTGCCGTTAGCAGTATGGTCGTTGCGGTTAATGCTGAGTATAAAACTTAATGAAGAGTCAGGTGTAATGGCTATTATTTCAAAGTGACCTTTTCCAAGCTTATCGGCATAAAAATATTGTTTCGCTCCAACCGCTGCCGTTTTCTTGTTATAGAAATAACCTAAACTTGGATCAACGGATTTATTCCATAAGCTCCATTTTTCCCAGTTTTTAAAATCACTCATAAACACAAAGGTTTCGTGCACCGGTTTGTTAATGATAATACTTCTTTCAATGCTGTAAGTGTGCGGGAAAAATCGCGAAATCACCACAATGCCAAAAATGATTAAATAAATGGTTAAAAATATTTTAAACAGTTTCATACTAGTTGGTTAACATCAAATAGAAAAATACAGCAGGCACGGCCAAAAATAACCCGTCAAAACGATCTAAAACTCCTCCGTGTCCGGGCAAAATGGTTCCGCTGTCTTTTATATGTAAGTTGCGTTTAAGTAATGATTCAAACAAATCACCAAACGTACCAAAAATCACTACCAACACACCCACTACCAACCAATCGATGGTGGTGATATCATCATAAATTTTTGATATACCGAATGCAACCGCTAACGTAAGCAAGGTTCCTCCAATGCTTCCTTCCCAAGTTTTCTTAGGTGAAATTCTTTCAAATAATTTCGTTTTTCCAAATGTTCTTCCTGCTAAATAAGCACCGGTATCGGAGCTCCACAACAACAAAAAGAATCCCATAGGTAAACCTGCGCTGTAACTTAATGAGTTTAAAAATCCCATTTTACATAACATAACGAGTGGTAGTGTGATATACAATAATCCAAGTACTTGAAAGGCTAAGGTAGAAAACTCATTGTGCGATTGCTCAAACAATTTAATAATGAACATGAATAAAAAAACCGGGATGAGATTGTAATACCAGGCCAGAGATAAATCGGCTGAAAAGATTAATGCATACATTACAAATAACAATGAGCCGCATATAATACCCAAGTATTTTTCAATCCAACTTTTATCCGGTAACACCAACTCATAAAATTCGAGCAAGCATAAAAAATTTACCACAAACAACAGCACAAAAAAACTAAACTCACTAAGCAGGGTTGCACCAATAATGGTGGCAGCAAATAAGGTTCCTGTAACGGCACGTTGTGCAAAATTACTTTTCATGTTCAGATTGGTTTTGTATTAGGTGAATTGCGGTTATCACCTGATTTGCCGGGCAATATATTTCAATTATTCCTAATGTAGGATAGCTGCTGTCTTTTTTATTCATGATTACGGCATTAATCTCATTTTCTTGCAGCATTTGAATAATGATTTCAGCTTCAATCGGGTTGGATGTTTGGAAAATTGGCGTGTAGTTATTCTCCATTGTACCACACCCTCCTGAAAGTTACTTTTCGCAACAACAACAAGCATAATACACAAGCAATTGCACTGCCCACGTTAATGTACCAGGCTTCAAACACATAACCTTCCTTCATGTAATCAGGAAGCAATTGCTGAATGCCTTGGTAACTCATAATAACTGCAATTGCATTGTTAAAAAAATGCATGGCAATGCCGGTCCATAAATTTCCGGTAAACAAATACGCATAGCCCAATACAGCACCCAGTGCAAAGCGTGGTAAGCTGCCGTAAAATTGTCCGTGAAAGGCGCTAAAAATAAGCGCAGTAAGGATAACCGCCACATGTTTATGTTTGAAGGTATGGCGTAAAAAGTTTTGTAATGCACCTCTGAATAAAAACTCTTCGCTAATAGCCGGTATCAGTGCTACTACAAAAATATTTACGAAAAGTGTGTTCAGGTTATCGGCTTTTACAAATGCCTCGGTAAGTTTAGCGGCAGTGCTTTCGGCCAGTTTGAGTTCGGCTTCCAGTTGAGCCAATGATGGCGGAAATTTTACGTTTTCATTCACATAAATCATCCAACTCACCACAGGCATAGATGCAATCATAACCATAATGGCACTTACAATTTCGGCCACGGTAGTTTTTCTGTTTAGCTTTAAATATTCTACCGGTTCAGTATTTAAAGCCCTGCAGAAGAACCACGCGGGTGCCACAAATAAACCTATGGATGCTACTACTTGTACGTATTTTAAAGCATGTATCACTTGGGTGTTATTCATTTGATTGATTAAATCCGGGTTGTTTAAAAAATCAATACCGAACAAGGCCTTAGCCGTAAACATGGATACCGAATATCCAAAGCCACCAAACACCAGCATCATCCCCATTAGGATAAAACTTCTGGTGATGAAGAAAATAACAGGATGTTTCCAAATAGAGCTGTTTTCAGTCATTTGCGTATTTTTGCACCGCGAATATAACATGGTTAAGATAGGAAACATAGCATTAGGAGAATTCCCTTTATTGTTGGCACCTATGGAAGATGTAAGTGATCCTCCGTTTAGGGCAGTATGCAAGGCCAATGGTGCCGATTTGATGTATACGGAGTTTATCAGCAGTGAAGGGCTGATTCGTGATGCCATAAAGAGCAGACAAAAGTTAGACATTTTCGATTATGAACGTCCTATCGGGATTCAAATCTTTGGGGGTGATGAGGAGTCAATGGCCTTGGCGGCACAAATTGTAGATGCCACAAATCCTGATTTGTTAGATATAAACTTTGGCTGCCCCGTAAAAAAGGTGGTGTGTAAAGGAGCAGGCGCAGGCATTTTAAAAGATTTGCCTCAAATGATTAAAGTAACCGAGGCGGTTGTAAAATCAACACGTTTGCCGGTTACCGTAAAAACCCGTTTGGGTTGGGATGATCAAAGTAAAAATATTGAAGAGGTTGCGGAGCGTTTGTTTGATGTAGGCATTCAAGCTTTAACCATACACGGCAGAACCCGAGCCCAATTGTATAAAGGCGAAGCGGATTGGTCGTTGATTGCTAAAGTAAAAAACAACCCAAGAATTCAGATTCCTATTTTTGGTAACGGTGATATTGACAGCCCTGAAAAAGCACTGGAATATCGCAATCGTTATGGGGTTGATGGTATTATGATAGGCAGAGCAGCCATTGGTTATCCGTGGATTTTTAATGAAATCAAACATTATTTTAAAACCGGAACCAAGTTGGCTTGGCCAACCATAGAAGAGCGTGTACAAACCATAAAAAAACACCTTGATTTTAGTGTGGAATGGAAAGGACCTGTGGCCGGTATTTTTGAAATGCGTACACATTACGGACCGTATTTTAAAGGCATTCCAAATTTTAAAGAATACCGCACCAAGTTGGTAATGGCTAAAACGCATGAAGAAGTGCATGAAGTATTGAATGAAATAGAACAAGTTTTTGCAGGAGTGTTGGTTTAGTTCAATCCATTTTCATCATAAAAAAAACGGCTGCCGTACATGATAAGGCAGCCGTTTTATTTTAGTTTAAACAGATTAATCAACCAGCAAACGTTTCACCAGTTTTCCGTTTTCATTTTCTATTTCTACAAAATACAATCCTTTGCTGATGTTGTGTAATGGAACAGTTGTTTTATCACTGCCTAAACCGGCTTGATGATTTTGTTTCCATACCACTTGTCCCAATGTATTTACCAATCTAATTTGAAGTTGTTGTTGCTTTAATGATTCTACTTGTATGTAAACCACACTGCTTGCCGGTGAAGGATAAATAAGTACTTGTTCAATCCATTCATTTTCATGTAAACCGGTTGCCGGAGAAACCATCATACGTTTGGTAAATGGAATACTTCTGCAACTGTTTGAACCTATTGCCGTGGCGGTAAGTGTAGCACTATCCACGGTGTTAAATTTCACCGTTACGTTTGCACCAACATTGCTTCCAACAAATGAACCGTTGGTAATGGACCATTGGTAACTGTTACCACCCGTTGCACTGGCGGTATAGGTGGTGTTTTCTCCTCTCACCGGATTATCGCTTCCTGTAATGGTTGGAATACCCGGGCGAGGCAATAAGTTAAATACCTTGGCCAATGAATGATCAGAGGCGCAACCATTTGAAGTTACTACCAAAGTGTATGAACCGGAGTCGTTTGCAACGTATTGTTTACCGTTGGCATTTGGAATGGCTTGCATGTTTCTGTACCATTGATTTCCATTATCAACGGTTGAGGTTAAGGTTGAACTTCCCCCTGCACAAAATGCCACACCTAATACGGTTGAAGTAAATGCAGGACGCTCAGGTTTTGGTCCTGTTAATACTTGAATAGATGGACCAACTTCGCAAGTACCGTTTCCTTTGGTTACTTTATACGTACCATTTTGCTTGGCATAAATTTGATTTACATTTTGTGCAATTAAAATATCATTCATATACCAACGTAAGTTACCGGTACTGTCTGATGATAACAAAACGCTATCACCTGCACAAAACTGTGTTGGACCATTGGCTTTAATATTTGGAGCGTTTGGTGCATCAACAACAGTGATATAGTTATTCAAGGTTAAGCTATCACTTCCGGAGGTGTTGGTTACTTTTAATTTCACGGCATATTGACCCGGGGTTGAAAATGTAACCGTTGGATTTTGTGCATTTGAAGTTGGAATGTTTGTTCCGGTAAAAGTCCATTCCCACGAAGAAGGAATATTTTGCGATCGATCATTAAAGGTTACGGGTTCACCCACGCACACCGTTGTTTTTGCATCAAATGAGGCTATCGGTGTTTTAAGTGTACCATTTATCATGATGTTATCAATGAAAAGATTATTTCCAAAATCATTGTATGATTCAAAACGTAAGGTAACACTTGGTTGATTCGCAAAAAATGTAAGCGGTACGGTTTTACAACCAGAGCCTGTGCCACCGCCACACCAATCATTGGCAGCAGCAGGAACAAATTCTGTGCTTGAGGCAAAAGTGCTTCCACTTTGGAACGTAGCCCAATTACCGGTTCCATTCTCTCCAAAACCATCCACCCTGGTCCAACTTTGTCCGCAATTGGTGCTCGCAAAAATGATTAAACTATCGTTTGAGGTTGCATCGTAACGTGTGTAGGCATGTTGGAAAGTTAGTGTAATGTTATTGTGTGTTCTAAAATCTAGTGCCGGAGTAATTAAGCCATCTCTTTGCCCGGCTGCTTGGTAATTGTAAAAGTTTACCGTAGCTGCCTGATTGCCCGGAGTAGTGCCGGCAATGGTGGCTAATGCCCAAGTTAAACCTTGGTTTGCAGCATCATTATTTTGCAGTGTCCATTTGCTAAGGTTTGGTGAATTGGTTTCGAAATTTTCAGCAAAAGGCAAACTCAAACCACCAACAACAATATAGTCTTTAACATAAATTGAATCAACACCTAGTCCGCCAACAATTTTTAGCGCCACCGGATATTTACCTGCATTGGCATACGTAACGGTTGGGTTAGTAGCATTGGTAGTGGCAGGAGAACCTCCCGGAAAATACCAAGTTCTTTGTGTTACTGCACCTGTTGATTGGTCGGAGAAATTAACGCTTTGTCCCGGGCAAATCACTGTTCTGTTTGAGGAGAATTGTGCCAATGGTTTTTCAACTGCATTACTGATAAGTAAGCTGTAGGCTTGGTTGTTGCCTTGTAATGTTCCTTTATGTGAAACAGTTAAAATATAATTGCCTGCTTGAGGTGCAGCTAAGTGAATCATCTCCACATTGTCAACCACATTGTCTCCTGTTGTGGCGGCAGCGGCCGGTGAAGCAGGATTTAAAATGTAAGGATTAAATACTGCACCATCACTCACACGGGTTAAACGAATATCCAAATCATTTACCAACATTTTTGTGGTATTATCCAAGAAGTTTGAGGTAACAGGTGTGCCCGGTCTGTCTGTCCAACTGATGGTTACACGCAAAGGTTTACCGGCATCTGCACTAAATTGAATAGATTGTTGTTGGCTGTTGTTTAAAACCCTTTCTTCTAATTTGGTGGTGTTTGAATCATTAATAAATTGAATGGCTGAAGCCGTATTCATTAATCCCCAACCAAAACGATAATCAGGGCCAACATTACCTGCCTCATCAGCCGTATGTATAACCAAACCTTTTAAAGTAGCTGCACGCATGTATCTATTTTTACGCGCAAAATGATGTTGTTGAACCAACAGCAATGAACCGGAAACAGCAGGTGTGGCCATTGAAGTACCATTTAGTGAGGCATATGAGGTGTTGCTGTTGTCAGTGGCTGAATATACGTTTACTCCGGGGCCTACCACATCAGGTTTAACACGACCATCATCTGTTGGTCCCCATCCGCTAAACGAACTCATCACCACATCACCGGCTTTTGTCCATCCCCCATTAATTTTATTTACGGCACCTACGGTTAAAATATTTTTTGCCGTACCATACGTACTGATACAATCATATCCGGTTGCACCACCATCGGCCGGAGGAGGCGTGCCGCTTCCTAATGTGCCATCAGAATAATACCAGGTTGATCCGGTTCTGTTATCGCCTCTGTCATTACCTGCTGCTTTACAGATTAAGTAATTCGGGTAGGTAAATGCAATATCATCCCATGTTTGTGCTTGATCATTGTAGATGCCGAATTTAAAATCTTCTGTTGTGCTGACTGATGGGTCACCAAACCATTCCCATCTTGTGTTATCATCATCGTAGTTCCAGCCACAAATATTTCCATAAGAATGATTGGATACCAACATGCCCGCTTGGGCGGCTTGCATCATTTCATTATCATCATTATTCCAATCATAGGCTTTTAAAGTGGCGGCATAACTCATGCCTCTTGCGGCTGTATCAACTCCTGCTGCCACCATGGTTCCTGCAACGTGGGTTGCGTGGTCACTTAATGTAGTTGCACCATCCACTTGGGTTACACGTCCGCCAAATTCTTGGTGTGTAGTTAATACACGTCCGCCATCCCATTCGCCCAAACGGTTATTCATGTTTGCCCCGGTTAATGAAGTTCCTAAGGAACCGCCCGGCCAAACGCGATTGGTAGCAATGGTGCGAGCAGCACCGGAATTAAAGGTTACATTGTATACAATATGCCCGGTAGGGGTTACATACATGGCTTCTCTAATTACACCGTTAGGTGAGACTGTAACTGCGGGTAATTTTTTCGCTTCAAGTACTTTGCTTAATTCAATTTTGTTTAACACATAACGCTCATACGTTTTTCTGTTGAGCTCTTCCTCATGTTGGCTATTATTTACCGATAACTGCCCAAAGGCGCTTGTTGCGGCTAAACAAAATAATCCAAGTATAAATTTTCTCATATAAAATAATTAGTCTAGTTGGTAGTTAACTTTTTTTGTGATGGGATGGTGCCTGAAAAATCAGTTTCAATGGCACAGTTTAAACGTTTGAAAAATAATTTTCCGCTAAATTTAATGCGTATAGGGTTGCCGCTTTTTAATCCGGGTGATTCAATTTCTATCACAGGCAATAAGCGATTGTTTTGTGTGTAGGTGCGTGCACCGCTAATAAGTACCATATTAACTTTTGCTGATTTGAATACCGTATCTTTTATAAGAGCCGATTCTAAATGATTGAGTTGCAGCAGGCGGTTATCGGTTGAAAGAATGGATAAGTTGAGCTTACCGTTTACCCACTCCAATTTTTGACGTTTGATTTCAAAGGGTAAGATTTCACCCCTGTGGTTCATCAAACTTACTTTGGTAGGTTCCGCATCCGTAAATGAAAAAAGTAAAATAGCAGCAGCACTAATTTTCAGTGCTTTTGTAATAAAATACATAAATCAAATGTAGCAAATTTTAAAGAATTTGTATTTCAATTTTATAACCTCGAAGTTTACCGTTTAATTTGCAGTACTTAAAAATAACTTAAAGCTTGAAACAACATATACCCAATGCAGTAACCTCATTAAATCTGGTATTCGGATGTTTATCGATTTTACAATCCTTTGAACATAACTTGGTGTTGGCAGCCGCATTTATTGGAGCGGCCGCTGTAATGGATTTTTTTGACGGATTTGTGGCACGTTTGCTTGGTGTACAAGGAGAGCTGGGTAAACAGCTTGATTCATTGGCCGATGTAGTTAGTTTCGGGGTGGCTCCGGGTTTTATCTTGTTTCATCTAGGCAGTACTTGTTTTGGCTCAGGATTTTGTATTAATCAATACACATTTTTATTGATACCTGTTTTTTCGGCATTACGTTTAGCTAAATTTAACTTAGATACACGTCAAACCGATCGATTTATTGGCTTGCCCACTCCGGCAAATGCCATGTTTATGGCCAGTTTGCCGCTTATTGTTGAATATAACCAAATTGGATTAGCAGAGGTGATTCAACACCGTTATTTCTTAACTTATTTGCCTTTGCTATCGGCCTATTTGTTGGTGGCTGAGTTGCCATTAATTGCTTTAAAATTTAAACACTTTAAATGGAGCGGCAATGAGTTTAGGTTTATCCTCATCTTATTGGTGATTGTTAACTTAATCCTGTTTAAATTTGCCGGTGTTGCCATTAGCATCATCGTTTATATCTTACTATCCGTAATCGAACATTATACACAAAAATCAAACACTCATGAAATTTGAAGCGCACATTAACATCATGCCACATAAGGCATTATTAGATCCTCAAGGTAAAGCAGTAACCGGAAGTATGAAAAATATTGGTTTACCACAAATTGAGAATGTGAGAATTGGTAAACACATCACCCTTGAGTTAGACGCAGAGAATGAATCAGCAGCCAAAGAAATGGTTGATACAGCATGTAAAAAACTATTGGCTAACCTCATTATGGAATCCTACGATTTTGTGGTAAAACCGATTTAACCTTACTTTTATTCCGGCCTATGAAGTTTGCTTTGCTCCGTGTAATCATGGTTTGCATGGCAATGCATTGTTGCTTGCCACTTTTATTTGCACAAAATTTAACCTATGTGCAACAAACCATTCGAACCCTTTGCAGCGATGAGTTTGCAGGAAGAGGCTATGTAAAAAACGGAGATTTAAAGGCCGCACAATTTATCAAAGAAGAGCTGCGTAAATCCAAATTAAAAGGATTTACTCCTGATTATTTTCAAAATTTTGGATTTCCGGTTGTTACCTTTCCCGGTAAGGTTTTGATTGAAATTGATGGTTACGGACTTGTTCCCGGTCGTGATTATTTGGTGTCACCGGGTTGTAATTCATTAGACGGTAACTTCAATTTAATTTGGGTAGATAGCGCCACCATTGATGATGCTGCTAAATTTAAAAAGCTCGAAAAGCAATCGTTACGCACTTCTTTGTTGGTTTTGTACAAAATTCGTTCGGCAAAATTGTTATTCCCCGAGCGATTAGAAATGCTCAAACAAAATCAACTCAAAGCCAGAGGAATTATTTATGCAGGAGAAGAAAAATTAACTTGGAGTGTTGCCATTGAATACGATAAATTTCCGGTATTGTATATGCTTGAGGGAGCCCTCAAATCTTATCAAACCAAGGCTCGCATTATTGTTGAGTCGTACTTAAAAAATCATACCACACAAAACGTAGCCGCCTATATCGAAGGTTCGCAGTACAAAGATTCTTTTGTTGTTTTCACTGCCCATTACGATCATTTAGGGATGATGGGTGATGCGATTTTTCCGGGTGCAAATGATAATGCCAGCGGTGTAGCCATGTTGCTTGATTTGGCTGCTTATTATGCCAAAAATAAACCCAAATACAGTATTGCCTTTATTTTTTTTGCAGGTGAAGAGGCCGGTTTGTTAGGTTCTTATTACTACAACCAAAATCCGTTGTTTCTTTTGCAAAAAATAAGTTTGTTGCTCAATCTAGATTTAATGGGCACGGGTGATAAAGGACTTACTGCCGTTAATGCTACCTTATTTCCGTCTGAATTTACCGATTTGCAATTGGTGAATAATGAAGGCGAATATTTACCGGTGATACAATCGCGCGGTAAAGCCAAAAACAGCGATCATTATTTTTTTACCGAAAATGGGGTTAAAGCTTTTTTCTTTTACCTCATGGGCAACTATCATTTTTATCATGATATAGAAGATCGGGCAGAAGTATTGCCATTGAGCAGATACAACGAAGCATTTAAACTGCTTATTGATTTTGTAAATCAGTACCAAAACCAAAAGCATTAATTGGTTAAGTCAAATCATTCTTTTAATTTGCTGAGGTTAATCCACCATATGCGATTTGCAAGTTTAGTTCCCATTTGTTTAGTCCTGTTTTTTGCGTCATGCAGAGAAGATGAGGCTGTTGTTCCATCAGGTGCTCACATGAATTTAACACGCAATACCATGTTTGAAAATGAATGGAAATTTGTGTTGCCTCAAGTTGACAGCATCACCCGACATGGTAAACCATATTATGCTGCTTTCCCTGAATTTATTGGCGATTGGAGTTCATTTACCTTATCGTCAATAGATAAAAATAATCGTTTGTATGTTCGTCAAACCTTTCATTTATTAGATAATACCGCAGGTGATATACAAATTTTTACCGACACGGTAAGTATTGATGCAAACAAAGGAGATAGCATTACATGGACTATTTACAGAAATGTTCATACTGCCCAAACGCCACAAGTGCCGACTCCATTTGAATTTACTTTTACAGGCAAATTCAATCCTTACACCAATCGCATTGAAGGAAGAATGAGAAGAACCCTCATTCATAAGTGTATACATTGCACCGGTGATGTTTATTATTCTTACACAGGTATGGTGCCTGCCATGATTATTCCTTCACCCTGATATTATTTAATTTTAATACTGAGAAATACCTTTTGGTAAACAATAAATCCTGTATAAATTACGGCTGTAAAATTTCTATATGTCAATCTTCGGATCACTTGTTACTTGGTATTTAAAAAAGCGCATCCCGTTTATTGAAAAAATGATGGAGCAACCTGCAGAAACGCAGATGGAGCTTTTTTATCATCTCATTAACCAAGCCAGGTACACCGAGTGGGGGCAACGTTATGAGTACCGGACCATAAAAAACATTAAGGATTTTCAAGAACGAGTACCGATTGGTAATTATGAATCGCACCAACCGTTTATTGAACGAATGATGCGAGGCGAACAGAATATTTTGTGGCCTACTCCGGTATCTTGGTTTGCAAAATCAAGCGGAACTACCGCAGCCAAAAGCAAGTTTATTCCCGTTACGTTCGACTCTTTGGAAGAATGCCATTTTCAAGGCGGAAAAGATGCCTTAATGTTTTACCATTTGCAACGTGAAGATAGTGGAGTGTTTGATGGTAAAGGATTAATTATGGGTGGTAGTCATCAAATTAATAAACTCAACGAAGGCCAATCTTATTATGGTGATTTAAGTGCGGTGATGATGCAAAATATGCCTTTTTGGGCTCAATATTTTAGAACGCCTGAATTGAGCATTGCCATTATGGATAACTGGGATCATAAAATTGAAAAAATGGCTCTGGCTACCATGAGTGAAGATGTAACCAGCATTAGTGGTGTGCCCACTTGGACCATTGTTTTGATTGAAAAATTATTTGAATTATCAGGCAAAAATAACCTGGCAGATATTTGGCCGAATCTTGAGTTGTATATACACGGTGGGGTGAGTTTTGTTCCATACAAACAACGTTTTCAAAGTTTAATCCGAAAAGCCAATATGAATTATATGGAAACCTATAATGCCAGTGAAGGTTTTTTAGGTATTCAAGACAGGCTGGAACATGACGACATGTTGCTGATGTTGGACTATGGTATTTTTTATGAATTTATTCCCATTCATGAGCTAGGTAATTCTCATCCTAAGGCATACACCATTGATGAAGTAAATACTAACGAAAACTATGCGGTGGTGATTAGTACCAATGCCGGTTTATGGCGTTACATTATTGGTGATACCGTTAAGTTTACATCAATTAAACCGTATCGTTTTAAAATTACGGGTCGCACCAAACATTTTATAAATGCTTTTGGTGAAGAGTTGGTGATTGAAAATGCAGATTATGCCGTTGCAAAAGCTTGTGCTGAATTGGGTGTTAAAGTAGTTGATTATACCGCTGCGCCAATCTTTTCTGACGAACAAAATATTGGAACGCATCAATGGCTCATTGAGTTTGAAGAACAACCGCAAGACTTGCAACGTTTTGCTTTATTGCTCGATACCTATTTAAAAGAATGTAACAGCGATTACGAAGCCAAACGCTTTAAAGATATTGCCATGACACCACCGGTGGTTCAATTTATGCCTAAAGGAACTTTTTACAATTGGTTAAAACGCAAAGGAAAATTGGGTGGGCAACATAAGGTGCCTCGTTTGTGTAATAACCGCGATTTTATTGATGATATATTGCTACAACCTTCAACCCAAACAAACTAATAAGATGAAAAAGTTACTGTTTATATGTTTATTTATTCCTTCTATTTCATTTGCACAAAAGCATTTAGAAGCAGCTAACGTATTTTATGATTTCTTTAAATATAAAGAAGCTATTGAAGAATATGAGTTGGCATTAAAAGAGGAAAAAACGTTTAAGAATGAAGGCTACATTTGGGAGCATTTGGCCTTGAGTTATCTTTATTCTTTTCAATACAACCAAGCTGCTCGTTGTTTTTCGGAGTTGGTCAAGTTAGGTGATGGAAAAGCTTCTCCCGATGCTTACCTAAATTATGGTATTGTGCTTAAAATGCTAGGCAACTATGAAAAGGCCAAAGAACAATTCAGCTATCATGCAAAATTGGTGAAAGATGCTCCTTACATGGCCGATATTAATCGCTCCTTAAATTGGGCCATCAAAAACAAAGATTCTATTCAATCTAATGTATTTGTTGGATTAACCAATTTAGATATAAGCGGGCAAAGTTTGGGATATTGTTTGTTTGATGACGGGATTATTTATTCTCAAGCAAAGGATAGCAGTTATGATAAATACACTCCTTTGTTTGATTTACGTTATGCTAAGGTAAAAGACTCCGTTACGTTTGTTCCATCTTTAGAATATGTAGATGAAATTAGTTTCTCATTTAATGAAGGTTCTCCAAGTATTACATCTGATGGACAAACCTTGGTGTTTACCGCCACCGCAGCAAAAATTAAGGGTGAAGTCATTCGGAAAATTGGTGCAACTGAAGTGAGTGATGAAGGTGTAAGTAATTTAAAAATATACCTCTCAACACTTGAAAATGGTAAGTTTACCAACCTAACTGATTTACCTTTTAATAACAAACAATATAACGTTACTCATCCTGCCATAAGCGCTGATGGTAATACCATCATTTTTGTAAGTGATATGCCGGATGGGTATGGTGGACTTGATTTGTACAAAACCACTAAACAAGCTGACGGAAAATGGGCAACACCAATCAATTTGGGTGATAAGGTGAACACTTCAGAAAATGAAACTTATCCATTTATTTACAATAATAAATTGTACTTTTCTTCTAAAGGCCATAACGGTTTTGGCGGTTATGATTTGTTTGTTTCCGAAGTTGACGCTCAATTTAATCCACTCAATACAAAAAATATTGGTAAGCCATTTAATTCGAGTAAGGATGATATGGCATTAATTCGCATCAACGATTTGTCGGGTTATTTTTCTTCCAATCGGGATAATGGCGGTGGCTATGATAAGGTGTATTATTTTAATGAAAGCCATGACAAATCTATTGCTCCTGTGTTAGCCGTTGTACCTCCAAAACACGATAGTTTACCTGTAAAATTAATTGCTGCAGCAACACCAAAGCCTACTAAGAACGAATCTATAATTGTTGAACAAAAGCCTGTACAAAAACCGGTGGTGGCTCAATCAAAAACAACGCAAGCGGCCTCAAAACCAAAGCCTGATGTGGAACAATTACCAGAGCATACATTTTATTATCCCCTTAATGGCGCGGAGTTAACGTCCACAGATATAAATACCTTGAATGCTTGGATAAAAACGGCCAAATCTCAACCTGAATTTCGTATACAAATTGCGGCAGCTGCCGATTGTAGAGGAAGTGAAGAATATAATTTACAATTATCTATGCGCAGAGCATTGGCGGTTAAAAAATATATGGTGCAAAAAGGGATTTCAGGTAAACGTATCATCGTAATTGGATTGGGTGAACAAGAAGCAGCAAAGGTTTGTGCAAATTGCGAAACATGTTCAGAAGAGCAACATCAACAACAACGACAAGTAGTGGTGCAGTTTGTTGATTAACGCATAAAAAAAGGTGCTTCATTATTCGGAAGCACCTTTTTTATTATTGTCCTACTGAAGAGGAATACATTTTTTGTCGAAGTTGTTTGATTTGTTCATCACTCAAGTATTCATCAAAAGTCATTCGTTTATCAATTACTCCGTTTGGTGTTAATTCAATAATACGGTTGGCAATGGTTTGGCTGAATTCGTGGTCATGTGTGGTGAAAACAGCAATATGGTTCCACTCTTTTAATGCATTGTTAAATGCGGTAATCGATTCCAAATCCAAGTGATTGGTTGGCTCATCTAATAATAAACAGTTGGCATTGGTAAGCATCATTCTGCTCACCATACAGCGTACTTTTTCTCCTCCGCTCAAAACATTCGATTTTTTAAATACTTCTTCTCCACTAAATAGCATTTTGCCTAAAAAGCCACGGATGTATGTTTCATCTTTCTCTTTGCTAAATTGTCTCAGCCAATCAATCAAATTATCATCTGCATTAAAAAACTTACTGTTGTCATTAGGCAAGTATGAAGTGGTAATTGTTTGTCCCCATAAACATGTACCTGCATCCGGCTTAACTTCATCCATTAGTATTTGATAAAATGCCGTGGTGGCCATAGGGTTTTTGCTGAGTAATGCTACCTTATCTCCTTTAACCAAAGTAAAGGTAATGTCTTTAAACAAATGGCCGCCTTCTTGGCCGGTTTTAGTTAACCCTTCAACGTTTAATATCTGATCTCCGCAATCGCGGTCGGGTTTAAAAATAATGGCCGGGTATTTTCGTGTAGATGGTTTAATTTCATCTACGTTTAATTTTTCAAGTAACTTTTTACGGCTCGTAGCCTGCCTGCTTTTTGATGCATTGGCGCTAAAGCGTTCAATAAATTCTTGTAACTCTTTCCGCTTATCTTCAACCTTTTTGTTTTGTTCACTGCGTTGGCGCAAAGCAAGTTGACTACTTTCATACCAAAAGCTATAGTTTCCGGTGTAGAGTTGAATCTTTCCAAAATCAATATCAGCAACGTGGGTACAAACTGCGTCTAAAAAATGTCGATCGTGGCTCACCACAATTACCGTGTTTTCAAACTCCGCCAAAAAGTTTTCAAGCCAAGTGATGGTTTCAACGTCTAAATCATTGGTTGGCTCATCTAACAGTAAAATATCAGGGTTGCCAAACAGGGCTTGTGCTAATAACACACGTACTTTTTCCTTACCGCTTAAATCGGCCATCAGTTGATGATGAAGGTCTTCTGCAATGCCTAAGTTGCTCAACAATTCAGCGGCATCACTTTCCGCATTCCAACCTTCCATATCTGCAAATATGCCTTCTAATTCAGCAGCACGTTCCCCATCTGCATCACTAAAATCGGGCTTGGCATACAAGGTATCTTTTTCTTGCATTACATCCCACAATTTTTTGTTGCCCATAATTACGGTTTGTAAAACCGGTATTTGGTCAAACTCAAAATGGTTTTGCTTCAACACACTCATACGTTCACCCGGAGTAATGCTCACATTGCCCGAGGTTGGATCAATTTCACCCGAAAGAATTTTTAAAAAAGTTGACTTACCGGCACCATTTGCACCAATTACACCATAACAATTGCCGGGAGTAAATTTTACGTTTACCTCTTCAAACAACACTCGTTTACCATAACGTAAACTTAAATTCGAAACAGATATCATTGAACTTCAATTTTTTTGAGGCCGCGAAGATAGCACAAAAAAGCGAATGATGGAGGGTTCAAAGATTGAAAAATTGGAAAATTGCGAGTTCATTATTGGGAGTTTGAGGGCTACATTGAGTTCACAAAAGCACAAAACCTATCCTTGTTTTTTAATCACACTTATTATCTTTTTGATGCTCACAAAGGCAATCCATACCAGAAAACCGCCTGCCAGTCCGTAGCCGAATTCTTTTGCCAATGCCGGTACTTGTGTTAAATAATGGTGAAGGTTAGGAATATTGTGTTCGAATATGCCACCTGCAACAAGAATTAATGCAATGGTGCCAATTACAGCAAAACTTTTTATGATAACGGGCAAGGTTTTTACTAAAAAGTTTCCAAGTGAATTTAAAAACCCTTTTCCTTTTGAATAATTGATTAATTGAAAACCTGCATCATCCATACGCACGATAAGGGCCACCAACCCATATACGCCAATGGTTGCAATAATAGAAACCGCGGCCGTTGTCAGAATTTGAATCCCTAAACTTCGATCTAATACTGTGCTCAATGCAATAATTACAATTTCAACCGATAGAATAAAATCAGTAGTAATGGCTGATTTGATTTTTGTTTTTTCGGCTGAGGCGTCTTCTAATAAAACCTCAGGCGTGTGTTTTCCTTCATCAGTTTTTGGATGAAAAAAATATTCAATGATTTTTTCAACCCCTTCGTATGCCAGAAAAAAACCTCCCAACACCAATATGATTTTGATGGCAATAGGCAAAAATGTATTCAGCAATAAGGCGATAGGAACAATAATTAATTTGTTGATGAATGAACCTTTGGTGATAGCCCATAATACGGGCAGTTCTCTTGATGAAACAAATCCGGTTGACTTTTCAGCATTTACAGCCAAATCATCGCCTAAAATTCCTGCTGTTTTTTTGGTAGCCACTTTTGCAGTTATGGATACATCATCCATTAACGCAGCGATATCATCTAAAATAGCAAAAAAACCTGACGCCATATTATTTCTTTTTGGGGCAAATTAAAACAATTTATATTCACTCAAGCGCAACGAGTGAAGCCTATTTAAAAAACTCAATTCTCCCGATGCCCCAAAATAATGGCTTTCTTTTATTTGTTGTATTGATTTTTTCAGGAGAATCATCACTCCTTTAAATCTTATTCTTGATTGTAAAGGATGATAATATTTTCAGTAACTCCATTTGATGCGCATAAAAAATGCATTTCCCAAAGTGGTGTATCGGTTGTTTTGTTCGGCAAAAAATAATTGTCCGGTAAACAACAGATCCCAATTGTCGGCCAAGGAGTAAGAGATAGAAGGAACAGCTATCAATGCCTGTGAAGCCGGTGAGTATATACTTGCCATATTTACTCCGAATATGGGTGTAATAGCTTTGTTTACCAACATACACCATGAGTATTGAAATGGCATAAGGTTACGCAAGGTAAGTCGCGTGGTATAAAATCCTTCAATGCTATTTAACGTGTTTACACCTGATTGGTTATATAAAAATGAAGCGTTGCCATACCAATTATTGTCAAATGCATAATCAATGGATAGGGTAGAGAGTATTCCCCACTTTTGCTGTTCGCGCTCAATCACGGGTAATAATAAACTGGTTTCTCCTTTTAATCCGGCATCACCTAAGTTTCCTGCCCAACCTCCGCCCAAAACCCAATCAGTGTTTAATAATCCGGTAAGCAATTGAATATCATAATTCCATTTGTTAAATCGATAAATACCTGCACCAATATGTTCGTATTTGTTTCTTCCCGCTTTATAGGCTACTTCTACCGTTGTAAATCCGTTCGGTGAATAAGCCAATCGAATACCATCACTTCCGGGTCGTTCTTCATAATCAAAATCAAAAAAGTTGTAGGTGTTAAAAATATCATTGGGTGTCCACACTGTGTTAATACCCCAATTGATGCGTTGCCGACCTGCACTGAGTTCAACTTTATTTTTTGAGTATTGGATATATGCACGATCAATAACGGTATGCAGCAATAACGCTTCTTGGTCATACCATACTTTGGTGAGGTCAATATAATCATTCGGATTTTCCAGCATGGCTGCATCATTTGGATTGATGCGTGTGAGTTCACCATAAAAAATACGGTTGCGTAAATCACTTCGCACATACAAATGGTTGTTGATGTTGTATTGCAATTGTATGCGGTTGTGAATAAAGCTTCCGGTTTGCATTTGGCTGATTTGCTTTGTAAACAATGCTTGTTGCATTTGTTTTACATATCCTTTGATGGTGAGTTTATTTACATGTGCACTATCGCTTGAAGTTTGCGCGAATAAGGAAACAGACAAACAACAGATAAAAAGGTATGGTGCACACCTCCTCATGCTTGTTTGGTATCAGAAAATATTTTTCCATCTACCAAAGTAATTACACGTCTGGCTTTGTCAATTACCCTTTGGTCGTGGGTTGAAAAGATGAAGGTCATTTTTTCTTCTTTGTTTAGTTGTGCCATCATATCTAATAAATTGGCGGCTGAAACAGAATCAAGGTTTGCCGTAGGTTCATCTGCTAATACAAATCCGGGTTTTGAGGCCAATGCTCTGGCAACCGCCACACGTTGTTGTTGTCCACCCGAAAGTTCTGCAGGTCTGCAATCCATCTTATCTGCCAAACCTACTTCTTTCAATAACGATTCCGAACGTTGGTTTCGTTCTTGTTTGCTCTTTTTTTGCATCAGCATCACAAATTCTACATTTTCTTTTGCGGTTAGCACCGGAATTAAATTAAAGGCTTGAAATACAAATCCGATATGATGCAAACGAAAATCAATCAGTTTGTTTTCGCTGAGTTGGGTAATGTCTACATCGCCTATTTTTACATGTCCACTGCTGGGATAATCTAAACCTCCAATGATATTGAGCAAGGTGGTTTTCCCTGAACCTGAAGGACCCACCAACGCAATAAATTCGCCTTCTTCAACATGCAGGTGTACACCATTTACAGCATGCACAGGTATGGTATCGGGGTTGTAAACTTTGTAAATTTCATGTGCATCAATTACTGTTTTCATAATCGTTCCGTTTGATTGGTTAAATTTTTCTGATGGCTTCGGCAGGTTTAAATTTTAACGCTCGATAGGCAGGATATAATGAGGATAGCAAAGCACAAGCTGTGGTTAAAATTACTACAGGTAAATAATAACTTTGGTCTAAGTAAGCGTAAACTCTATTTCTAAAACCCCAAGCAGCAAGCCCTTCTGAAAATGCAGAAATATCAATTCCGTGTTCACCAAAATATTTTACGCTAACATGTGTAATGAGGATGCCAAAAGGAGTGCCGATGCAAACCAGCATGAGTGTTTCCGTAACAATCATAAAAAATATGCGCACCTTATTCATGCCAATAGCCATCAGCATGCCTATTTCTCTTTGTCGCTCCAATACCGCCATCAACATGGTATTTACGATACCAAACATTAAGGCAAGTAAAATAATGCCAATAAAAATGAGCATGTATTCATTAAATGATTCAATGATTAAGCGCAATTCAGGTGAAAGTTCTTTCCAAGTTTGTGAAAGAATATTGGGAAATTTTTGTTTGAGGGAATTTCTCACCGCATCGCTTTCGGCTTCGTTTTGCAATAACACGGCAATTTCATGAATGGATTCACCTGTACCTAACATATCAGCCAGTTCTGATTTGTTCATAAATACATGTGTTTCGTCAAATACAGAGTTTTGTGTTTTAAAAATACCGCACACCCTAAACGAACCCGCTGTGATTTCGCCTTGTAATGATTGAAAAGTAAGCACCACTTTACCCTTTACTTTTACTTTGAGTTTTTGTGCCAACTTACTTCCAATGAATAGCTGATGTTTTTTCTGTGTATTTAATGCGTTGCCTTCCAAAATATGTTGCGCAACAGTGCTCACTTTAAATTCTTCATTTGCTTGTACCCCGCAAATCACAACTCCGGAAACAGAAGTGGTTGAGCTAATCATTCCATTAGAAAGTACTCTTCCTGTTGTAGCAATTACTCTTGCATCTTTCTTTAAAAAATCAAGCACCATTGGTCCTTGTGGAATACTGTATTCAGGTGTTTTTTCCGCGGTATACCTTGGGTGATGCACTTGTAAATGTGATAAATAATTTTCAATGGAATCGTCAATATGACCTTGATATAAACCCCACGAAAAAGCCGTCATGAACAACGCTGCCCACAAACCGATAATAACCGATGCGATTACTACAAGGCTGCGTGTTTTATTCCGCCAAATATTTTTCCATGCAATTTTAAACAGCATAACTAAGCGTTTATGGCCTTATTAACTTTCATTCGTTTAATCACATAAATAGGATAGAGGGATAGCAGCATCACAATAAAAAATACCGTGTAAGCTTGGGATATAAAGATGATAGGATCTAATGCAGGAGGCAATACGGCTTCCATGCCAAAACCTTCATATACTTTTGCCAACTCACCTGAAAACCTTATGGGGTGATTATAAAAATAAAGCAATACCGGAAAGGCTAAACAAGCGCCTGCAAAGGTGCCTAATAAAGCAATCATCAAAACCTCTGTAACGGTAATAAAGGCCATTATGTGTTTTTTCATGCCAATGGCCAGCAGAATGCCAAACTCATGCATGCGCTCATTCATCATCATGAGCAAGGTGCCAAAAATGCCAAATGAAATCACAAAATATAAAACGTAAATCACCAGAAAATGCGCGGCACTGTCGCCTTCCACCATTTGGTCTAACTCCGGCAACATTTCTTTCCAATTCAATATTTCATAACCGGCCGCAGCAGTCCCTGATTGTAACGATTGTTTTACTTCATCCATTCGATTATTATTTTTTAACATAATTGAAACTGAAGTAAGCATGCTGTCAGCCGTAAAATAGGATTGACTGGTTTGTAAAGGCATCCAAACCATGGATTGATTCAATTCTACAACACCAATGTGCACAATTGCTTTAACAGGATACTTGGCCGCGGCCATATTGCCATGGTAACCTTGTCCCAACAATACAATTGTATCATTCACCTTTATTTTCAGGTACTGCGCCAAACCTTCTGCAATCATTACCGCTTTATCCTGTTTGCTAAGGTATTTTCCCGAGGTAATTTTCTCTGAAAGTTGTGTGGCTTCATTTTCTTTATCGGGATCAATGCCATTGATGAGCACACCTTTTGTTTTTTCACTTACTGAAGCCAAACTGAACGATTCCATGCGTGGCGACCAACAAACAATATCCGGGTGTTGATTTAATTCCACAAACAATTGTTCATCGGCTTTAAATGCATTGTCAATAGATTGTTCATTCCAATATCCTGCTTTGTGTATTTGAAGATAACCTGATGAAAAACTCACCACATCTTTTACCATTTTACCCCACACCCCTGTGATCATGGATTTCATGATAATGGAAAGTATCACGGCAAACATTACCGATGCCATGGTAATGATGGACCTGCGCCTGTTGCGCCAAATATTTCTCCAAGCCAATTGCCAATACATCATTTTATTTTTTTCATGTTTTGGGTGGTAAAAAAATCATCACCTATGGGCTGATTAAAGTTGATGGTATGGTATTGCAACACCGTTTTATTGCCTGGTTTATCCATCGGAATCATTTCCATGCGTGTTGGAAGCAATCGTCCGCCCATTATTTTAATATCAGAGCAATTCATCATATTGACGAGTTCATTTTCTTCATCAATAAATTCAATATAGAGTTGTAAATAATTTTGTTGATCAACCCACACATTTACCTTGCCCCAAACTACGGCCGTTTGCGGCAAAGGAATCATTTCTATTTTCCAGCATTTTCTTCCTTGTATCACTGAGTCTCCCGTAATACGTTGGTTGTAATCATTTACTACCGATGATTCTTTCACCAAATCATCGTTGGTAAAATCTGTTCCCATCCAGCTTTGGGTCATCATGGAAGGAGGCAGTTTGATAATGCGTTCAATGGATGGTACCCAATTCCATACCTCTTTATCACGTTTTAAAAACACAGTGCCATTATCTTTCACCGGGGCAGTTACCAAAATCATAGAAAATTTTTCACCCTTGCTCCAACTTTTTACTTTCATGGTTCTGCTCCATGTAGGGCGAATAATTTCAATGGATACTTCGGCAATGGAAGTTTCACCCCGGAGTTGGTCTTCTGATTTTTTGATGATGGCTTTGGCCGATAATGGTTGTTGGTTATACCCCTCCCATGAAGTAAGCAGCATAACTGTAAACAACATCAGGCTTATACCTGCCGCTTGGGAAAAGGGCAGTAATGTATGAAACCATTTGCCTTTCATGGTACAAGGGATTGTTTAAGCAAGTTAGGATAAATAACCGTACAATGTACTGACGTTCATCATGTTTAATCTTTTCAATCCATGGCAAACAAAAAAGCTTACCCACTATCGAATGTGTGATTGAAGCCCTCTGTTTTTTGCTTAATAGTGATGTTTTTATGTGATTATAATCTCAAACCAATTCCAAACCCAACATTTACCGATTCCATGTTTAAGGTGTAGGTTGATTGAATAGGAACACCACCATTACTTGAAGTGGTTGTAACATTTTTAAATTCCGGTTTTGAATGCAAATAATCGATATTCAATAACAGGCAGGTTTTATCTCCCACATCGAATTTAAATCCACCTCCAATGAGGTAGGATAATGAAGAGGCCGACACACTGCTTTGTTTCACCCAGGCGCTTCCACCACTGCCATCAAGGCTAACATTTATTTCAGGCGATGCAGCATTTAAATAGCCTAACATAGCACGCGTATCAATGGATACTTTTTCTGATAAAGGAAATGAACCATACAAACCGGCCATCAATCCTCCTAAACTCCACGGTTTACTTTCAACGGTCCAACTGCCACCAATTTGCCTGCTTAATTCGTTTGCAAAGGTATTGTTATCAATGCTATTTGCTTGCCCTTTTAACATTCCTGTAAATCCCAAGTTGTTTCCTATTTTGTATGCAAATGAGATATCCAATACAGCGCCTGTATTTGCAAAACCTGCGGAGGCATTATTCGCAGCTTTACTTCCGAAATCACCGCTGGGAAAACTCGGACCAATAGAAAATGAAACATAGCCTTTGTTTTGTGCTGCGCAATAGGAAAAGGCAAAAAATAAAAGGATGGAGGTTAAAATGGATTTTTTCATAAATGATACATTAGGGTTAAACTGTTCATTCGGTATATCGAAGATAAACAATTCAACGCCTAAATCCCAAATTGAAAAGTACTTAGTACAAGATATAATTAATGAAGATACAATAAGGATTTGGTATCCTTTTTAACGCTTAATTTATACCTCTAAACAAACGGTTCCATCTAATTTTTCTAAACCAATTGCCTTCATTGGGGTCTAAACTCATCCACGTAAATAAAGCTTTTCCCACAATATGGTCTTCAGGTACAAAGCCCCAAAAACGTGAGTCTGCAGAGTTGTGTCGGTTATCACCCATCATAAAATAATAGTTTTGTTTAAAGGTATAAGTGGTTATTTGTTTGCCATCTAAAAACACTTTACCATCTTTCATTTCAAGTGAAGGGTTGTTTTCGTAAACCTTAATCGCTCTTTCATAAACAAAGTAAGTAAAGCTGTCAAGTGTAATTACATCACCTGCTTTAGGAATATAAACAGGGCCGAAATTATCTACATTCCAACCCCAACTTTCTTTAAAAGGGAAAATATAGGACGCACCTGCACCTTTTGCTTGAATGGTATTTTCTACCTTTTTAACCCAGGTTTGATTGAGTAAATCTTTACGTGCAGCATCGGTTAAAATTAATTCAAAATCTCCGTTATTACTTACCGGTGCACCTTCTGTAATATCGTTACGTTTAGCAACTGTTTCATCAAATCTTCCATCAGTTTGCACGTAGTATTTAAACTGCATTTTAACAGGATTCTCAGCCTGTTTACTGTTAATGTATACTTGTTGATTAACCACAGAGAGTGTATCACCAGGAATGCCTAAGCAACGTTTGATATAATTTTCTTTTTTATCAATTGGTCGTCCGTCTTCTGCCGGGTAATTAAACACCACCACATCGTTATTTTTTATTTTTTGAAAACCCGGTAAACGGAAGTACGGCATATTAGGCCACTCAACATATGATTTTTTGCCGGTAATGGGCATGGTGTTATGTGCAAAGGGAAAGCTAATTGGAGTGATTGGAGCTCTTGCTCCATAATTTACTTTACTCACAAATAAGAAGTCACCAACCAACAATGATTTTTCCATCGAAGGTGTTGGTATGGTATACGCTTCGATAAAAAAGGTACGAATAAGTGTTGCAGCAACCACTGCAAATGCAATGGCATCAATCCACTCACGTATTTTTGTTTTACGCTCATAACGATTGATGAAAATATAATAACCGATAATAGAACCTTGTATTAGCAAGAAAAACAATATGGTGGTAATAGGAGATGCACCCGCTATAAATGTCATGATGAGGAAAAAGAAGATGTTAATCCCACTCATTAACCAAAAGCTGAATCGCTCTCTTTTATTCAGCATGGCAAAAAACTTAGAATAGTATTCTTTCATTTTATTGTTTGTGTAATTTTTTGTGTTAACGCAACAATGTAACTGTTGTTGTTTGGTTTGTATTTATCGGCAATATAATTGGTTAAGCGGAAAGATTTAGAGTTGTAAAATATCTTCCATGGTATAAATACCTTTTTTCCCAATAAGCCATTCTGCTGCCATTACTGCACCTTTCGCAAATCCATACCTCGATTTGGCTACATGTTTTATTTCAATCCCATCTATCATTGATTCATACCTCACCATGTGGTCGCCTGTTACATCGGGTATTCTTTTTGATTCAATAAGCAACTCTTCGGGTTTCAAACTTTGCGAAGGGGTATTTTCATGATAAATCAAACGTCCTTTGTATGATGTTTTGCTTCTATGCTCTTGTAAAATTTGATCGGCTAAACTAATGGCTGTTCCGCTCGGGTGGTCTTTTTTTTCGGTATGATGAATCTCTTCAATCATCACATCATACTCATCTTGCTCGGCCATCATTTTGGCTAAAATTTTGTTCAGCTTAAAAAAGATGTTCACTCCCACACTAAAAT
>JBKDBG010000018.1:0-31380 GCA_046314755.1 Bacteroidota bacterium | reverse complement strand
GTTTTGATTCTACCGAAACTGTACCTCCGTGCATTTCAATAATCTTTTTTACCAATGAAAGTCCAAGGCCGTGACCGGTAATTCCTCTGCTATCATTTGAACGGTAAAACGGTTCAAATATATGTGCGATGTCGTCTTCGTTAATTCCAATTCCATCATCGGTAACAGTAATCATTATGTCCTTTTCAAATTTTAAAGAAACTTGGCAACGTTGATCGGGACTAAATTTACAAGCGTTTTCAATGAGGTTTTTGATGGCTGTTTTGAGTAAACTTTGGTTTCCTTTCACGTAATTCAAATCTTCAATTTCAGGAATATTTTCAATATTCAACTCAATTCGATATTGGTTTCGATTCTTCAAAATTTCGGAACGTGAGTCGGCAATTACTTCAATTATTGGGAAACGTGAAGAAAGCCGCTTACTTTCATTTACATGGGTATTTGCTAATTCACTTAATGCCACTAGTAAGTGCATAAACTCATCAATTTCTTCCTTTACGGATTCTAAAGTTGCAACATATTCCTCGGCAGTTCTTTCCTGCATAAGCATCACCTCAATTTGTCCTTTCATGGCAGTTAAAGGTGTTCTAAACTCATGCGATGCGTTCGACACAAAATTCTTTTGCATGATAAACGAGGCCTCCAAACGATCAAGCATATTGTTGAAGGTTCCGGCCAGTAAATCAATTTCATCTTTTGAGTTGGTTCTTGGCAAACGGTTGTATAAGTTTTGCGCGGTTATCGTATCAACCTCTGCTATCATTTTTCTTACAGGTTTAAGTGCTTGGTGAGCAAACAACCAGCCAATAATGGTAAGCAAGAAAATACTGATAATAAAAGATATGATAATTACTTGACGAAGAAATGCAAGTTTTCTTGTGCCCACCAAATCTGCAGCCGATGCTAAGATGGCATATTTTTGATTATGATGGGTGAACATAAATCCAACTTTGGTTGTATCACCTGATTCAATGGAAATTTCTTGCTCTCTATAGAGTCTGGGTAACAATTCAGCATGCGAATTATTACTCATTTTACCTGATGAAATAACCAAATTGCCTGTTGAATCATACACACAAACGAGTTGATTAAGTAGAGGTCTGATTGAATTATCGTCAAAAATTCGCAGCACAACACTGTCAACAGCACCATAATCAAGCAATAATTTTGAAGTAGACAATGCCCTGTCAGCTAGGCGTTCCTTGAAATCATTTTTTCGATAGAACGAATAGTTTTGGTAAATTGTTATGGAAAATAATGACAACAACAGTGCTACAACAAGCACAAAACGCAGCGTGAGGGAAAATTTTAAGCCCATGGTAAGGTTCGCTTAGTTTTCGTCATCCGATTTGATTACATATCCCATACCTACCATGGTGTGGATTAATTTTTTCTCGAAATCGCGATCAATTTTTTTCCTTAAAAAGTTAACATATACGTCAATCACATTTGTGCCGGTATCAAAGTGAATGTCCCATACTTTCTCACTGATTTCCGAACGAGAAACCACTCTGTTTTTATTCTTCAACAAAAACTCAAGTAAGGCAAATTCTTTGGCAGTTAACTCAATGCTTTTACCGCTTCGTTTTACACTTTTTTGATCAAGGTTCATTTCTAAATCGGCAATTTTAAGCACTTTGGGTGTTTGAATGGCCGAGTTAAAACGTTTACTCAAAGCCCTAATTCGTGCCACTAATTCCTTAAATTCAAATGGTTTTACCAAGTAATCATCAGCACCCGATTCAAGCCCGGTTACTTTATCATCAGTTGTTCCTAAGGCCGTTAACATTAGGATAGGCGTTTTAATGCCTTCTTCTCTCAATTTTTTGCAAACCTCCAAACCATTCATGTATGGGATCATTAAATCAAGCAAGATGACATCAAACTCATTTTCCGTGGCTAATTTATGTCCGAAAAAGCCATCGTAGGCAACGGTTACGGCATATGATTGTTCTTCTAAACCTTGCTTGATAAACGAAGCCACTTTTGGTTCATCCTCAATAACTAAAATCTTCATAAGATGCTATAATTTAATCTATCGAATATCTATACTTGAGATTAAAGCCATGAGCTATATGGATTAAAATAAGATTAATTTACCCGCCTGCTTTTTTCGCTTTGTACCCTTTTTGTAGCAGCCAATTCAATATTTTATCTCTATGGTCGCCTTGTATTAATATTTCTCCGTCTTTAACAGAACCTCCACCACCGCAATGTTTTTTTAATGATGAGCCCAACTCATTCAAATCATCTTCGGTGCCAACAAAGCCGTTTACCCTCGATACTAGTTTCCCTCCACCCTTTCGATCTAGATATATTTTTATTTGTTGCTGCTGAGGAGGCAAAGTGGTATCGTATGATGAATCTTCAAAATCGAAACTGAAATCGGGATTTGTAGAAAATACAATACCGCTTTTGTTTTTATTTTTATTACTCATGGTATAATTATTTTTAAACCTTTATGATGCATTTTAACATGTAAATCTTTTGATAATTCAACCGGTTCTCCATCAATATTTACAATTCCTGAAGCCGGTTGTTTGATATAAATTTCCTTCCCGCAGTATACTTTACTTAAAGCCGATTGGTGTAAAGATTTGTTAAATAAATTCATTCCCAATAATGGTGTTTGCCAAATTTTAAAGGGTTTGATAAGTGTGATTTCAAATATGCCATCTTGAATGTTTGCCGTAGGCGCTATATACGCATTGTTTCCATATTGTGATCCATTGGCTACACAAACAATAAATGCTTGTTCGGTAATACGTTTCCCATCAATACTTATTTCATATTGCTGTGGCTTATATTTAGCCAACTCGGTTAAACTAATTTTGGTGTATTGCCAAAACCCACGTTGATCGGCCTTGTTGAACAATTCAGTTACATGCGCATCAAAACCAACTCCGGTTACATTAATAAAAAAATTATCGTTAATAGTTCCATAGTCCATTTCAATGATTTTGCAAGTATTAATCACTTTAAGTGCATCAACACTGTTCGGCTTTAGGCCTAAATGTCGGGCCAAACCATTACCCGATCCGTAAGGTACAATACCAAAAATTTTATGATGCATGGCTGCATATTTTGCAGTATGATTAATGGTGCCGTCACCCCCTGCAGCAATCATCATATCAATGTCACTTCTTTTGGCAATTGTTTCAGCCAATTCATTATTGTGTTGTGATGATTGTGTGTAATGAACTTCAACAGAAAAAATATCTTGGTCGAGGTGAGTTTCAACCAGTGACTTAAAATTAGATTTGTCTATTCCGCCCGAAATCGGATTCACAATAAATGCAATAGTTCTTTTCACGTTATGCTTAATCAAAGGATGGCAATTTACCAAGATTGTATTTGATGCCAACTAAAAAATCTACACGGCTGTTATCATCCGACTCGCTTGCATTGATGTTGAATTTTCTAACCCGGTTAAAGTCTGTAATCTCAAACTCATCAAATGAAATGGCTTGGATGCCCAATTGTGCAAACAAACTCCAGTTATAGTCTAATCGGCTTTCAATGCCAATGTGTGCACCAAAATGGGTGGTAAATGAGGTGGCCAAATAGGGGGTGATGAGTTCGTAATTATTTTTATAAAAACTCGTGCCAATTACTGCTGAAACGTATGGTTTCCATTTGGAACTGTGGGTACCGAAGAATACTTTAATCAACCCACTTATTTGATGCACTTTTATATGATCGCTTAAAGGACCAATTGATGTATCAAATGGAGTAAGTAAAGCAACTCGATCAATTCGGTTGGAGGTTGTGAATCTTGTTCCTGAAATTCCTATTGTTACATTCGGGTCAATTTGATAGTCGGCTTGAATATGATAAAGCAACCCTAACCTTAATTCATTGAGGTAATCTTCAATAAAAGGTTGCACATTTTCAGGATTGGGCGCTACCATATAACCGAATCCAAATCCACCACTTATGCTAAATCGATGGGCAATACTTTTATACGTATAATGTATGGTATTGCTGTCCATAGGGATTACATCAAAATAGTAAGCTTCAACATGTTTAATCGGAATATTTTTAATTTGTTTTTTGTGGGTTGGGGTGATGTAATTCAAAAATAAATCGCCCACTTCGGTAATCTTACACGGAATGCTGTCTTTGTTTTTTGTAACAATTAAGTCTTGACCGTAAGAAGCATGTGTTCCTATCAAAGTAATGATGATATAAAGCAGAGCAAGCCTCATGTTTAGATTAGAATTATGGTAAAGATAATAAGGATTTTTTGATGGTGTTCATTTTAGGCAAAAAAAAACCACACCAATGGTGTGGTTTTTTATAAATTCAATTGAATTATTTATCTGTTGTTTAGGGCAGAAGCTCCACCTACAATTTCTGAAATTTCGGTTGTAATTGCAGCTTGACGTGCACGGTTGTATTCTAATTTTAATGATTTTAGCAATTCACCGGCATTATCCGTTGCTTTGTCCATAGCCACCATTCGTGAGCCATGTTCCGAGGCAAATGAATCAAGAAGCGCTCTGTAAATTTGGGTTTTTAAAATGCGAGGAATTAGGCTTTCTAAAATTTCAGTATTTGAAGGCTCAAAAATGTAATCATTTTTCTTTCCTTTTGATTGTTCGAAATCATCAGAAACAATAGGTAAAAACGACTCATTGGTAAGCAATACTGTTGCTGCATTTTTAAAGCGGTTGTACACCACTTCTATTTTATCGTAAGTTCCTTTTTTGTAAGCTTCTAATAAGTATTCGCCCAACTCAAATCCTGTTTCACCATTCAAATTTAAAAATGCATCACGGAAACGGTTGTCCACTTGGTAGCCAAGTCGCCCAAAAAATTCGCTTCCTTTTTTACCCACTGTAAGTAAAGTTACATCTTGTCCGCTATATGTTTCTTTCATTAAGCGAGTGGCTAATTTAATAACACTGCTGTTAAACGCACCACATAAACCACGATCACTTGTAACCACAACCAATAATACTTTTTTTACCTCTTTAGGCTCGAAGTAAACCTTCAGTGAATCTACTTCAATACTATCTGTGAGGTTTACCAATATGCCATTTAATTTTTCGGCATAAGGACGCATTTGAATAATAGCGTTTTGAGCCCTACGTAATTTTGTAGCACTCACCAACTTCATTGCTTTGGTGATCTGCTGCGTAGAGGTAACTGACGATATTCTTAAACGTACTTCTTTTAAATTAGCCATTTAAATATTGGGCTTTAAATGTTATAAAAGTTCACGTGATGTGTACCACGTGAACTCGATTATAATTAATTCGCGTATTTAGCTGATAATTCTTTTGCCACACTTTCGATTGTAGCTAAAGCTTCATCCGACAAATTACCTTTTTTCAAATCCGCTAATACATTAGCGTGTTTTGCTTCCATGTATTGGTGGAATTCACCTTCAAACGCTCTCACTTTATTTACCGGAATATGGTTTAATAAACCTTTTGTTCCAAGGTAAATAATAGCTACTTGTTTTTCAACCGATAATGGGGAGAATTGACCTTGTTTTAGGATTTCTACGTTACGTGCACCTTTTGATAATACGGCTTTAGTAGCAGCATCAAGATCAGAACCGAATTTAGAGAAAGCTTCCAACTCGCGGTATTGAGCTTGGTCTAACTTTAACGTACCGGCTACTTTTTTCATTGATTTGATTTGCGCATTACCACCCACACGAGATACTGATATACCTACGTTGATCGCAGGGCGTACACCTGAGTTGAATAAATTCGCTTCAAGGAATATTTGTCCGTCAGTAATAGAGATAACGTTTGTAGGAATGTAAGCCGAAACGTCACCCGCTTGTGTTTCAATAATTGGTAAAGCAGTTAATGAACCACCACCTTTTACTAAGTGTTTAATAGAAGGAGGAATATCATTCATTTGTTGTGCAATGCTATCTGTAGCGTTGATTTTTGCTGCTCTTTCTAACAAGCGTGAGTGCAAGTAGAATACGTCACCGGGATAAGCTTCACGGCCCGGAGGACGTTTTAATAATAATGACACCTCACGATAAGCCACAGCTTGTTTCGATAAATCATCATAAACAATCAAAGCCGGACGTCCGGTATCACGGAAAAACTCACCAATTGCAGCACCTGCCATTGGCGCAAAGAATTGCATTGGAGCCGGATCAGAAGAAGTTGCTGATACTACCACCGTGTAAGGCATAGCACCGCGCTCTTCTAAAGTTTTTACAACCTGCGCAACGGTAGATGCTTTTTGACCAACAGCTACGTATATACAATATACCGGTTGACCGGCATCATAAAATTCTTTTTGATTGATAATGGTATCGATACAAACAGCTGTTTTACCGGTTTGACGATCACCAATAACTAACTCACGTTGTCCGCGACCGATTGGAATCATTGCATCAATCGCTTTAAGACCGGTTTGAAGCGGTTCTTTTACCGGTTCACGGTAAATAACACCGGGAGCTTTACGTTCGATAGGCATTTCATATAAGTCGCCACCTAAAGGACCTTTACCATCAATTGTTTTTCCTAAAGTGTTTACAACACGTCCTAACATGCCTTCACCAACGCGTATAGAAGCAATACGACCTGTACGTTTTACAGTTTCTCCTTCTACAATTTGGTCTGAGGCACCTAAAAGTACCGCACCAACGTTGTCTTCTTCAAGGTTCAATACAATAGCTTGTGTGCCATTGGGGAATTCAACTAACTCACCGGATTGTACTTTGGTTAAACCGTAAATGCGTGCAATACCATCACCTACTTGAAGTACGGTACCCACTTCTTCTAATTCAGTTTCCGATTTGAAGTTGCTGAGTTGCTCTCTGATGATTGCAGAAACCTCATCAGGTCTTATCTCTACCATAAAAGTATTATTTTGAAATGTAACTGTTTAATAAATCGTTTTTAATTTTATTAAGTTTGCCCGACACACTTGCGTCAAACAAACGATCACCTACTTGTACTACAAGTCCACCAATAAGTGAGGCGTCTGTAGTTGCAGTTAGGTTTATTGTTTTTCCTGTTTGCTTTTCAATATGCCCTTTAATTTCGGCTAATATTTCATTGCTCACCGGAGTGGCAGTTTTAACGGTAGCCTCAGCAATATTATTTAACTCGTTGTACTGTTCAATAAAAGCTTTGATCATTGCAGGTAAATAACGTTCTCTTTTTTTACGTATCACTACGTCAAAAAACACAATTGTTATTTTTTGAAACGAACCCTCAAATATCTTTGTAAGTACAGTTAGTTTTCTTTCACCGGTAATAATTGGACTTTTTAATACCGATTCAAGGTTGCGGTTTTCTTTTAATACAGCGGCCAGTGTTCTGATATCAGCTACAACAGCATCCACTATGTTTTGCTCTTTGGCAAGATCCAATAGTGATTTCGCGTATCTGCTTGCTACTCTGTGTTCCGACATGATTAATTCAGGCTAATTGATTTTAAGTTTTCGTTTACAAAAGCTTCTTGTTGAGCGCGGTCGTCCAACTTGCTACGTAATACTTTTTCTGCCATATCAACCGATAAAACGGCAACTTGCTGTTTCAAATCATTCATGGCGTTTATTTTTTCACGCTCAATTACTTCTTTAGCAGACGCAATCATTTTATCTCCTTCTGATTTGGCATCAGATTTTGCTTTAGCCAAAATTTGATCTTTGATTTCGTTTGCTTCTTTAAGCAAACTGTCACGTTCAGCACGAGCCTCGTTCAATAATCTTTCGTTATCGTTTTTTAGCGCCTGCATTTGTGCGCGGGCAGCATCCGCTTGTTTTAAAGCGTTTTCAATACTTTCTTCACGTTCCTTTAAAGCCTTTGTTACCGGCTTCCAAGCAAACTTGGTGAGCAAAAACATCAAAATAAAAAATGAGATGCTCGACCAGAATACTAAACCAATACTTGGTGTTACTAATTCCATATCTGTTTTAAATCTTTTTTCTTCTTTTGGTTAAATCGGAAAATAAAGCCCGATTTGTTTTTTAACTACAATCGGGCTTTGCCGTGATTAGCCGTTGCCTAATAATGCAACTACTACCGCGAATAAAGACACAGCTTCAACGAATGCTGCGGCAATAAGCATAGCAGTTTGAATTTTGTTGGCGGCTTCAGGTTGGCGAGCCATTCCTTCCATGGCTGATCCACCGATTCTTCCGATACCTAAGCCGGCACCAATTGCAGCTAATCCAGCTCCGATTGCAGCGATACTTCCTGTCATTGTTTTTCTATTTTAATTTTGGTTTAACAAAAAGAGTTTCTAATTTAATTCTTAGTGATGTTCACCTTCATGATGCGGCTTTTCTAATGCCATTCCAATGTATAATGCAGATAGAATGGTAAAGATAAACGCTTGAATGAAAGCAACCAACATTTCAATCACGCTTATGAATACCACAAACGGAACTGATACACCGGCTACTGCCAACGATTTAAATATGAAAATTAAACATACTAAGCTTAAAACAAGAATGTGCCCTGCAGTAATGTTTGCGAACAAACGAATCATTAAAGCGAAAGGCTTGGTAAATAAACCGATTATTTCAACCGGAATCATTAACGGGTATAACCAAGTTGGAACATGTGGAGTAAATACATGGCTCCAATAAGTTTTTGTTCCGTTTAGGTTAGTGATAACAAATGTAATTAACGCTAATACTAAGGTAATGGCGATATTTCCGGTTACGTTTGCGCCTCCCGGGAAGAAAGGAACCAAACCTAACACGTTATTCATCCAAATAAAGAAGAATACCGTGAGTAAATAAGGCATAAATCTGTGGTATTGGTCGCCAAGGTTTGGACGTGCAATTTCATCACGAACAAACAAAATGATGGGTTCCATCCAAGCGGCTAAACCTTTTGGTGCACCAATTCCGTTTTTGCGGTAAGCATTACCTATGCTGATAAACATTACAAGCAGCACAAAAATCGACACAAACAAGGCCATTACGTTTTTAGTAATTGAAAAGTCAAAGATGTTTGACGAAGCTGCTTCATCTACATTTCCTTCAGCATCAACTACCTTAACGTGCTCATGAATATTTTTGTAATTGTAATATTTTCCTTGGTAAATAGCATGGCCGTGATCGAAGTTTCCTGATGAGAACACCTCTAATCCTTTGTCAGTATAAAGAATAACCGGTAAGTGAATTGAGGTATGTCCCCAAAGGTGCCAATCATGAGCATCAGAAATGTGCTCCATAATTACCTCTCCGGTATTAAATTCTTTTTCTTCCGTTTCGTGATGATTTGCAGTGGTTTGTTGGGTTGTTGAATCCGATACCGCAGTTGAGCCATGCTCATCGTTAGCGCTTAATGTAAAACTTACTCCTGCGAAAAGGGTTACTAATAGGCTAAAGGCCATTAGTTTTTTGCTTGAAAATCTTTTACTTATCGAATTCATTCGTACTCTTTTTTCCGTTCAAATCGGGCCGCAATTTAGCAGTTAAGGTTATAATTTCAAATATTGTGTAAAAAATGTACGTGGCAAAAAAAGTAAGAATAAAACCGGTTTCGTAAGTATTGTGAGTAAGTTTATAATACACGGCATAAGCCAGTGCTAATAAAAACCGGATACCAATGGTTAAATATGCACTAATGATAAAGGTATGTCCACTTTTGCTTCCAAAACCCACATTTGCAATGGGATGAATGGCACCGGTTACGATGGCCATAAACACGATAACCTTTATCCCATCAGCGATTGAGGCGTAATTTGGGATAACATAAATCACTCCAATTTGTAATAATGTGATGCCAATCAACCAAAGATAAAATCTGAGTAAAATCATAAAAAATATTTCATTTCATTGAAGGGTTACTCTTCCTCTTTTTCGGCTGCTTTTGCGAAAGTGTAAACGTTGTAAAAAATCACCGCCAAAGCAATAAAAACCCCGGTAAGGGTTAATGCCGGAAAAGTAAGTTGAAAATGTTTGTCGAGCCAGTTGCCCCCCAGCGACAGCAGTACGAACACCGCTATCATTTGAAAAGCCCATGCGCTGAATTGAACATATTTATTGAGCTGCGGCTTCTTTGGCTGCCGGTTTTGGTTCTGGTTTTGCTCCATTGTTACTTCCGGTTATTGAAGCTTCTTTTGGCTTATTCATTTTACAACTGCCGTTAAAGGTAGCTCCAGCCTCAATAATCAGTTTGTTGGAAATGATATCACCGTTAATTTTTGCAGTTGTTTTTACAGTTAGTAATTCCGATGCGTAAATGTTTCCGTTTACTTCACCCGAAATTTCAATATTGGCAGCTTTAATGTCACCATCAATAACAGCAGTAGGGCCAAGTACCAAACGTGCCTTGGAGGTTAGATAGCCTTTGATTATGCCATCTACTCTCATATCACCTTCTGAGTTTACATCACCGGTAATTTGTGTGCCATTGTTAATGATATTCAAGGTGGTTGGGTTAAATGCTACTTGACTGCTTTTGTTATTATTAAATAATGCCATGTGCTCTTAATTTGAGTAAGTTATAAATGGATGATAAACTACAAATGTACTTAAAATTGGTATTTAAACAATATCCTGTGATTCTCTTACTTATTCTTCTGTTTATCAGGATTTTGTTCCAAGTTTTCTTCCGGAATTTGACCTTGCATGATGTTCATCACATTTTTTAGATAGGCATCCTTATCTTTTAATACTTGTTCCAGGGAATCTGCTTTATAAAGGGTTTTTGCCAAATCCTTTTTCATATCCGGACTGCTATATCCGGGAATATATTCACGTAAGGGGGTGAAGATGATTAATAAGGTGATAATGATGGAAAAGAAAACCAGAAAACTGCTGAAGCCAACAAAAACATTCATGGGTGTGAGGCTCAATGAAAATTTTTCTTCAAAGGTTGTATCATTAATCAATACAATGCGGTATCGGTTTTTAAGTTTATGAATTAATTTTTTTTTCTTTTTTTCCATTATTCAGCCTTATTTTTCAAATATATGCCAGCGTTATATTTATTTTGAAGTGTGCGCCAATAAAATATTTTTGCGTTTCCAAAGTTAACTAATCCTGAAGCATCAATTAAATACTTTGTTTACTAAAATATCATATTCTTCTTTAATCACTGCATTATTAATTGGTGTTGTGATGTTTATACTGGCTTGTAATCCTACCCGCGACAGGTGGATTAACCGCAAATGGCACACCTTAACCGGTCACTATAATGTTTATTTTAATGGTGAAATTAAGTTTAATCAAGCTGTAGAAGCATATGAAAAAGGCATTCAAAATGATTTTAACAAAATTTTACCCGTATTAATTACACCTGATGAAGCCGCATCAAAAGGGCTTACCGGGCAAATGGATGAGGTAATTAAAAAAGCATCTGCCTCTATTCAGTTGCATAATGTAGGCACTTACACAGACGACAGTTATTTGTTAATGGGTAAGGCCCAATTTTACAAAGGAGATTATTTTGCTGCTTTAGAAACATTTCAATACATCAATTCAAAATACAAAGACGGTGACTTGGTGAACATTGCTACCGCTTGGATTGCACGTTGTTACGATGCCATGAAAAAGCCCGGAGAGGCTGAAGCAATTATGGGCTTACTCATCAATCAAATTAACCCTATGCAATTTTATGGCCGAAAAAAAGTTCCTGAAAATTTGCAGAATAAGGCCGTAAAACTAAAATCGGAACATAAAGTATTTATTTATGCCGTAGCTGCCGATATTTATTTAAAACAAGGCAAGTATAATTTAGCAGCACAACGACTAAGTGAAGCGGTGATAAGCACCAAAGTAAAGCCTGAAAAAATACGATACAACTATATTTTGGGTCAACTTTATTTGGCCATGGATAGTGTGCCTCAAGCAAAACCTAAGTTTGTAAAAGTAACTCGATTGCTTGCTCCTTATGAATTTGAATTTAATGCCCTCTTAAATTTAACCCGTACTTATAATCCGAAAGATAAGAGGGAAGTGAAACAGGTTAAGCGTAGTTTAAAACGTATGACCAAAGATGATAAAAACGAAGGTTTTTACGATCAAATTTACTATGAGTTGGCAAGGGTTGAATATGCCGATAAGGATTACGAAAACGCAATAAAACATTACAAATTATCCGTTGCGAGGAGTACCAAAAATAACACGCAAAAGGCATTGAGCTATTTGGCTTTGGGTGATATTTATTTAGCCAGGCCTGATTATATATTAGGTCAAGCATATTACGACAGTGCAGCAGCTTCAATCCCAAAAGATTACAAGGATTATCAAAAAATTCAGGATAAAAAAACAATTCTTACTGAACTGATCAGTAATATTCTTACCATACAAGCTGAGGATAGTTTAATGCGATTAAGCAAATTATTGAAGCCTGAATTGGAGAAGCGAGTAGATGGTTGGATTGCTGCAGCTAAAATAAAAGCAGAACAAGATGCAAAAGCGGCTAAAGAACGAAAGGAATTGGAAAAACAGGCTGAGTTAAACAAACCTGTTAATGCAGGAGGGCCAACTGTTCCGGGCATTCCCGGTGCCGACCAAGGCGCTTGGTATTTTTATAATGCATCTGTAATGCAGTCGGGCACACAAGAATTTTTTAGTCAACGTAAATGGGGCAGGAGAGAGAATGAAGATTTTTGGCGAATTGCTGCACGGGAAAAAATAAAAGACAACACGAATGCCGGAGGGGCTGACGGGAAAAAAGAAGGTAAGGATTCAACCATGGCTGCGGCTGATGGAGCCAATAAAAATTTAGAACAAGCAGAAGCAGAAGCGCCAAAATTGGATGATAACAGGGCGAATTGGCTGAAAGATGTTCCATTTACCAATGAGCAAAAGAAAAAATCTTTAGACCGAGTTAAAGAGGCATACTACAATTTGGGTGGTATTTATGATAACAAACTGAAAGATTATCCGGAGGCTGTTCAGTCATACGCCACTTTGCTATCACGCTTTCCGGGTAATACCTATGAACCCGAAGTATTGTATTATTTGTTTAAACTCTACACCGAGTTGAAACAAACCAATAATGCCAATCAAACGAAAAATGATTTAATTACTAAATACCCTGAGAGTAACTACGCACTCATACTTCAAAACAAAGCCATTCAAACCAATGAGTCGAACACGAATAAAGAAGTGGTGCAAGCTTATGAGGCTTTATATGCATTGTTCAAAGAGGAAAAATATACAGAGTTAAAACAACGCAAATTAGAAGCTGATAAAAAGTTTGGCGGAAACAGTATGCAAGCCAAATTTGATTTGTTATATGCCCTTGCCGTTGGAAAAACCGATTCGATAAAAGTATTTAAAGAAGAATTGGAAGGATTGGTAAAAACATATCCGAAAACAGATGTGGCACAACGCGCACAAGAAATATTGGATTACATGAAACGTGCTCCTGAATCCAATCAAAATAAAAATGAAGCGGCTGAAGAGTTTGTGTTACGTGCAGAAGGGAAATATTATTATGTGTTTGCAACCAAAGCCGAAAAGTTTGACATGAATGAATTGTTGCAAAAACTGATGAGTTACAATGAGGAGTACCATCAGTTTGACGCCTTAAGGGTAAACACTTTGGTGAGTAGCGAAGATTATCAATTGTTATATGTACGCGACTTTGAGCAAATAGAAAAAGCCATGGAATATTATACCGGACTCGGATTGGTTAAATATTACGAAGCGTATGTTCCGGCTAACGTAAAATATGTACATTTTGTGATTTCGGCAGAGCAATTTAAACGCATGCTAAAGGAGAAAAAAATAGAAGCCTACAACACTTTTTTTAGTAAACAATTACCTACACTTTTAAAACCAACAAACAAGTGAGTCTATTTCAATTATTATTTAATAACCCTTTGAATAAGTACTTAAAGTGGCTTTGGATATCAGTATTTGCCGGTATTGGCTTTTTTGTATTGTTTGTGTTTATGATAAGCTGGGGTTGGTTTGGTGAGTTGCCTCCATTAGAAGAATTGGAAAATCCTAAAACGTTACTTGCATCCGAAATTTATTCGGAAGATGGGCAAGTGTTGGGTAAATATTATTTGCAAAATCGTTCTAATGTTGGGTTTAATGAATTAAGTCCAAATTTAGTGAATGCATTAATTGCTACGGAAGACGTCCGCTTTTACAGCCACTCAGGTGTTGATTTCAGACGATTTACTTCAGCATTGATTTTTTTAGGTAAACGTGGTGGTGCAAGTACCATTACACAACAGCTTGCCAAAAATTTGTTTCCTCGTAAACGTTTTAACAATGTATTCAACAAAGCAACCACCAAATTGAAAGAGTGGATTACTGCTTTGCGTATTGAAGAGCGATACACGAAAGAAGAAATCATTACCATGTATTTTAACACAGTGGAGTTCGGTTCTAATTCGTATGGTATTAACAGTGCTGCTCGAACCTTTTTTGGTAAAGCACCTAAGGATTTAAATGAAGTAGAATCTGCCATGTTGGTAGGAATGCTTAAGGCACCAACCAAATACAGCCCTGTGCGTAATCCTGTTAATGCAATGGGTAGACGTAATGTGGTGCTCAACCAAATGCGTAAATATGATTACATCGCTGAAGAAACGTATGATACCCTGAAGATTAAACCTATTGAACTTAAGTTTCAAGAAGAAGATCATAATGAAGGTTTAGCGCCTTATTTTAGAGAATATTTACGCATGGAATTGATGCAGTGGTGTGAAGAAAACGGTTATAACCTTTATAAGGATGGGCTGAAAATTTACACCACCATTAACAGTAAGCTGCAACATGTAGCCGAGGAAAGTGTACAAGCGCATGTTAAAGACATGCAGAAAAAGTTTTATGAGCATTGGAAAGGTCGCGAGCCATGGGGACAATTTACGGAGTTGATTACCACTTCCATGAAACGCAGCGATCGTTACAGAATGTTAAAAGAAGGTGGTGCCAGCGAAGCAGAGATTTTGAAGAGTTTTAACACGCCTGTAAAAATGAAAGTATTTAGTTATACACGCGGAGAAGTAGACACCGTGATGACTCCACTTGATTCGATAAAGTACTACAAGTATTTTATGCAGTGCGGTTTAATGAGTATGGATCCAAGAACCGGATTTGTGAAGGCATGGGTTGGAGGCATCAATCACAAATATTTTAAATATGACCATGTAAACATTAATGCGAAGCGACAAGTAGGTTCTACATTCAAACCATTGGTATATACGCTTGCCATTGATAATGGATGGAGCCCGTGTTATAAAGCGCCAAATCAACGTGTGGTTTTTGAAGATTACGAGAACTACTCGCCCAGTAATGCCGATGATAAATACAATGATCCGGAAATGACCCTGTATCGTGGATTGCAATTTTCGGTGAATAATATTGTGATGCATGTGATGAAACAACTAGGTCCCACTGCTCCAAACAGTGTAATTGAATTGGCTCGTAAATTGGGTATCAGCAGTGATTTGCCTCCATATCCTTCCATTGCTTTAGGTGTAGCAGATATTAGCGTGTATGAAATGGTGGGCGCATTTAGTGCGTATGCCAATAAAGGCGTTTGGACAGAGCCCGTTTACATTACCCGTATTGAAGATAAGAATGGAAATGTGATTAGGGAAGTTGTGCCAAAACGTGTAGAAGCCATGAGTGAACAAACGGCATATATCATGGAAAAAATGTTGGAGCGTGTTACTGCCCACGGAACAGCTGCTAAAGTAAAATACATGTACCAAGTGCCTGGAGCTGTTGGCGGTAAAACAGGAACCACACAAAACTACAGCGATGGTTGGTTTATTGGTATTACGCCATATTTAACCACGGGTGTTTGGACCGGCTTTGAAGACCGAGCCATACATTTTAGAAGCATGAGTTTAGGAAGTGGAAGTGCCATGGCGATGCCCATTTTTGGCACTTATATGAAGAAGGCTTTAAGTGATACCACCTTGTTTAAAACACAAGATTTTTGGGAACCACCTAAGCAACCTTTATCGGTTGAAATTAATTGCGATAACTACGAAACCAACGATCCTAAAAAATTGGAATTAATTGAGGAGTGATGATTCAAACAGGCAAGTATCAACATTATAAAGGAAAGTTGTATGAAGTGGTGGGAGTTGCCCATCATAGCGAAACATTGGAGCCATTAGTGGTGTACAAAGCTTTGTATCATTCTCCGGATTTTGGTGAAAACGCCTTGTGGGTTCGCCCACTTAACATGTTTACTGAACTGGTTGATATAAACGGTGAACAAGTTCCAAGATTTAAATACTTGGGTGAATAATTATTTTTTAACCTGATTTTATGCAATTGTCTCCAAGCCTTGATTTGCTAAGCTTATAATTGCATTGATATCTTGCTTTTCCATGCAATCAAAATGCCGTTTTGGACAACTTTTAAAACCTATTTTAGAACAAGGTCGGCAACTCAAATTTGCAACCTCAAAGAGGTGTGATTGAACCTTGTTTTTCCCGTAATAGGGATACATTCCAAAGTTGGGCACAGTATTGCCCCAAACAGAAACAATAGGCTTCTTTAGTGCTGCAGCAATGTGCATGAGTCCGGTATCATGTGTGATGAGTTGCATGGCATTGGCAACCACCCAGGCTGATTGATTCAACGTTAGCTTTCCACAATAATTAATTATGTTGTTCGGGTTTAATTGAGCCAATTCGTTTCCTATAATTTCATCTTCTTTTCCTCCCAACAAAATAATTTTGCAGGTAAGGCTTTCGCATAATTTCACCAATTGATGTTTGGGTAAACGTTTGGTGGCATGCTGCGCGCCAATGGCTATGGCTGTGTATTGCGGGTTGTTATTCTGTTGATGAATGATTGGAGAAAATTTAGCTTCCTCCGGAATAAAATAATCTAAACCTTCCTCATCGTTTTTGATGTCAAAAACATGCAGTGTATTCAAATACCTGTCAACAATATGAAGGTTGGGTAAGGTGTTTTGTTTGGTGTGTACCAGTAATGATTTTTCAATATTCAATTTATCAAAACTAAAAGCAGGTACATCCAAAATACTTTTGATAATGCGTGTTCTTAAGTTATTGTGTAAATCAATCACATAATCAAACCCGATTTTTTTTATCGCCATTGTTTTTTTGAGCAAGGGTTGATCAAGCACATGAACTTGCTTGATATATGGATTTGATTCAAGAATGGCAGCAAACTGAGGTTTGGTAAAATAATGAATTTCGGCATGGGGATATTGCTGCTTTAAACAGCGTACCACAGGAGTGGTTAATACGATATCACCAATAGAACTGAAACGAATAATGAGAAACTTTTCTTTCATTATTTAGGTTTTCGTTTGTTGAAATAATCAGCAATTTGTTCGCGGTTTAAGGCATTAAAACACATGGCTTGGTGCAAGCCGCCTTTGCGTGCCACACAAACGCCATAATACATATCGTGGTATCCATCTACATGGTGAGCATCCGGATTAATACTCAACATAACACCTTTTTCTAAGGCATAATGAATGTGTCGCCAATCTAAATCTAAGCGGTAGGGGTGAGCATTAATTTCAATCACTACACCATTGGCCGCACAAGCATCAATTATTTTTTTATGATCAACAGGATATCCTTCACGCATGAGTAAAAGCCTTCCCGTTGGGTGACCTAAAATAGTGGTGTAAGGATTTTCAATGGCTTTGATTAAGCGACTCATGGCTTTTTCTTCACTCATTTTTAAATTACTGTGCACGCTGGCCACCACAAAATCAAAAGAAGCCAAAACCGCATCACTGTAATCCAATGCACCATCATTCAATATATCACTTTCAATACCTTTAAAAATTTTAAAAGGTCCCAGTTTTTTATTTAAAGCATCTATCTCGGCATGTTGTTTAATAATGGTTTCTTCGTGTAAACCCTTGGCATAAAATGCCGATTTGCTGTGGTCGCAAATGCCTAAATATTCATACCCTAATTCTTTACAATAAACAGCCATTTCTTCCAAGGTGTTTAAACCATCAGAGTAGGTTGTGTGATTGTGCAATATTCCTTTTAAATCACTCAGTTCAATTAAGGTTGGGATGCTGTTGTTTTTGGCTTGTTCAAATTCAAACAAACCTTCACGCATTTCTAAAGGAATAAATTGCAAGTTGGCTTTCGCATAAATTTCTTCTTCGTGAGCAACCGTTACATGATTCCAATTTGGCAAATACGATTGAAGTATTTCGATATGATGTGGATGAGCACTCGCTTCAAACTTTTCCTTTACAAACGATTCCGGTGAGGTAATTAAAAGCTGCACCGGGATATTTTCATTTAATTTTAGGGAGAGTGAATTTCCATTCGTATGCACGGCACCATTCAACAGCACTGACAATTGATTGGCACATCTTGTTATGGGTTCATTGGTGCTGATGATAAAATCCAATGAGGTAAGCACTTCACATTTTCTGCTGAGTTCACCACTAAAAGCCGCCTCAATTACCCAGGTTTGTTTGGTCAAATCACTTAACAATTCTTTGGCCAATTGTTCTACTCTGGCAAAGTGAAATTTGTGCGCATTGGCAAACAAAAATTCAATACTTTTTTTAACACTTTCCTGTGTTTTTAAACCAAATCCTTTGGCTTGAGCCAATCGGTTTTCATTACAAGCATACAATAATTCACCGGGCGATTCAATGCCCAATTCATTCCATATATAGGCAATCTTTTTAGGACCGATTCCCTTAACTAAAAAGAGTTGTTGAACTCCGTTGGGCGTGGCTTCCAGCAATTCATCCAATTCATCAAAACTGCCAGTTGTGGTAAGTTGGTGTACTTTGGCCGCAACACTTTTGCCAACACCTTCCAATTTTTCTAATTCTTGTATACTTAATCCCTCAAGAGGGGTTGTTAACTTATCAATACGAAATGATGCAGCTGCATACGATTTTATTTTGAATGGATTGCCATTATGCAATTCACTCAAATCGGCATACCATTTTAGTTTTTCTGCAATCTCTTCGTTTGTCATGTTGTAATGATTACCAAGTTACTTCTCCTGCTTGAACGGCTGTATCAAATTCAACCCAAATCAATTCATTAATTTTATCGGTGTACAAAAACATAATGCGTTTCATTTCACCTTGTACTTCAAATTCTCTTAAGGCTGCAACACGGTATTTTTCACCTGCATATTGACAAGGTAATCGTTTTCCGTCAAAATCACCCGGAGTAAAAAAGTTTTCATATACACCCTCACCGGTTAATGAGTCAATTTTAATTCCAATATCCGGGAATCTAGTTTTGGTGTATAAATCAATATGGTTTACATGTTTTTGGTTGGCTTTACATGCTTTGATTTGCACCCACATGCCCACTTCAATATTCTTCTCAATCAGTTTGGGTTGCTCTTTTTGCTGTGCCTTCAGTTGTGGCATAAAGGCAAACAAACCCAATAAAATTAAGAGGATTTGTGCTTGGTGGTTTTGATAAGTTTTCCGTTGGTCCATTCTTCCGTTCTGATTAATTCACCTTTTACATTGTAATACTTCCATGTACCATTTTTTTGATCGCGAATGAATCCTCCGCTGCATTCTAATTGTCCGGTTTGGAAATATTTGGTATATGGTCCATTTTTTATAAATAATACGGTGTCTTTACTGTTTCCATTGTTATCAAAAGTCATTTGAAACTCTTGAATATGATGGAAAATTTCTTTCACCTTTTTTTGTGAGGTGCTATCGTAGTAATAATAAGTCTTACCGTTTACATCATCAATTACCTGAGCCTTTACTTTTTGAATATTCAGGCAACAGGCGAAAACAAATACGATTAATAGAAGATAGTTTTTTTTGTTCATCACTTTCGAATATAGAAAAAATTAAAGCCCTACAAAACGCATTACTCTAAATCGTATTGTTTAATTTTACGATACAAGGTCCGCTCACTAATGCCTAACTCTTGTGCTGCCTTTTTTCTTCTTCCATTAAACTTTTGCAATGCTTTTCTAATCAATTCAATTTCTTTTTCTTCAATTGATAATGATTCATTCACGGGAATGGCTTCGTTAATTTCAATCACATGATTAACCGGGGTAATTGGCGTTTGCAGGTTTACCGGAGTAGTAGGCTGTGCATTATAAAATTGGGTGTTGATATTGCTTAAATGTTCATTGGTGTTGTTCATATTATTCATCACACCTGATAACACATCAGCGTTGCCTCCATTCTGTATCATGCCAAATACAATACCTTTTAAATCATTCATGTCTTTACGCAAATCAAACAGCACCTTGTAAAAAATATCACGTTCACTCATGCCGTTCTCAACTTGTGCGCCAAGTAACATGGGTAAATTGGTTCTTTCGGCAGGTAAAATACGTTGCAATTCCTGACCATTAACTATTTTATCCTCATCAAGCACACTTAGTTGTTCGGCAATGTTTTTGAGTTGACGAATATTACCCGGCCAACTGTAGTTTTGCACCATTTGCAAGGCATCCGGTTCAAGCGTTACAATTTTCGAACGGTATTTTTCTGCAAAATCAGCTGCAAATTTTCTGAACAATAAATGAATATCCTCTTTGCGTTCTCTTAATGGCGGAACTTTAATAGGAACCGTGCTTAAACGGTAATAAAGGTCTTCTCTAAATTTATCACGAGAGGCCAATTCAAGTAAATCCTTATTGGTAGCTGCCACCACACGCACGTCAGTTTTTTGTACTTTTGATGACCCCACTTTTATGAATTCCCCACTCTCCAATACACGTAAAAGTCGGGCTTGTGTTTCTAAAGGAAGTTCACCCACTTCATCTAAAAATATGGTGCCACCGTTTACGGTTTCAAAATAGCCTTTGCGGGTATCATGCGCTCCGGTAAACGAACCTTTTTCATGACCGAATAATTCCGAGTCAATGGTGCCTTCAGGAATGGCACCACAGTTTACCGCAATAAAGTTACCATGTTTACGGTTACTTAAACCGTGAATGATTTTACTAAAGGCTTCTTTACCTACACCACTTTCACCATATATAAGCACCGATATATCAGTTGGGGCAACCTTAATGGCTGTTTCCAACGCAATATTCAGCAGGGGTGAGTTGCCTATAATTTCAAATCGTTGTTTAACGTCTTGTACATTCATGTTTATGGGTGTTTAATCACTTCAACCACTTTGCCTATTAAGCTGGTTTGTGTGCAGCGTTCGGCCAATACTCTTACATAATCGCCTTTGCCGTAACCTTCGCCTACCGGGAAAATAACGGTTTTGTTTTGGTCGTTACGTCCCATGTAATCCTCATCACTGCGCTTGCTAAAGCCTTCAATTAATACCGTGTGTATTTTGCCTACATCTTTTTCGTTTTTTGCACGTCCGATTTGCAATTGCAGGTTAATAATTTCTTGCAAACGTCTGTTTTTTACATCGGCCGGAATATCATCAGCATATTTACGTGCAGCTAATGTACCCGGGCGTTCGCTGTATTGATACATGTATGCAAAATCAAATTGAGCATATTCAAACATGGCCAAAGTGTCTTTGTGTTCTTCCTCCGTTTCGGTACAAAATCCGGCAATTACATCCGTGCTTATGCCGCAATCAGGAATGATTTCACGTATTTTATCCAAACGCATTTTAAACCAATCAGCATCATAGGTACGGTTCATCAATTTTAATACGCGGGTATTTCCGCTTTGCAATGGGTAGTGTATATAGTTACAAATATTGTTGTACTTTTTCATGGTGTACAACACATCATCCGTAATATCTTTAGGGTGCGATGATGAAAAACGAATGCGTAAATCAGGGCCAATCAAGGCAATTTTTTCTAAGAGTTGCGCAAAGTTGCAAAGGATGTTTCCATTTGCATCTTCAAATTTATACGAGTCGACATTCTGCCCAAGCAAGGTTACTTCTTTATAGCCTTGTTTGTATAAATCCACACATTCATTGTAAATTGATTCAGGATCTCTGCTGCGTTCACGCCCACGTGTAAAAGGAACCACACAAAACGAACACATGTTATCGCAGCCGCGCATAATGCTTACAAAAGCGTTTATTCCATTGCTGCTTAAACGCACAGGAGTAATTTCGGCATAGGTTTCTTCTCGGCTCAACAATACGTTTACCGCCTTATTTCCACTTTCCACCTCAGCAATCAACTTAGGAATATCGCGGTAAGCATCAGGGCCAACCACAATATCTACTATTTTTTCTTCCTCAAACAATTGTTTTTTTAAGCGTTCGGCCATGCAACCAAGCACACCTACAATCATCCCCGGTTTTTGCTTTTTGGCTATACGCATTTCACGCAAACGGCCCCAAATACGAGCTTCTGCATTATCGCGAATGGCGCAAGTATTAATAAACACCACATCGGCATCTTCTAACTCACTGGTGGTTTTAAAGCCTTCACCTCCCATAATAGAAGCTACTACTTCACTATCTGCCACATTCATGGCACATCCGTAAGTTTCAATGTACAAGTTACGGGTTGCTGTTTCAACTGGAATATCTCCAACAAGTCCTCTCATAGTTTCAATTAAAAAGTGCGCAAATATACATAAATTTATGCCAGAGTGGCAGAAAATAGGTGAGTGAAATTTAAATAAAGGCAAACGGTTCATAAAATAACAAATAAGTAATCGTTACCTCCTTTGTGATGTAAATGGCCAAACGAAAAATGAGCCTGAATGAGTTATCCGAAAAAGTAGATATTACGCTCTCTAATTTATCGATACTTAAAACCGGTAAAGCCAAAGCCATTCGTTTTTCGACTTTAGAGGCTATTTGTAAAGCATTAGATTGCCAACCCGGAGATTTGTTGGTGTATGAACAAGATAATTGATATCATTGCACCATGAAAGTTTTAGTTACAGGCAGCAATGGTTTACTTGGCCAAAAACTAACCGATTATTACAAAACACGCCAAGGTGTTGAATTAATTGCTACCGCTCGCGGGGCTGATCGTTATCCTCATCAAGCCGGCTATAATTACCAATCACTTGATATTACCAATGAACAAGAAGTAAAACAGGTTATTGCCCAATTTAAACCCAATGTGGTAATTAACACCGCGGCCATGACCAATGTAGATGCTTGCGAAAGTGACCAAGCCGGTTGTGATGCCTTAAACGTTAATGCCGTAAAATATTTGGTGGAAGCTTGCAATAGCCACAGCGCACATTTTGTGCATCTTTCAACCGATTTTATTTTTGATGGAACACACGGACCGGTTACGGAACATGAATTACCTAAACCATTAAGCTATTACGGTAACAGTAAATACCTGGCTGAACAATGGGTAATGCAGCACAGTAAAAGTTGGGCTATTTTAAGAACGGTGTTGGTATATGGTGTAGTGGCGGATATGAGCCGAAGCAATATTGTGTTGTGGGCGAAAACAAATTTAGAGCAAGGTAAAACGCTAAATGTAGTGGGCGATCAATTTCGTACACCAACTTTAGCCGAAGATTTGGCGCAAGGTTGTGTGTTAGCTGCCGATAAAAAAGCACAGGGCATATACAATATCAGTGGCAAAGATTTTATGAGTGTGTTTGATTTGGTGTATAGGGTAGCCACGTTTTTTAAATTGGATAAAAGTTTATTAAACCTAAGCACCAGCGAAGGAATTAAACAGCCGGCTAAACGTCCGCCAATTACGGGTTTTATTATTGATAAGGCCGTAAATGAATTAGGCTATCAACCGCATTCTTTTGAAGAAGGATTGGCTGTGGTGGCTCAACAACTAGAACAAAAAGGTTAAATTAATTAATAATTATAAGGGTATGAATTGGGGAGAAAATTTTTGGATTTGGATGGCAACTGAAGTTTTTTTTGGAATTTTCGTAGCTGTGGTTTTATATTACTACTTCGTATATAAACCTCAGCGAGATAACCATGAAAAACCGTCAAAGAAGCAGTAGCTTAGTTAAGCAGTTTTTTATTTTTAACCGAAGCGAACGCAAAGGTATTGTTGTACTTTTGATATTGTTCGGAATAGTACTTGTTGCACCGTATTTGTATTTGTGGGTGTTTCCTCCTCAAGTGCCCGAAGTTAAAATCACTTCACTTTCCTTTGCACAAGATTCCGCACACCTTTTTTCGTTTGCCAACGCCAATAGCGATACCGCAATTGAGCATGGAGAAACGAGTAGGTTTCCGCAACGTTTTGTGTTCAACCCAAACACCATTGATTCATCGCAATACATTGCACTTGGTTTTAACCCAAGGTCAGTAAAAAGTATTTTAAATTTCCGCAAAAAGGGTGGTCGGTTTAAACAACCGCGCGACTTGTATAAAGTATTTTTTACCGACTCTAACTTCATCACCCAACTCTTACCTTACGTGTATATCCCGGTTGATTCTTCTTTGGCTTTCACTTCAAAATCAACTTACACCAAACCGGTTAAAACCAAAGTGGTGGTTGAAATCAATTCGGCCGATTCCGTTACATTGGTAGGATTGTATGGCATTGGTCCTTCAACGGCATCTCGCATCATTCGTTACCGCATCCGAAGCGGAGGTTTTTTGCACCTGAACCAACTTACCGAAGTTTGGGGAATTACACCTGAATGGATTGAAGAAATGAAAGATAAAATTACGGTTGATCCTCAGTTGGTAAAACGCATCAACATTAACCACGTTACCATTGATGAATTAAAACAACATCCGTACTTGCGATTTTTTCAAGCCAATGCCATCATCAATTATCGTAAACAACACGGCAGTTATCTGCAATTGAATGATTTGAAGAAAGTAATTTTACTACCGGATTCAACCCTGCAAAAATTAGCCCCATATTTGGTTTTTTGAGCAAGTAGCTTTATTCATTTTGTGTATACTTGTAACATGGAATTAAACGGAAAAGTAGCTGTAATTACCGGAGTAAGTAAAGGCATTGGTTTGCATGTGGCGCAACAGCTCATCAATGAAGGTTGTTTGGTGTTTGGTTTAGGCCGAACCAACAACGAATTACAACATGAGCATTACCAATTTATTTCATGTGATGTGCGCAACGAGCAGGAAGTGGCCCGTGCGTTTGCTTCCGTGTTTGCAAAAGTTCCTCAAGTACATATTTTGGTGAACAATGCCGGTTTAGGCTATTTTGGTTGGTTGGAACAAATGAGCACCGAGCAATGGCATGAAATGTTTGATACCAATATTCACGGGATGTTTTATTGCTGCAAACAAGTGTTGCCCGACATGAAACAACAACAACTTGGCCACATCATTAACATTGCTTCAACGGCTGCGCTTGAAGGCATGCCGCAAGTATCGGCTTATTGCGCCACTAAATGGGCGGTTAAAGGTTTAAGCGAATCGTTGTTTCGTGAGGTAAGAGATTATAAAATAAAAGTAACGTGTATTTATCCGGGCAGTACCAAAACCGATTTTTTCAGAAACAGTCCGGGAATAAAACCACATGATTACATGTTAATGCCTGAAGATGTAGCTGCAAATATTGTGTATGCCTTAAAAATGCCCGATAATTTTCATACGGTTAATTTAGAAATTCGTCCACTACAGCCCAAAGGTCCTAAACAATAACATGAATTTAAGGCTCAAACAAATTATTGATGTTTACTTAGGCAAAGCACTGCTAATTGCCAACCTTATTGCCGTGCGTGGTTTAGGTTTGCTTATGCGCAGAAACCACAGCATTCAAAACAGTCCGGAACATGTTTTAGTAATTAAAATTTTAGGATTGGGCAGTGTGGTTATTGCCAGTGATGCCATTAACAGTTTAAAACAAAAGTACCCTCAGGCAAAAGTTATTTTAATGTGCGGCAAATCGGTTGGCGCTGGAATAAAACCGCTTGAGTTGTTTGATGAGCTTTGGGTGATTGATGACAGCAGTTTGTTTGCCTTATTCAAATCCGGTATTACGGCTTTACTCAAATCATGGCGTTTAAAAAAATTATGGGTGATTGATTTGGAAGTATATTCCGTACTCACCACTATTTTTTCGGCATGGACTTGTGCCATCAATCGTTTTGGATTTCAACTCAGCAAAACCAATTTCCGCAACTATTTAAATACCCATAATGTATATTTTAATCAGTTTGTTTGGGTTGATATCAACTATAAAAATCTGGTGAAAGCAGCCGGAGTTGAGTCGTTCGAACCATTTGTGTTTCCGAAAAAGTTTATTTCATCATCATCCACCAAACCTTATATCGCCATTAACAATACTTGTAGTGAGTTAGGTGGCGGACTCAAAAAAATGCCTCATCAATTGTGGTTATCCATTTGCAATGAGGTGTTGCAAAACACCCAATATAATATTATGCTTATTGGAGCTCCGGTTGATTTTGAATCGAACCAAACATTTATTAAACAATACAACTTAGATCAAACCCGCGTACACAACAATGCAGGCAAACTAAGTTTTGATGAATACTACACGTTTTTAGGAACCCAATGCGCGTTAATGATCACCATTGACAGTGGTCCGTTGCACATTGCCCGTAAATTAAAACTACCTGTGGTTTCTTTGTGGGGGCCAACCAATCCCGAACAATTGCAAGCCGATACGCAATCAGCGTATTACCTTAAAAAGCCTTGTTCACCATGCATTCACCACACCGAGGTTGTGCCATGCGGAGGGGATAATGTGTGTATGAAACACATGGAAATTCAACCCATTCAACAACTCATTCAACAACAATTAAAACAATATGCTCACGCCTAAATACAACGCTTATATAATTGCCATTTTTTGTGTGGTGTACAGCGTAATTGTTGTGCGTTCAATCAGTGTGTCGGTGTATGATACGGGTAGGGCACGCAACCAAATTTATGGCGATGGATACAGCGATATCAACACCATTTCGGCAGCTACTTATTTTTTAGATAGCGGCTTTGCAAAAACAGCATGGTTGCCTGTACATTATTACCAGCCGCGTAAAGCCGATATTGGCCCGGTTGTATATACGCATTATCCGGCCTTGCCTGATATTCTTGCAGGCAGTTACGCAAAAATTTTTCAAACCGCATCCGAGCCTTGGTTACGAATTATTCCGGTGTTGTTATCGGTATTGTTTTTTTTACTCATTTATAAAGTACTTTTTGAAGTGCTTAGAAATCCGCAGCAAGCTTTTGTTGGCGGAACCGTAATGGTATTGTCTAACTATTTTATTTGTTGGGCCGATAACTTACACCAACATTTTTACGGTGAGTTTTTAAAATGGATTTATTTTTTATTGCTGTATCGTCATCATCAATCGGGTGCACGCAAAACCACCTTTATTCCATTATTGATAATCATGTTGCTTGAGGTAAATATTTCTTTTGAGCAACCCGTGTTTTTAGGCATCCTCACCTTGGGTTTTTCTATTTGGTACAAACGCAATCCGTTTACTTTTGAAACTATTACAGGTGCCTTGGCCGTGTTTGCCGGATTTGGTTTACATGTGTTTCAGAATGCAGTGTATTTCGGAAGTTTTACCGCAGCTATGGAAGATTTAAAACATGCTTTATTGTTTAGAACAACAGGTGTGGCTGAAGCCGGACAACAAGCCGAAACAACTTTTACGCTAAAAGATATTTGGCAAATTCCATTTAACTGGTTCAACCGAATGGAACGTTACTTTTTGTTTCCGGGTTGGATGTTGTTGGCCATTTTCTTGATCATGTATAAACGTATTCGCGCCAATCAACCACAAATAATGAGCTTGTTGTTGGTGTTGTTTTGTGCATCCATTTCGTGGAGTTTACTTATGGCCCAACATGCGTTTGTGCATACCTTCACCAATAAACATTTTTCTATTTTATATGCCTTTGCCGCAGCTGTAATTTTACCGGTTACCTGGGATGAATTAAAAGTATTAAAATCAACCAACCGAACTTCGTTTATGGTAATTGCTTTAATTGGTTTGTACGGATTGGTGATGATGATTACTCAACAAATATGGCCTGTGTATTTGGAGTTTGGATGGTTATATCCTTTTAAATAAGCCTTACCATTTTACGGCATGCACTGCGCCTAACTCCAACATTTGTGTACCTGCAGGAATGTTTTTACCGCTGGGTTCACAAATAATAAAATCCATGTTATACGCTTTGATATCGTAGCTTTGTTTAGCGTTCCAATTTTCAATGGCCACATTCATGTGTTGGCTGTTCGGATAAACCAAACCAATGCTTTGTAAATTCAATACCTCTCTTACCAAATAAGCAAACAACATAGAGCGGTCTTCACAATCGCTGTAATCACCTGCAATTACTTCTTCAGGGAATGAAAATTTTTCATGTCCCCAAACTTCTACATCTTTTGCATACGATAAGCTTTGTACAAACTTTAAAATAAAATCAACCCCTTTTGATTTGGGCATGTAGGCGGTAACTTCTTGTAATTGTTGTACCAAATTTTTACTTGATTTATCCGATAAGCCATAGTTTAAATACACCATGCTAAAATCAATATCAGGTAAATCATTGAGGTATGCCACTAACCGGGTATTGTACTTTGCCGTAAAAAAATACAAATTATCATCGTACTCAAACGGAATAATTTTTACCTGAAAATCATTGCCCAATTGCGGTGCAAAGCGCTTATTGATTTGAATAGGTAAAGCATGTTGTACAACAGGCAATGGCAAAGCTGTTTCATTTTCCACTTCACGTTGAGGTTTAAAACTCAAATCATAAAAGTCGGTGTGGTTGTAGGTAACAAACAAAGTGTTATTCACCTTAACATTTAGTTGTCCGTAAAGGGTTAAATACTTGCTGCTGTTTTGTCCCATTAACAGGTTAAAACCTTTGTAATAAAGCAGGGTGTAGTTGAGTAATTCTTGAATATTAGAAGTTTGTTTTTTTGCAAGTTGTGCGGTAGTTTTTTGAACAAGCTTTACATAACCCATATCATCCAATCGCAACTGTTGTGCATATTCGTCCGCTTTTTGTTTAATGGGAAATAACACACTGTCGTGAATCAAATGATGAATTTGTTCTTCAATACTTAGGGTAGAAAGTTGAGCGAAGTATTTATCAAAAGCCGAAGTACTCAAATCAAAACTGAGCGCATTTCCATAGTAGTTTACACTTACTTTACCGGCCAATTCCTCTGCTTTTACCGGTAGGGTTGCCCAACCGCAAATCAGAAGACCTAAGCATAATATGTATTTTTTAGTAAACACTGTATGGTGTTGATTTTCAAGTTTTGTAAATCAAATTTACAAAAAATATAGAATTACATAACAATTCCTTAACAATAAAAAATCGGCCTTGTTTGGGTTGTGGGAAAAATAAATGTTTCACCTCGCAGATAGGTTGCGAACTGCCCGTTATTCCTTTGTATCCGAATTGTAGAAAATGATTCCGTAAAAATTGTACACATCGTTGTTTTTACTCTTACATTCTCTGAAATTCGAAGCATTGAAGGAAACAAATTAAATAGACAGATACTATGACAACAGACAACAAAGAAAAATTGAAAGCACTTCAATTAACCATTGACAAACTCGAGAAAACCTATGGTAAAGGTACCATCATGAAGTTAAACGGTTCTACTGTTGAAGGGGTAGAGGCCGTATCAACCGGATCATTAGGATTAGATATTGCTTTAGGTATTGGCGGATTTCCAACCGGGCGTATCATTGAAATTTACGGACCAGAATCATCGGGTAAAACCACTTTGGCACAACATGCCATTGCACAAGTACAGAAAAAAGGCGGTATGGCTGCGTTTATTGATGCTGAACATGCCTTTGATAAAACCTATGCGCAAAAATTAGGCATTGATGTAGATAATCTTTTAATCTCTCAACCGGATGACGGTGAGCAAGCTTTAGAAATTGCAGATGCTTTAATACGTTCAGGTGCCATTGATATTATTGTAATTGACTCGGTAGCTGCCTTAGTACCAAAAGCCGAAATTGAAGGCGATATGGGCGACAGTAAAATGGGTTTACAAGCACGTTTAATGAGCCAGGCTTTGCGTAAATTAACCGGTACCATTAATAAAACAGGTTGTATTTGTATTTTCATTAACCAGTTGCGTGAAAAAATTGGTGTAATGTTTGGCAACCCTGAAACCACAACCGGTGGTAATGCCTTGAAATTTTATGCTTCTGTTCGATTAGATATTCGCAGAATTGGCCAAATAAAAGAAGGAAACGATATTGTAGGTAACCGTACCAAAGTAAAAGTGGTAAAAAATAAAGTAGCACCACCGTTTCGCACGGTTGAGTTTGATATTATTTATGGAGATGGAATTTCGAAAGTGGGCGAAATTGTAGATTTAGGTGCTGATATGGAAATTGTGAAGAAGAGCGGTTCGTGGTTTAGCTACAATGAAACCAAGTTGGGGCAAGGCCGCGAGGCTGTTAAACAATTGTTGTTAGACAACCCTGAATTGGCCGATGAAATTGAAAACAAAGTAAAAGAAAAAGCATTTTCAGGTGCCTACGCAGGCAAAATTGAAATGGGAGGGGAGTAATTAAAAAAAATCCACCATATGGAAAAGGCTGCAAGCAATTGCGGCCTTTTTTATGGTATACCCATATGTACATGTAAGCAACCGGATTTATTCATACATGTCAAATCTCCATTCTTGTTTCTTAAATGCCGGGTTAAAGATTTGGTACAATGCTTTGCAAACAGTTGTTTAAAATTACCAGGTGGCACTTTGGGTTGTATGGGGGAGTGGCAATATTTGGCCGACTAACACCGGAAATAACCACATTTACGTACCGGATTTGGTATAGTACTTTTCTTTTTTTTTGAAGTGATTTAATCAACCCAAGCTTTGGCTTAGGTTGATCATTTATTCTTTAATATTTTAATAATTAAATTCATTAGGCTAAAAATATCTCTTGCATTTTGATTAATAATTTGCTTGTTTAGTATTTGTATAACAATATCATAAGATGAAAGCCATTACCTCAATCATCGCATACTTTGCAGTTAACAGCACTATTCCCTGTAAGTTTTTAATACATCAGCAAGCCAATAGCATTGATTTACCTGTTGCCAATGATATGGCCCTTAATCAATTGGTTAAAAATATTGCAAGGGTAAGTTGGAGTAAAACATTAAAAGCTTGGCATATTGCTGATGCATATACTCACCGAGTAAGGTGTAAACTTTTGAGTATTGACAAGAATACAAACGCCATAACCAACAATAATAAAATTAATACCGAAACCCGGGAGTTGTTAAACCAATACACCCATTGGATGGAGGTGAAGCGCTACAGTAAAAGCACTATTGAAAGCTACACCAATGCTTTGCCGGTATTTTTTAGTGATTACCACACCAAGTATGCACACAAAATTACCAACCACGAAGTAATGGATGTTAACATGCATTACATACTGAAGAAAAAACCAAGTATACCTTTAGACAAATTAAAATTAAATGAATAAAAATATTGTGCAACAACCACAACCCCATTTACTTCACATAATATTCTTAATAAGGAAATATTGTGCAATAAACGTGAGAAGTTGTTGCGCAGATAAGTAAGTTAGCTGTAATTTTAGGACGACCCACAAACGATAACATTGACAACAAAAAAGACAACTTCAACAAGACGAAAAT
>JBKDBG010000017.1:0-75827 GCA_046314755.1 Bacteroidota bacterium | reverse complement strand
AATGTGATTAATCTAACTTAAATGTCAACATAATTGAATATTTAAAAGTTACGCGTTTGCCGTTTTCTTTTGCCGGTATCCAAGCTTGTCCAAAAGATTCTATCACGCGTATAGCCTCTTCGTCAAAGCCATATCCTGCCGGTTTAATACTTTCTACTTTTTGGGTATACCCGTTTGTATCAACAATAAAAGAAACCACTACTTTAGCTGTTTTTAGCATAAACCAGGCTTGCTTAGGGTAAATAGTATTGTTTTCTATAAGGGTGTTCATGTAATAGTCTCCACCAATAAACAAAGGAGCTTGCAATGCACCGGTGTCGTGGCAAATAATAGTGTTACTTCCCGTTTTCCTTTCTTCATGGATATTATAACAAGTAAGCGAGTCAACATCATGATTATAGGTTTGAAGTAAAATGTTTTGGAAAGAATAATAATGCCAAATACCAACCATGCTATCCTCTTTAAACTTTCCGGATGCCACCAAGTGGCCTGATTGGTTATAATACTTCCAGATGCTATCTTTTTTATTGTTGTTATAATAACCCTCTTCAATCAGTTTATTGTATTTGTATTTTTTATACCAACCGTGTTTTATGGATGGTTCATTTTTAAGTACTTGAAATATCTCTTTGGTTTTTACGGGTGCTGGTTTTTTAACCTTCAATTTTATTAAAGATTGGGATTTTAATGGAATAATAAGTAGGCATAATGCTACACAAAACACAAATCGAATCATTCGTTATATTAATGTGTGAACAAATATAAACGATCAACAATAATTATTGAATTGGATTAGGGGTATCGCAACAGCTTTGGAACATGGGGGTTTTTATCCCCCAAAAAGTCTAATTGTTTACAACAAGGCTTAAACGTTAAAAAAGAGTTATATTTGTTGTTAGCTCAAGTTAAAAATTATTAACAAAAATCAAATACAATGAAGCGTAATTTCTATTTCAAAGCAATTTTGTTTATCGGAATCATCACCGGTTTCTTGTCGCAACAGGCAAATGCTCAAGCGATATCAGGAACTCGAACCGTTTGTAATAGCGGGTGTGATTACCCAACCATTTCGGCAGCAGTAAATGCGCTGAATACAAATGGAGTGGGTGTAGGTGGTGTAATGATAAATATTGCAGCCGGCCATACAGAAACACTAACAACAGCAATGGTTCTTGGTGTTACAGGAACAGCAACCAACCCCATTGTTTTTCAGAAAAACGGTTCAGGTGCGAATCCAAGAATTACCGCATTTACCGGAACAAGGTTGGCAAGTTCTACAGATTCAATTGATGTAATGTGGGCTTTTGAAGGTTCAGACCATATCACCATTGATGGGATTGATTTACAAGACAACACATCTAATACAACACCTACAACCATGATGGAAGTAGGCATCGGCTTTTATAAAAGAAGTGCTACAGATGGTGCGAGTAACAATTTAATCAGAAATTGTGTAATCACGCTAAACAGAGATAACATTATTGCCTCAGCAGGAGTAAGAGCAAATGCAACCGGGTCGGTAGCAATTGAGTTTGTAAACGCTACAAGAACAAATTTGGGTACTGCCATTTCGGTTTCAACCGTTGCCGGGTCAAGCTCGTTCAATCGTATCTATTCAAACACGATTCAAAATTGCAATTTTGGAATTTCATTGATTGGTTTTGCAGCGCCAAGTCCATACACTTTGGCCGATGCGAATAATGATATAGGAGGAACTAGTGCATCAACAGGAAATACGATAATTAATTTCGGTGGAGGGGTGAGTCCTGTGAGTGCTTGTGGTGCGATGTTTATCAGTAACCAATGGAGTTACAATATTTCTAACAATATCATTAACAACAACAATGGTTCGGGCGTTAACCACCCAACATCTAACAGGGGTGTTTGGCTCTTTTCATCATCACCTGGATCTAGCTGTGATATAAAAAACAACAGAATAACCATTAGTGGTGGCGCTAACACAGGAAGCATTAACTGGTGTTTAGATTTTGAAGCAGCCCAAGGTGGCGCAAATGGAAATACGATAAACATCGATAGCAATCAGTTTATCAATTGTAATGTAAGCAACGCTTCAACTGTGGCCTTTACGGCCATTTGGTTAAATACAGGAGCAACCAATGTAAATGTAAGAAACAATTACATCTATGGTTTTAGGTACTCCGGAACCGGCACAACTCAAGCAATACTAAGTCAGTTGGCTTGCGTAAACCTAAACATCTCAAACAATATTATTGATTCATTAATTCTTGATGGCGCGAATGCCACGGGAACCCACCATAATATTGGTGTAACAGTAGCCCCAACAGCAACGCTAAATATCAACAATAATATTACCAGAAGAACCATTTTAAATACTCCCGGCACAGGAACCAAGCTGCTGTATTCCATCTATTTCATTGGCGCAACACCGATTAATAATTTTATAGGTAACACGGTTGACAGCATCATCAGAAATGGAACAACCGGAGGAACAACCATTGGTATATTTCAAACTGGAGGAACAAATGGAACATCAACTACCACCATTAGAAGAAACACGGTTAGCAACCTGTTTATTACAGGAGCTGGCACCACCTCAACCATGACAGGTATTCAAGCCTCAACGGGAACCATTATTGTGGATAGTAATACGGTTTTTAATTTATCGTGTCAAAAATCTACAGGGAGTGGAACGCTTTATGGTATTTACAACATTTCGTCTCCGAATAACGAACGCTATAACAATAACAATGTAAACAACCTTACCCACCTTGGTACAGGAACTACTTATGGTATTTATTCTTTTTCTACCACCGGAGTTAAGACAATAAGTTATAATGTTGTACATACATTAAGCACTTCCGGTGCTACCATTGCGGGTATTGCAACCCAAGCCAGCACCCCCTCTGTTTTTAATAACAAGGTTTATAACGTGGCTTCTGCACAAGTTGGCAGCCCAACCGTTTCGGGTATTGTTGTATTGTCGGTAACCTCCGGTACCGGTTCAATTTACAACAATCTAATAGGTGACTTAAGAGCACCATCTGCAACAACAACAACACCAACAACAGCACCAACGGTTCGCGGAATAAATATTACATCCGCAACAGCAACAACAGCATTGGATATTTCACATAATACAGTTTTTATTAATGCAACATCATCAGGAACTACTTTTGCAACAACTGCATTATTTCATGCGGGCAATGCAACAGCAACCACATCAAACATCATCTTACGCAATAACATATTCGTAAACACATCAACTGCAGTTGGTGCAGGAAGAACCGTTGCCTATCATCGATCATCAACAGCATTAAACAACTTTGATCTTAGCTCAAACAGAAACTTGTTTTATGCAGGAGTGCCATCGGCAACCAATTTAATTTTTTATGATGGCACAAATTCCGATCAAACATTAAGTGCATATCAAACAAGGGTATTGCCAAGAGATTCGGCATCGTTTACTGAAAACGTTTCGTTTGTAAGTACAGCCGGAGCAAATACTTCTTTCTTGAAAATTAACCCAACCATTCCAACATTTATCGAAGCGGGTTCTGCAAGAAATGTGAGCATTGGGTTTGATTATGACAATATTATTAGAGCGGGTTTTCCGGGATATGTTGGAACATCCGGTTTGCCTGATTTGGGCGCGTGGGAAGAAAACTTAACACCACAGCCAATTAACAACATGTATTTTGATTCCTTAAACACAGAGCAAACGTCTATTGTGGTTCCACAAGGCTCAATAAACAATTTGGTAATACGAATTCCTGTTTACACCCAGAAAGGATCAAACGCATTGGTGGCAACATCCTTCAAGTTAAATACCGCAGGAAGCACAAGTGCGGCTGATATAACCCAAGCAAGGATTTTTTATACGGGCTCGTCAACAACATTTAGTACCAATAATCTATTTGGTACAACAAACACACCATCGGGTACATTTTATGTAAACGGAAGTCAAACATTGGCTACAGGCATAAACTATTTTTGGTTAACGTATAATGTGAGTGCAACGGCTACGCCAAATAACTTGTTAGATGCACAATTGGATAGTATAACTTTATCCGGTACACCATATGCGCCTATAAACGGAAACCCTAATGGGGCATTAACTATTCAGCCTCGATTAAATGGAGTTTATAATGTTGGAGTAGGGCAAGCGTTTGCAACACTTACACAAGCGGTTAATACATTAACGCAATTAGGCGTGAGTGGGCCGGTTACATTTATATTAAAAGATGCTGTTTATGATAATACAACCGGTGAGGTTTTTCCAATTGTATTGGGCCCATATACCAACGCATCTCCAACAAACAGTGTTACCATACGCCCTGATGTTGGTGTTGCTTCTTCAATCAACGGGAACAGCAATATAGCCACGATTGATTTAAACAATGCTTCACATGTTTATATAGATGGTCGTCCGGGTGGAGCAGGCGGCTTTGTTAGTGGAAATAATTTAATTATTCGCACTTCAAGCGCAACGGCTCCTGCTGTTCGTTTTATTAATGATGCAGATAGCAATCAGATTTTATATACTGATTTACGTTCATCAAACACAACCGCACTTGGTAGCGCAGGTGCCGGTGTGATAAATTTTGGTACCACCACATTTGCCAATGGAAATGATTTTAACACCATTAAGTTTTGTGATATTAGAGAAGAGGGATCGGGATTTCCGGTAGCTGCCATTTCATCGATTGGTAGCGCTACAACGATTGCGGCTAACAATGACAACAACATTGTTGACAGCTGTAATATTTATAACTTTTTTAGCCCAACGGTAAACAGCGCGGCTATTTATGTTGGAGCAAACAATAGCGCTTGGCAAATACGCGGAAATAGATTTTATCAAACAGCTGCTCGCTCGTTTACGGCAGCCCCGGTTCATAGGGTATTTTGGATTACACCTAACGTTGCGAACCTAACCAGCGCAAGTGGTTTTGTTATAAACAACAACTTTATTGGAGGTAACAATACGGCAGGAACCGGTAATTATGAAATGAATGGAAACTTCGCCCACTCATTAAATGTGTTTGATATATCGGTGGGCTTGGGTGCTGCAACCTCAATACAAGGAAACACCATCACAAACATTAACTACACTACAAACAACACATCTTCAACGGCATTTCTTGGTATAAACATGGTTAATGGCAATGTTAATTTTGGCACATTGCAAGGAAACACCATTGGATCGCGTACAACTAACGGAGCAATTACCGTAAACACAAGTTCAACAACGTCAACCGGATTTATTGGCATACGCACTGGCGGAGGAACGGGTAATACATTTAATATTGCGAACAATTTTGTTAGCGGTATTGATGTTTATGGCACTACCGCAACTACTACTCCTGAGTTTTTTGGAATTAATGTGTTTACAGGAACAAACGTAAACGTGTTTAATAATCTAATTGGCGATACCTCATCGCTAACGGGAAGTATTCGCATTTTTTCGGTAGCAACAAGCGGAACAACACAACAACGCGTATCGGGTATTTTTAACAACCCGTCATCAGGAACACCGGTGCATGCAATTTTTAATAACACCATTGCAAATATTTTTAACTTCCACTCAGTAACCGGAACACACATTACGGCAACGAGAGGTGTTTTGGTGAATCCAACTATTGCCGGAACATATACAGTAACAAATAACCTTATCACCAACCTTTATTCTGCCGGCAGAACAAACGCAACCGGAATAAACACTGTTATTGGCGGTTTGGTTGTTTCAGGAACTGTAGGAACTTTTGATGTAAGGCAAAATACCATCAGAAGTTTACACTTAACAGCAACCACAACAACAGACGCAATTCAAAGCACAGGAATTTTCTTTTCTACCAATGCAAACGCAACTCATAATTTAATTCGTAATGAGGTCCACACACAAATGGTTTGGGACAACAACCCGCTTGCTGTTTTAACCGGTTTTGATGTTGCTGCAGGTAATAATAACATCAACAACAACCTCATTAGAATGGGTATTGACACGTTGGGTAATGCAATAGTTACAGGAGCCACCTTGCGCGGAATTTCAAAAAACTCAGGAAACAGTAACTTTTATTTTAATACCATTTACATAGGCGGAAACAACGTAAATAATTCAAGCAGCAACACCTTCGCTTTTCAACGCACAGGAGCAGGAACAGATGATGTGTTGAATAATATTATTGTGAACCAACGTACAAATGTTTCTGCGGGTGGTCCGGGCCATTATGCCATTCAAATCAACAACAATACAACCCTAAACAGCAACTATAATTTATTATTTGCCGATACCATAGGGCGTGTGGGTACAACCACATTTGCAAGTATTGCCAATTGGAAAGCAGGTGCAGTTGAAGACGCAAACTCTATTTATGGTAATCCGGGATTGTTAAATCCTACAGGTGGTATAAACACATTGAGTTTAAGAATTAACCCGGCCAATCCAACACCCATAGAGGGAACAGGAATTGCTGTAGCCGGATTTGGAACGGATGAGGATTTTGACGGACAAACGCGAACAAACTTAACACCGGTTGATTTGGGTGCAGATGCAGGTAACTTTATTGCACAAGATTTAGCATCACCTGTAATTAATTATACCGCATTAACAAATACCATCGCAACAACAAACAGAACCATTGTAGCAACCATAACCGATGCTTCAGGAGTTTACACCACAGGAGTATTGATGCCACGAATCTATTTCAAAAAGGCTGCTTCAGGAGCGTACCAATCAACTGCAGGTGTACTTACTTCAGGAAATGCTGCGAATGGAACATGGACATTTACCATTAATAACGCTCTTATTGGTGGAGTGGTTGGTGATGATTCAGTTTATTATTTTGTTGTTGCGCAAGATTCAACACCCACAAGCAATTTGGGTTCTTCACCGGGAGGGGCAGAAGGAACAAGTGTAAATAACATTACTGTTTTCCCTTCATTAAATGCATATAGAATACAGGCCGTAATAAGCGGTGTTTTTAATGTAGGAACAGGACAATCGTTTACCAGCCTAACAGGTGCTAATGGTATATTCAGCTATATTAACTCAAGTGTTGTAGGAGGAAATATTACGATACAAATAACAAGCGACCTTGAAGAAACCGGCTTAAACGGTTTAAACGAAACCGTTGAAACAGGAACAGGAAATTATAGCATACGCATTGAACCAAATGCGGCTGTGGTGCGAAATGTTGTAGGTAATTATGCCGTTACTTTTGAATCGATGATTAGATTAAACGGAGCAGACCGAGTGAGGGTTGATGGTAGCTTTGCCGGTTCCGGTAGGTTTTTAAGATTCATGAACCGCGCTGCAGCCGGAGCAACATTTGCTTTCCAGCAGGATGCAGACAACGATACATTGGCTAATTGTATTATTGAGGGAACCAACAATACGGTTGCAATGATTAATTTCTGGACATCAACAAAAGTTGGCGGTACCGGAAATGACTCTAACGCGGTGATTGGTTGTTTAATTAGAGATACGCTTGGAAATATTATTTCAACCGCAATGCCTAATACAGGTATTTTTTCACAAACAACCTTTAGCAACGACTTCAATACTATTGATAACAACGAGTTTGTAAATATTGGTTTTAGTTCCATTAATATGGGTGCTACAGCGGGATCGTTTTGGACCATTTCCAATAATAAATCTTACCAAACCATGGCAAGAAATGTTGGCATGGTTGTATACCAAATTGATGGAGGAACAAATTATTTGATAACGGGAAACAGTATAGGCGGTGCGGCTGCAGACAGAAGTGGCGCAGCCATGACATCAACAACCGGATCTACTATGATTCGTATAACAGTTGGTGCAAATAACCCCGTTACCGTTTCAAACAACGTCATTTCAAATGTTGGGTCTACTACGGTGGCGTTTCAACCAATTGTGGTATCAAGCGGTATAGTAACGCTAAATAACAATACTATTGGTGGAGGCGTGTTGCCTTATGATACAATAGCAACCAATGGTACATCAAGTGCAATTCATTTTTCAGGAGGCACAGGCTCCTCAATTGTAATCAACAACAACTTGGTGTCGCATATCAACTTTTTTAATGCATCAACATTAAGAAATGCCGGTATTTCTGCCACCACCACCACCTCTGGGCCAATTACCATTAGCAATAATACAATTCGAAATATTTATGGATTAAATACGGGAATAGTAACATCCTCTTCTCGATTAGGTGGAATATTAATCACTTCCGGGCCCCCATCTGGCATCACAATTGAAGGAAACACTGTTTCCAACATTCAAAGCATTAACACAGGAACAGCGGCTTATTCCCCGGTGGGAATTATGGTGAGTGCTTCCGGAGGGTATAATATCATCAGAAACAGAATCAGAAATATTGGAGCAATAGGAATGGGTCCCGGCTCATCAGCTCCAGAGGTAGTTGGCATACATTTATTAATATCTTCTAATGCAATTGTGGCCAACAACCAAATATCACTTGGTGATTCAGCAATGAACGAATCGCGTGTATATGGTATTTTTGATGCAACAGCAGGAGCGAACACCTATGCTTACAACAGTATTTTTATTACTGGCAATACAAATGTTGGCCCGAACAACTCTACCGGTTTTCATCGATCTACCCCCACATCAAACATAAACTTCCGCAATAACCTGGTGTATAACAAACGTACTACCAACGGAACAGGTTTTGGGTATGGTGTATCATCGGCTTCGGCTACGGGTGTATCCGGGGCAAACATTAATTACAATACATTTATTGTAAACGATACTGCTCGTATTGCTGAATTACCTGCGGGTGTGGGCAATAGCTGGAGTGCATTAAATACTTTTTACCCGGCAACCTACAATACCAATTGGGCCGAACGTACAAGCGTTGTTTCTGCTCAAGATCTTTTCATTGACACACTGAATGGCAACTTAGGCATTGTTACTTCTTCTCCGGCTGCGTGGTATGTAAACGGAAAGGGTATTAGAATACCAAACATTTCAGGTGATTTTAATAATGCAACAGGAGTACGCTCAACAACTATTGTATCCGGAGCAACAGATATTGGTTCGGTTGAGTTTACGCCAACGTCAACTCCACCAAATGCTTTTGCAGACAAAGCACCTGCAGCAAATGATAGTACTCAGTTTTTCTTTGCTTCACGTATGGTGGCAAAGGCTGTTTGGGGTGCAGGAAACTTACCTACAGCAGTTAACGTGCAGTACTATTCTGGAGTAAATCCAACAAACACCATTTCCGGAAGTTCTTTTGCTAATGCGTATTACAATGTTCAACCAACGGGCGGTAGTGGTTATACATTTAATTTAACCCTCATGCAAGACTCTGCCATACATCGCAATATTGCAGCGGTAAATCGTATGCAAATTGCTAACTATTTAGGTACAGCAACCGATTGGTTACGTTATAACAATAGTGCGGCATTGGGCAACAACGGATATGTTTTAGCAAATAATGTAAGTAATACCGGTGTGTTTACTTTTACTGATTCTGCATTAACTCCGCTTCCTGTTTCGCTTAACTATTTTATGGCTAAGGTTGAAGCAGATGATGTGGTATTAAATTGGCAAACTGCAACAGAAAAAAATAACAAAGGATTTTTGGTTCAACGCTCAACAAATGGTGTTGAGTTTAAAGACATCAACTTTGTAACCGGAAAAGGAAATGCGTCAACAGTTTCAAACTATACCATGCTTGATGTAAATCCATTTGATGCATCAAATGTGTTGTATTACCGTTTAAAGCAAATTGATTTTGATGGTGCGTACGCTTATTCTAATGTGGCTGTAGTAAACAAAAACAACCTTGATTTGTCTTCGGTATCAATCTATCCAAATCCGGTGGTGAGTCAGTTTATTGTTGAGTTTATGAGTAAAGGAAACACGATTGCTACTATTCAAATTGTTGATATGCATGGAAAGACTATTTATACTCAGCAGCTTGAAACAAATAATGGCTTAAACAAGGTGAATGTGAATGGAGCAGAAGAACTTGCCCCTGGAATTTACTTTGCAAGACTTACCGTAAATGGTGAAACTCAAACCATAAAGTTGATTAAACAATAAAGAGCTAATCACTAGCTAAAGGAAGTTTTATCAAAACAGACAACAGGAGCTGATTGTGTAAATCTGATTAAGGAATAAATAATCATTTTTACATAGTCAGCTCTTTTTTGTGCATGAAAGTGTATTTTATCTGAAACTAGGAATGGGGTCAAAAATCAACCACGTAGGATAACTACATACAATACTCATTCGAGCTATCTAAAGCGAAGCCCTTTCTGCATTATAATTTTAACAACTAAAACCTTATCGTTTTGGTTTAAATCGGCACAATAGCCCCGGAGATTCTGTTAAAAAATACAAGTATCCGTCAGGCCCGGCCTTAACACATCTAAATCTTCCAAATGCTTGTAGTATTCTTTCTTCTTTAATTACCTTATTGTTCTCAATGGTTGTTATGTTTAGGTGTTGACCTGCCAACGCACCAATAAATAATTTACCTTTCCATTGCGGAATGCTATCAGATTGATAAAAATCCATGCCACACGGAGCAATAGACGGAACCCAATAATAAATTGGCTGTAAAGTACCCTCAACCGCGGTATCCTTTGATATTGGAGTGCCATTGTAATTTACACCGAAGGATGCCAATGGCCATCCATAATTTGCACCTGCTTGTAAAAGATTTATTTCATCACCGCCTCTTGGTCCGTGTTCGTGCAACCACAGTTGCCCTGTTACCGGATGCATAGCCATTCCTTGCGGATTTCTGTGTCCGTATGAAAAAACATCTTTTAAGGCGGTTGGGTGATTAACAAATGGATTATCGGTTGGGACGCTTCCATCATCATTCAAACGTATAACCTTGCCGGCATGGCTGCTTAAGTTTTGTGATTGTGTTGTTTCGTTTCGTTCGCCCAAACACACATAAAGTTTACCGTCTTTATCAAACACAATGCGGCTGCCAAAGTGCACACTTGAGGTGTTTATTTGTGTGCTTTGAAATAATTTAACTAAAGACAGCAATGATGTGCCCTCTAATTGTGCTCTATATAAAGCCGTGCTATACCCCGAACCCATGTCGGTTGTTGCTGTGAAATAGATGAACTTGTTGGTGTTAAATTCCGGATGCAATGCAATATCCATTAATCCGCCTTGACCCGCATTTCTTATAGCCGGAAGACCTGTAATAGGATTTGTGTTGCCATTTTGTGTAAGTTTCATCACCCCCCTTTTTTCTAAAGTAATAATTCCCCCATCAGGTAAAATAGCCATTCCCCATGGCTGATCCAGGTTGGTTAAAAGGGTGTCCAATACAAGTGATACAGGAGTGGTGTCCGCAGGAATAATTGGAGCGGGTTTTTCATTTTGCTCTTCTTTATTGCATGAGGTTAATCCTATGGCAATGCAAAAGGCGCTAATTGTTAAAATAGAAAGGCGTTTCATTTAAAATTTGGTTAAGCGTAATCCAACAATAACAACAAAAGAATTCAAATGTCGTTTTTCAAATTGCAATAAACAGGTTCTTGGCTCGAATTTAACAGCATCATTATTGTTATTTTCTATTTGTTCATTATGTCACAAACATATTTCATTGCCATTTGCGGGGGGGGGGGAGAATATAACCACTATTCACGCTTAAATGATTACAGCTTTTTCATCAAAAATTTGTACGATTTGTAATATTTATTTTTATTGCAATCATGCGTATAACATTTTTCACCATGGTTGCAATAGTTGTTATTGCATCCTGTAAAAAAGAAACCAAAACCGTTATTCCCAATGTTAAGCTTGAAATTGTTCAACCGAACAACACCAATGAATTTAACGGACAATACAGCACCACACCAATTGTGGTAAGAATAATGCAAGCAGGCGAAACTCTCCCGCTGAGCAGCACCAATTTTTTGTTTGAAGTTGTTGCAAACAACTGTACATTAGATTTACCTAATCAAGAAAAAGCTCCGGTAAGGTTAATCGAAAACCCCGATGGATCCTTTAGTTTGTTTTGTTATACAGGAGAAAAAATCGGCAAACAGCGTATTGCTATTTGGCTAATTGATGCTGAATCAAAAGAGCGTATAACTTCTGTTGAAACGGAAATAAACGTTATTCAAAATCCGGAAGGCTTTGAGCCAAATTGTTTTAATGCGTATGGAAACATTTTGCACCTAGAAGACCAAACCTGTTTGTTTGTGGGATATGGGGGCGTGTATAAAACAACCAACCTTGGATTAACGTGGGAGTATTTTTCTCCATACTCGCCTAACGAAGACGGCACTAATCTAAGTTTAAGCTTAATGAATAAACCATTTAATTTTTATCATAAACCCTCCGGCAGTATTTTTTACACCAAAGGAAACACCATTAATATTTCTAACGACCAAGGCGCAAACTGGAAAACGGTTGTTAATATTTGGAGTTATGTTGGGCAGCTTTCTGAAAATGAATTTTTATTATCAAACGACTTTGGTATTATCAAACTTGTTGTTAATAATAATGGCACATATTCCTATTCGCTATGGTCCACCGTTAAAGGCGCTACCGGACTTGTGGTAGACAATAATAACAAATTGTATGTACACACTTTTGATGGTTTGTTGTACAGTTCTTCATCTGTAAACGATACCGTTTTGGTTAAACAAAACCTGAATGTGTTTGCGGATTATTTATATAAAGAAGGGAACACCATTTATTCATTTGGTAAAAAAGAAATATATCGCTTTGAAAATGGAACATTATCATTGATTGGTAATGTGCCATTGCCAAATGAATTTCAAGTGTTTGATGTAATCAAGCAAAACAACATGTACTATGTGTTTGCTGCCACAAACAGCCGTTTCTATAGGCGGGTTAATATGTACATAGGAACAAGCTTAACCGAACTAACCTTATCCGAGTTTAAACCGGATATTGACCCCCTTGGATTAACCAAAAATTGGTCGTGCATCAATAATTATTTGTGCATAAAAAACGAGTCGGGATATGTATCATTTAAAAAACCATAAACAACATGAAACGCCATTATTATTTTGTATTTTTTAGCCTATTATTGATTGCTGCCTCATGTAAAAAAACGGAGGAGGTGGAAAAGCAGGGTCCTGATGTGTTTCAACTTCAACTGAGCCAAACGGAGATTTCGGTTAATGCCGGAGAAGAATCAGAAGTAGATGTAACTATATTAAAAGATAACCAACCCTTTGATCCGGGCTTTGATTACGAAACCAATTATACAGTAACTGTTGTAGAAAATAACACCAACGATTCTGCCTATTCTTTCGCAGGAATTCATCCTTCAATTCGGTTTGTTGCGCCACAAAAACCCGGCACAATAAAAGTAGCCGTGCAATTATTTTTAAACGGAACAAAAAGAGCTAAGCCGGCTTATCTTACGGTTAATGTGGTAAGCAAACCGGTAACGTATGATTTTTTAATAGCAAGTCCATTGGGTCTTACATCGGTATTTGATTTTAATGCAGGTAAGTATTATTCAGCAAACGGATTTTTATTCAACTTAAACACCAATCAACTTGAGCCCATAGATTATTCAGCCATAAGAACGGGAGCCTTTTTAGATGGAATAAGTGATGAGGGAGAACTGCTTTTTATTAGAACGCAAGCAAGGGCAATTGTGTTGAATACGAGCACAAACCAAGCACAAACTATTCCACTTCAGTTTGGTGCTTCCAAACTTGCACTGTTTAGAAAAACATTGGTTTACAGCAATGATGCGTTTGCAATAGGACGTATTTTACCCAATGGGAATGAAGAATTATTTTATAACATAAGGGCAACAAACATTATACAACAAGCCAATGGTTTTATTGCCTATGGTGGGAGTAATGGATATGCCTTTGCAACTGATACATCAACCACATATAACACATTTAGTTTGCCGGAGCCGGCAACGTTTGTAACCAAAATAAACGGCAAACACTATTTGGTTGGTAATCAAAATATCTATTCATCTATCAATGGCATAAACAACTGGGTGAAAATTGGCTTAATACCCAAACATTCTTCCGGGTCAATACCCGATGTATACGTAACGGTTAATGGTTTTTATTTTGCTTTTAGGTTTGAAAAAACAATTTACATAACAAGCGATTTAAACACAGTAAACTATGTTGAATACAAAACACCGGTTAGCTTTATTGATATTGAGCCATTACCGAATAAAAAGATACTCTTTACCAATTATTTTCCGGTTATAACCGGGGTTTTTAACCCGTAATGTTTTTTATTGCTGTTTTCTTTTTGGTGAAAAACTAAACGCCAAAGTAAAGTTGGTTAGGCAAGATTTTCGGTTACGCAATGAAGTCATGGTCATAAAACAAAAAAGCTGTTTAATATATTAAGCAGCTTTTTTGTTGAGAGAGCTTTAGTTGTTTAAAGAAATGGGTGCTGACCTATTTGGAAAAGTAGCGCTTTAGTGATTGTGTTTTATATAAAAAAATGTCATTGTTTGTTTTATTCAATTAAAAACAATGTGTGTAGTTAATTAGCCCAGAAGTGTAATCTGTTTTAAAAAAACAATCATGTATTCAAAATTGACCTCCGATAAACGCCAATTAGTCTATTAAGTGTATTTTTTACAATTACTGTTGTAATTTTCAAAATCGGTTATGATATATTTGAGTAATGAGAAAATTATTTACAGCGCTTTGTTTGCTTACAATATCTTTTTCTGTGTATCCTCAATCCGATATCAGAGAGGAAACCATTTACTTTTTACTCACCACCCGTTTTTTCGATGGTGATCCAACCAATAACCGTCCAACCGAATGGTGTTCTTATTTCCCCGGTAATCCTAATAATGCTAATTATGCAGGCGTAAATGATGTGACTTGGAAAGGCGATTTTAAGGGGCTGGTTCAAAAATTAGATTATATCAAAGACATGGGTTTTACCGCCATTTGGATTACGCCCATTGTACAAAATAGAAGCCCGCTTGATTACCATGGTTATCATGCATGGGATTTTACCAAAGTAGACCCGCGTTTAGAATCACCCGGCTACACGTTTAAAAATCTTATTGATTCAGCTCACGCCAAGGGGATAAAGGTGTTTTTGGATGTTGTATTAAACCATGCCGGAAGATTTGGCATTAAAGGCAAAGCAGAAATTAAATACAACACCGACCCGAACCAGCCATGGGGCAAAAACTTAATGGGTCAGCCATTGCAAGATAATCCATTGTGGCAATATGACGGGCTCACGCCCAACCCAATGGATGGTAAAATATGGAGTAGATCTAACCTGGCTAAAATGCCGCCTCCATTTAACCAAAACCTTGCCGCATTTAACTGGCCAAGCATGGAAAGTTATGTAACCACCAGCGATGCTGCTTGGTACAACAAGTCGGGTAATGGGTTTGCGCAAGGATATGATGATACTACCAATTTATATTACCGTGCATTAGCCGGAGATACTCCCGATTTACTAACGGGTGGAGACAGTGTTCGTAATTACTTGTTTAATGCATACAAAACATTTATCGATATGGGAATTGATGGTATGCGTTTAGATGCCGTAAAACACATGCCTAAAAGAGATGTATTGTATTTTGTTGATCGCTTTCGACAAGTTAATCCAAACCTAATGGTATTTGCTGAAGTGGCACAAAAGCGACATGAGTTACATCAAATAGAAGAAATAAATCCACATTGGTATACTTGGCGCGGACAAACTAAAAACTCTCCTTCAAGTAATATCGCTGTTCTCGATTTTTTTGCCATGGGAACCTTTCATTTGTTTGGTAAAGGCGAAGCGTTTTCAAACGTAAAATCAGCGGCACTTTATGATGATTTATATGCTGACCCATCAACCAATGTGATGTTTTTGGATAACCATGATTTTGGTCCGAATAACGATTGGAACAAACGTTATGATGGTGACGCGCAGAACCTGGCAGCCGCATTAAACTTTATGTTTTTTTGGAGAGGGTTGCCTTGTGTATATTATGGCACCGAAGTGCAATTTAAAAAAGGAGCCTATGCTGATATTCATTCCTCTAACGACATCAATTTTTCCATTGACAATACCGGCCGAGCTTATTTTGGAAACGAAATTGCCAATGCCCCCAATCACCAAATTTACAAACACATCAGAAAACTGAATGCCATTAGAAAGGCGATTCCTGCTTTGCAAAAAGGGTCTTGGCGTTGGGATGGAACAAACAGTTCAAACGGAGTGGGCTTTGTGCGAAAATTTGGGTCAAGCGAAGTTGCTGTTGGCTTAGCAAAAGATGGTGCGGTTACGTTTAATTTTTCGGGATTAAGCAATGGTACCTATCGAGATGCTGTTACCGGACACGCCATTACAGTAAGCAGCGGAAATTTATCCTTTGTCGTTCAACCCGGAAGTGCCGGAGTATACCTATTAAATGGCCCGGGGTTGATTGGCGCTTTAGGTGAAGGGTTTTTTCAAAACAGCAGTTCGGGTGGTGGCGGAGGAAGTTCAGCCGTAACTTTTGTTCCTCAAAATCCGGCACCCACACAAAACTTAACCATCACTTATTCGGGTAGTTTGGCCAGCCAGTCACAAGTGTTGATGCATTACAGTTGGGACAATTGGACCGTGGGCGGAGTTCAAGATAAGGCCATGGTAAAATCCGGCAACGTTTGGACCACAACGGTTATGGTTCCTGCTAATGCAAGAGTTAATTTTTGTGCAGCCTTTCACAATGGAAATGGTACGTGGGATAATAATGGCAGCCAAGATTATAAAACAGCGTTGGGCAATGGCCAATCAGATACGCAAGCGCCAACGGTAAGCAGTTTAAGTCCTTTAAATGCGGCTTTAAATGTTTCGAGTGTTGCAGCGCTAAGCATTACCTTTTCAGAAAACATTATCAAAGGAACGGGTAACATACAAATTTTTGAAAATAACGAATTAAAGTATACCTATCCGGTTGCATCAAGTAATGTATTGGTTTCAGGGAGTGTACTTACGATTAACCATGCAGGGTTTACTCCGGGAGTCGAAGTATATGTACTCGTTGATCAAGCGGCTGTAAAAGATTTGGCTAACAACCCTTTTGCAGGATTTAACTCGTCAAACCAATGGCGATTTGTGGTGAGCAATAGCACCGGTTTGTTGGAAGAAGAAAATCATAAAGTATTGTTTTTCCCTCATCCGTTTGGTGATGCGCTGCAAATTGCGAATGTTCCTCCTTCATCCAAATTGCGGCTGTATAATATGGTTGGCAAATTAGTAACCGTTGATGTTCAAGAAAACGGAGACGGGTATCTGCTTCACACAAAACATTTGCCGGACGGTTTGTATGTGTTGGAGTTGGAGTACAAGAATAAAACCATTTTCCGTAAAAAGGTACAAAAACAATAGTAAGTGCAGGTCCTTTGTTGTTGACAATCATCACCAGATATCCCTCATGGAAATTATTCATAAAGAATGGTTGCCCAGCATTTGAACCAAGCAAAATTCTAATAATCCCTTTTCTGTAGCCGCTGTTTAATCTGTGTTCAACAAAAAGGGTGATTGCCATTTTATAAAACAAGCAAAAAGACCTTATAATTTATTGATGAAATCATCACAAAAGTTTGTGTTTCTGTGAATAAGTGTTAATTTTACACTTACTGCTTTTTTAAAACAGTAAACAAAACCATGCATATGAAAAATAAATTAATAGCCTTTGTATTATTTTTTTCGGTTACTTACCGTGTTTCTGCACAACTTATTTCTATTAGCCCTGCGTTTGCAACGGCCAATGATAATAATGTTGTTATTACTTTTGATGCCTCATTAGGCAACGCTGCTTTATTGGGTCAGAGTACCATTTATGCACATTCGGGAGTAATTACCTCTGCCAGCACTTCCGGTTCAGATTGGAGGTATGTAATTGCGCCATGGACAACCAATTTGCCTAAAGCTTTACTAACACGAATAGGTAACACCAACAGATATACTTTAACAATTGGAAATATTCGCTCGTTTTATGGAATTCCTGCCAATGAAACCGTGTTAAGATTAGCGTTTGTGTTCAGAAATGCCGATGGAAGCAAAACAGGAAAAACAAGTGGTGGCGGAGATATTTTTGTAGACATTAACCAAGGTACTTATCAAGCGAAAATAAACGTCCCACAAAAAGGCAGTTTTTTTAACCCAACCGATTCGTTCACTGTTTCTGCCGGAGCTTCTGCCCCTTCAACATTAACCTTGTTTGCCAATGGGGTGCAAGTTGCACAAGCGAATAATTCCACCTCATTAACGTATAAAAACACTGCGTTGGGTTTTGGAAATACGCGCGTTAATTTGGTGTTGGAAGGAAATTTAAATGGCACAAAATCATATGATACGTCTTACATCATGCCAAGATTAAACCCTGCTATTGCAACATCACCATCAGGTGTTATTGATGGAATAAATTATATTAATGATTCTTCCGTAACCTTACAGCTTTTTGCTCCGTTTAAAAACTTTGTTTATGTAATTGGTGATTTTAATAATTGGGAATTTCATCCCAACTATTTAATGAAGCGTACTCCTGACGGAAGCCGATATTGGATTACCATATCAGGATTAACAAAAGGAGTAGAATATGCTTTTCAATATTCAATTGATGATGTGCAATTAAAAGTGGCTGATGTATATGCCGAAAAAGTTCTTGATCCTTGGAATGATGGTTGGATTACTCCTGAAACATATCCGAATTTAAAACCGTATCCGGTTGGAAAAACAACTGAAGTTGTTTCGGTACTGCAAATAGGTGAACCTGCTTATACTTGGAAAACAAACAACTTTGTAAAGCCATTAAATGATAAACTGGTAATTTATGAATTATTGGTTCGTGATTTTATTGGCAAACATGATTTTAAAACCCTAAAAGACACCATCAGTTATTTAAAAAGAGTTGGTGCCAACTGCGTAAAAATTATGCCTATTATGGAGTTTGAAGGGAATGAAAGTTGGGGCTACAATCCAATGTTTTATTTCGCAATTGACAAATACTACGGAACAAAAAATGATTTTAAAGCGTTCGTAGATGAGTGTCATGCCAACGGAATAGCGGTTGTTTTAGATATTGCATTAAACCATTCGTTTGGCCAAAATCCTCAGGTAAGAATGTACTTTGATCCAACGGCAGGTCAGTACGGACAGCCAACGGCACAAAACCCTTGGTTTAATCAAGTAGATAAACATCCTTTTGGTGTGGGTTATGACTACAACCACGAAGCACAAGTAGTAAAAGAATTTACGGATCGTGTGATTAAATTTTGGTTGACGGAGTATAAAGTTGATGGTTATCGTTTTGATTTATCAAAAGGATTCACACAAAAAAACACCCTTGGTGATATTGGGGCCTGGAGTGCCTACGATCAGTCTCGAGTAGATATTTGGAATAGAATACGCAATGAAATTATTAAGTATGCGCCTGATGCGTATTTAATATTGGAGCATTTGGGTGATAACTCGGAAGAAACCGTATTGGCAAACATGGGTTTTATGTTGTGGGGTAAAATGACTGAAGCTTACGCAGAAGCAACAATGGGTTATAACAATTCAAAAGCAAATTTAAGTTGGGGTAATTACAAAGCCAGAGGCTGGAATTTTCCAAACTTAATTACCTATGCCGAAAGCCATGATGAAGAACGTATCATGTTTTCTACTTTAACCTATGGCAATGCAAGTGGCGGATATAGCACAAAAAACTTAAGCAATGCCTTAAAACGTGTGGCTGCTTATCATGCATTGTTGTTACCATTAAAAGGCCCAAAAATGTTATGGCAAGGAGGAGAGTTGGGATACGAAGTTTCTATTAACACCAATGGAAGAACCGGCAATAAACCCTTTCGCTGGGATTACTTAAACAATGCCGATCGTGTTGCTGCCCTTACTCAAGTTGGTATGATTGCCAAGTTGAAACAACACGTTTCTTTTTCATCGGATAACTACATCTACGATGTAGCCGGAACAGGTAAAGTACTTAAGGTGAATCACGACAGCATGAATACCGTAATTGCAGGAAATTTTGATGTGGTTCCTCTTAATTTAACTCCGGGTTTTCAGCATACCGGATGGTGGTATAATTACATTACCGGTGATTCAATTAATGTAACCAATGTGGGGCAAACTATTAGCTTACAACCGGGAGATTATGTGGTGTTTACTGATGTGAAACTTACCACAAAACCAAGCGGCAGTGTGGGTTTAACCGAAATGCCAATGACCGGAATGAGCAATGTGTTTCCAAACCCGGCCAATGAAAAAATAATTATTGAATCACTCAAACAGCCTATCAAAAAAATCAGCCTTCTTGATTTATCAGGAAAAGAAATCATATCAACTGAAATTGATAATAACATAGCCGATATCAATGTAAGTGAAGTAACCAATGGAATGTATTTATTAAGAATTGAATATACGCACGCAAGTGAAGTGAAGAAAGTATTGGTAAAACATTAACACGTATGAAAAAAAGCATCCTTTGTGGAGTGTTCTTGGGTCTTTTTGCCACAGGCACAAATGCCCAGAATATTTTTTCCGGAGAGCCGGTTCAAGTGGTTGGCTCCATGAATAACTATAATACGGGAAGTGCATTTAACACCACCTACAGAAGGGTGTCGGTAAATGCGGGTAACCCAACCGATGGCAGAGGCCAATGGGTAAAAACCTATAATGCACAACCAAGTGGTGGTGATGTAACAAACACAAACATGGCCGGTGGAGGAGGTAACGGATTTTTATTTATATCCGGACCTTCTGCTAGTCGCTTTCAAAACAAATGGGTTTTTGCGGGAATCGGACAAGCACGCTTAGATTCTATCAACGGAATTTCAGCATATAATTCCGGTCAAGATATGGGCTTAAACATGAGCACTGCCGGAAGGTATACGTTTGTGTTTAACGACTGTGGTTACACAGCAACCAATGCCCAGTTTTATGTGGGTTATACCCCAAATCAGCCGGTGCAAGTAAGTAATGCAAGCATGCAAGTGTTGGCCAACAACACTCTTCAATTGCAGTTGAGAACAAACACTACTCCGTCACCTAATGAAAGGGTGTTTGTAAGATACACATTGAATTCAAATTTTGGAGCAACATCAAGCAGTACGGTTTTGGCATGTTCCTCTTTAAATAATCCTACCGATACTTTATGGCAAGCCACATTACCTGCTATGAATGCCGGCAGTACAGTTACGTATTATTTCTTTACTTCAACCCTAATACAAACACAGTTAAATGCACTAAACGAAACCGGAAAATCTTTATGTGCTTTACAAGTTTTAGACAACAACGGACTAAACTATCAACACAGTTTTGTTCCAAAATACAATGTGGTGTTTAATGTTGATATGGCCGCATTTGCTTGTGTGCCTTTTGACTCGGTGACTTTAGTTGGTAATCAAATGGTATTGGGCAACTGGTCGGGATGGCGTAGGATGAATAGCAACGGCACCATTCACTCGGATACCTTGTTGCTTGATTCAGGTGCTGCGGTTCAATTTAAATTCAGGTATCACCGAAATGGAACAACACAATGGGAAGCAAACTTTTCAACCGTAAGTGGCAACCGAGAAATTACCATTCAAAAAGATACGTCACTTCTTGCTTTTTGTTTTGGTCAACAACAAACTTGCCCCTCATTTCCGCCACCATCACAAGTTACGTTTAGGGTTGATTTAAGCAGAGGTGTTCCAAATGCCCAAGGAAGAATTTATGTGATGGGAAATTTCACCACACCACAATGGCAACAAGGGGCATTACGATTATTTCCTGTAGCAGGTCGTCCGGGTGTTTTTGAAAGAACGGTTTCTGTTTGTGCCGACACGGTGATTTATAAATTTATGAATGGAGACAGCAGTGTGGCAGCAAATGCAGAAACATTTCCTTCTCCTTCGCAACGTTCATGCACGGTATCAAATGGAACCGGAGGGTTTAACCGAATTTTTGTAAGAAACGGTACGCAAGCACAAACATTAGAGTACTTATTTGACAGTTGTATGGTTGCTCCTGTAATCAGTAAAAAAACAGTTCGATTTAGGGTAAACATGGAGCGATTGGCGTGTGCCGGATTTGATTCGGTAACCATTACAGGCAATCACGTCATGTTAGGCAATTGGTCGAATTCGGTGCGACTTAAACAAGAAGGAATAAGCAATATTTACAGTGACACCATCAGTTTTGATTCGGCCTTAGCCATTCAGTATAAATTTCGTTGGCATACAAACGGAGCAATAACATGGGAATCTAATTTTACATCAACAAGTGGAAACCGACAACTTACGGTTAACACCGACACCACACTTGAGGTAGTTTGTTTTAATCAACTAAACAATTGTTCTCCTCTTCCGGCACCATCAAACATTACGTTTAGGGTTGATTTAAGCAGAGGTGTTCCAAATGCCCAAGGAAGAATTTATGTGATGGGAAATTTCACCACACCACAATGGCAACAAGGTGCATTACGATTATTTCCTGTAGCAGGTCGTCCGGGTGTTTTTGAAAGAATGGTTTCTGTTTGTGCCGATACGGTATTGTACAAATTTATAAATGGAGATAGCAGTGTTATTGTAAATGCAGAAACGTTTCCTTCCGCTTCTCAAAGAACTTGTGTAGTACCGGCATCGGGCGGAGGGTTTAACAGAAGACTCCTTCGCAACGACAGCTTACCTGTTGTATTAGAATTTATGTTCGATAGTTGCTCTCCTGCTCCAATTATTCCTAAATACCAAGTGGTATTTCAGGTGAATCTTGAAAAGCAAAAATGTGCGCTTCCTGATTCAGTAACCATCACCGGCAACAATGTGATATTAGGTAATTGGGCAGGCAGTAGAAGACTGCACCAAATAACAGGAACCAATATTTATACAGATACACTGTTGCTGGATTCCGGATTGGCGCTTCAATATAAATTTAGAACACATCGCTCGGGAACAACAGTTTGGGAAAGCGATTTTGCAACTACAAGCAAAAACAGAGAGTTTACCATCACCTCATCTGCCACAATTGGTCCGGTATGTTTTGGCGAAACAGGGAATTGTGCTCCGAGTAATCCTCCTTCGCTTGTTCGCTTTAGGGTTGATGTATCGCAAGTAATTCCTGACGCACAAGGAAGAGTGTATGTAATGGGAAATTTCACACAACCGCAATGGATGGGCGGACCTATGCGAATGCAGCAGGTTTCTGGTCAACCCGGATTGTTTGAAATCACCACACAGGTTTGCGTAGATACCGTGTTATATAAATTTATTAATGGAGATAGCAGTGTGGTGAATAATGCGGAAACTTTTCCAAATGCGAATGAAAGAGGCTGTGTGGTTAGCAATGGCTTAGGTGGGTTTAATCGACAACTCATTAGAAATATTGCGGCATTAACACAAGTTGAATTTTTATTTAACAAATGCAGCAAACAAGAAGAGCTTCAACTTTCAAATCCATCTCCTGCTGTTGTTTGTGGTAACGGAATTACAACAGTTCAATACACACTAAGAAATTCAGCGTATACGGATTCATTATTCCGTGTTGAAATTTCTGATGCGAATGGAAGTTTCGCTCAGCCGATTAATACGGGAACCGTTCAATTGTTTAATGCATCCGGACAAACCAATTTAATTATTCCGGCCCCAACAGTAGTGGGTAACTATTTGGTTCGTTTGGTTTCTGTTGGAGGGGGTATCGTAAGCACTACAGTTGAAGTGAACAGGCGAATTGCTGTTGAGGTTGGTCCGATTACGGGAACAACCACTGCACGCTTAAATGAAACACAAGCCTATCAAACCTCCTTACCGCAAGGATCAACTGCCATTTGGGAAGTAACAGGCGGAACCATTGAAAGTGGTGCCGGAACAAACACGATAACAGTAAAATGGGTAAGTGCCGGAACAAACAACATCAAGGTGAAAGCAAATGATACCTGCAGCAACCAAACTGTATTGAATGTAAACGTGTGTGAGCCGATAAACGTTGGTCCGGTAATTGGCCCTACAGAAGCTAAGCTAGGCGATACCGTTTTATACCAAACAACAAATTCATCATTCAGTGGATATGCTTGGGAGATTAGCTCAAACGGAAAAATCATCAGCGGATTAGGAACTTCACAAATTACAGTAGTATGGGAAAGCGGCTTATTGGGAACCATACGCGTAATTGCTAATGTTCCGTGCGCAGATACTGCATTGTATAATACAAGTTTAAGTGGTACAGGTTTGAACAAAGTGAATGAAAACGGAGTGAATATTTATCCTAATCCGTTCAACAACCAACTTTTGATTGAAGGACTATTAGAACAAACATCAATTACCATTACCAATGTTACTGGTGTGGTGGTTTATCATACCGAAGAACAAACATCCGCGCAGATTTCAACCGAGGAGTTGCCATCAGGCGTGTATTATCTCCGTGTGAAAAATGAGTTTGGAGTAAAAATGATAAAAGTTTGTAAGCAGTAATTATAATTAGTAATACATATGAAAAACATACTACAATTAAAACCGTTGAAAGCAACAATTGCAATGTTGTTTTGTATGGTGTTAGCTCCGATGACATATAGTCAAAATATCTTTTCGGGAGAGCCCGTTCAAGTAACCGGAAGCATGAACGGATACAGCACAGCTTCATCAGCGAATTCGGTTTACCGAAGAATTACAACTACTTCGGGTAACCCAACTGATGGGCGTGGGCAATGGGTAAAAACGTATAATGCACAACCAACGGGAGGCGATGTTACCAATAGTAACATGGCCGGTGGAGGTGGTAACGGATTTTTATTTATTTCCGGCCCCCCCGCCAATCGCTTTCAAAATAAATGGGTATTTACTTCGGTAGCGCAAGCCAGAATAGATTCGGTGAACATAGCAGGAGCATACAACTCCGGAAACGACATGGGCTTAAACATGAGCACTGCCGGCAGATATACCTTTGTGTTTAACGATTGCGGCTACACCAATACAAATGCACGGTATTATGTAGGATACACTGCAAATAACCCTGTTACGCTAAACACAGTTACCCAAAGTATACAAGCCAACAACAGTGTTGTGGTTAATGTCACTACTTCAGCTGCTCCATCAACAGGAGAAAGGGTATTTGTTCGTTATACTTCTGCAAGCGGTTTTGCATCAACGAACAGCACTACCATTTTAGAAGCCACATCAACGAATGCGCCAACCAATACCAACTGGCAAGTAATTATTCCGGCACAACCGAGCGGAACCAGCATCAGGTATTATGCGTTTACATCAACACTCACATTAAGCAAACTGAATCAATTAACAGAAGCCGACAGAAGTTTATGCTGCTTGCAGGTAAATGATAATTCGGGAAATAATTACGTTGCTTCATTTACGGCTAAATTCAACCTTACCTTTTCGGTTGATGTAACCAATAACATTTGCGGAGGTATTGATTCCATTACGGTTGCAGGTTCTGATGCAGCACTAACCAATTGGTCAAATGGTGTTTTATTAAATCGTTTGGGAACAACAAATGTATATAGCCGCATAATCACCATTGATTCCGGAGTTGCTCTACAATACAAGTTTCGTTTTCATCGTAATGGGGTAACCAATTGGGAGAGCTCGTTTACAACAACGTCTTCAAACAGAGAGTTGGTAGTGATTAAAGATAGCACATTAGCAACACCATGTTTTGGCATGACAACCGCTTGTCCGCCAACTCCGGCACCATCCACCATTACGTTTGTGGTTGACCTTACCGGACAAACACCGGACCCGCAAGGCAGAGTGTATGTGATGGGAAGTTTTACTACACCAACTTGGGTGGGAGGCGCCATTAGAATGACTCCGATTCCGAATACACCAAATCACTACCAAGCCATTGTAAACAATGTTTGTCCTACTACGTTTGAGTACAAATACATTAACGGAGACAGCTCTGTTGCTGCGAATCATGAATCCTTTCCGAATCCCGCCCAACGCTCTTGCACAGTGAGCAATGGTGTGGGCGGATTTAATCGTACATATACCAGAATAAACACAACCGCTGTTTTGTTAGGTTCAGTATTTAATACGTGCAATGTTGCTTTACCTGTTGTGTTTGTAAACGTAGGCGCTAAAGTAAAAAATGGTGCCGTGTTGGTAGAATGGACCACTGCTTCAGAAAGTAATAACAAAGGGTTTGTTGTTCAAAGGTCAATTGACGGTAGATACTTTGAAGACCTTGCCTTTGTTCGTGGAGCCGGTAACAGCAAAACAAGCAACACCTATCAGTTTATTGATGAGGTGTTGGATGGTGCGGCCTATTATCGAATCAAACAAGTGGATTATGATGGAGCAGTTTCTTTTTCTGAAACAGTAAGTGTTGAACAAGAGTTGTTGTGGAAAGATTTGAATGCATATCCGGTACCGTTTAATGATCAAATTATCATAAGCGGAATTCAAGGCGAGGCAACCACATTGGCTTGGGAAATTTATAATGTGCAAGGCATGTTGATGAAGGAAGGCCGGTCAATGACCCATGACCGCAAACTTGTGCTAAGCAATTTAGAGGGACTGAGTGAAGGTGTTTATTATTTAACGATAAATAATAACGGTGAAAAGAGAACAATTAAACTTTTGAAATGAAATAGGATTTAAATTAAGGTTAGAAAAAAAGATTAATAGGTGCCTGTTATTTTAATAATAAAGTTATAAAAGCATGAGCCAGATTTTTTCTTACAATGTGAAGAACCGATTCGATTTGTTAAAATATAAGATCCCTTTAGTGGTTTATATTTTTATCATTTCAAACAACTATTCTTCTGCCCAAAACTATACCACAGGGAATTCTAATTGGACTAACGTGTGGAGCGAAAACAGTGGTAGCTTTTCTGTTACTAATGGCGTTGCTCAATTTTCATTTGGAAGTACTGTACAAGGACAACTTGATGGTCGGTTTTTCACAACAGACGGCACACTGAATGGAACGCAACGTACGGTAAAGCCCGGACAAAGAATCAGAATTCGAATTGCAGGACAAGACGGTGGCGGGCGAACGGGAATTGTAAACGATGGCATCATTGGTGTTTCAATAAAGTCTGGCGGTGGAATTTTTGATGGGGGCTCCTCTTTAGCTGGTAGGTATGACAATAACTCGATATTAAAAATAGAATTTCTAGGCGGACAATCAACAGCGCGATTTAGTGATGGCGCAGGTTTCTCCACTACGAATATGCCTAACTTTACCGATTTCAAATCAGGAACAACCTATGATATTGAAGTGGTTTCTGACCGAGAGTTTAATCTGGTTATTGGATCAAACAGAAACAATATTAGAAGATTTACGGGCTCTACTGGAGTTTCTCCCGCATTAATTCATGTAAGGAACTCAGGAGCAAATATGGATGCTTTATTTACATTGTTAGAGGTTTCCAACATACCAATAAATTTAACCGCAAACACGAGCGAGTCGTTCAATGTAACTGGTGTGATTTCCAACAATGAGTCAACCATTAATGATGTGAATAAAAATGGTTTAGGCACGGTTACATTAACAGCGCAAAATACATTTACCGGATTAACGACCGTTAATGCAGGAACTTTACAGTTAAACAGAAGTGGGGGCTCAACCTTACCCGCAACCAATGATGTAACTGTTAATAATGGCGGAACGCTTCGAGTAAGCAGCAACCAGACCCTTGATGAACTAACAATAAATACAGGTGGTACACTCACAGTAGACGCAGGAGTTACGTTGACAATTAATGGAGCTTTAACGCATTCGGGCACCATCATCGGTGCAGGTTCAATTGCTTATGGAAATAATAGCACGTTGGTATATTCCGGTGTTTCTGTGCAAACAACAAATAATATGGAGTGGCCATCTTCCTCTGGTCCAAACAATGTTTCTGTTGGAGCTTCAGGGGCTGTGCTGCATGCATCGCGAACCATTAACGGTACGCTTACGCTAAATGGGGCGTTTAACGCATCAAACAACTTAACGCTTGGCAACACCGGGTCGTTAATTTTTAACGGTGGAAGCATTTCTAACTTCACATTGCCAACAGAACTTCAAAACTATACCATGCCTTCGGGAACAAGCAGTTTAAGCAATAACCTTACGGTTTCCGGTACGTTAACTATTGGTTCGGCTACACTTGATATTGGTTCAAATACGTTATCGGTGAATGGGGCTGTTTCTCGTACTTCCGGTTTTATACGCAGTAACGGAGGATCAATAAATGTTGGAGGAAGCACAGGCAATATTTCTTTGTTTTTCGATCAAACAACTTTCGGATCAACCAATAGGCTTGTTAACCTTACGGTAAATCGCGCATCAAGTACGATAACATTAGGAAACGAAGTACAAGTAACAGGAACAGTTACGCCAACAGCAGGAACATTAAACGCAAATGGAAATTTGGTATTGATATCAACAGCTTCCGCAACGGGACGAATTGCTCAGATACAATCAGGTGCAGCCATTAGCGGCAATATAAATGTGCAACGATTTGTACAAGGCGGCTCAGGAAGAAGGGGCTGGAGAATGGTGACAAGCCCGATTAATGGTTTTACATTTAATCAATTGCAAGAAGACATTTTGATCACAGGTCCGGGAGGTGGTTCAAACGGCTTTGATGCCGCCACACCAAATTCTTCTATTGTAACTTATCAAGAAAACACTTCCGGAGGGAGAGGGTGGAAGAACATAACCCATACCAACAATGCTCTTGGACAAGGATTGGGCATGTTGGTTTTTTACCGAGGAAGTCGTTCACAAACGAATAGCTTAACAAATGCATCTATTGTGCCGAATGATACGGTAATGGATTATTTCGGCAACATTAACCAAGGTGCTGTTGCGGTTAATTTATCTTATACATCAACCGGATCTGCCTCGAATGATGGTTGGAATTTATTGGGTAACCCATACCCATGCGAAATTAATTATGCAGCCTTAAGCATTTCGGGGTCGGTATCAAACTCCTATTGGGTGTGGGATGCCTCAACCGGAATGTACGTGAATAGAACTTCTTCACAACATATTGCTATTGGCCAAGGCTTTTTCGTACAAGCTGCTTCTTCCGGGGCAAGTGTTACCTTTAATGAGTCCGGCAAGGTTTCTACCAACCCAACTGCATATTTTAAGACAGAAGAAAATCCCTTATCCATTAAAATGTACCAAGACAGTACAAAGTATGATATCGCCTGGCTTCATTTTAAACCCAATTCCTCTTTATCATATGTGTTTAATGAAGATGCCATGAAGTTATTAAACAGCAACATCAACATGGGATTTGTTACTTCTGATCATCAACTTGTTCAACGCAATGTGGTTCAAGCATTAAACAACAGTACAGCAGATACATTTGTGATAAGCACAAATGCAGTATCCAATGGAAGTTATACCATTGAGCTTGATTTGGGCAATACTATTCCAGCCAATAAGGATGTGTATTTGATTGACCTTTTTAATAACAACATCACCAACGTGAGGTTGCATTCAAAATATACTTTTCAAATTCAAAATTCAAATGCTGCAACCGGAGGCAATCGCTTCAGATTAGTAATCGGAAATGCGCAAGCACTTCCCGTAAAGCTAGTTTCTTTTTCTGCTAGACGAAAAGAATTCGGCAACGTAATATCATGGACAACGGCTCAAGAAAAAAACATGAAAGGCTATGAAGTACAATATTCAGCCGATGGATTAGCATTTGAAACGATTGGATATATTCAATCAAAAAACAGAGCCACCCAAACACAATACGTTTTTGATGACAATAGATTAGTAGAAGGGTATTATCGATTAAACAAGATTGAATTTAACCAAAGCGAATACAGCCATGTGGTGCGTGTTGACAATGGAGACCCAATGCATGCATTAAGTATTTACCCTAATCCGGCAAAAGGATTTATTCATATTGACGGCTTACAAGAGGAGGATCAAGGAACCGTTACGATGAGACAAACTGATGGTAGGGTGAAATGTGTTGTAGCGCTTCAAAAAACCATTGATATATCTGCTTTGGAACCGGGGTTATATTTTGTAGAAATTAATACCATAAACTCTTCTATTCAAAAGAAACTCTTGGTGGAGTAGGCAATAAGTAAAATTTGTCATATAAAAGCCACGCGTTTTGTGTGGCTTTTTTGTTTCCTAATTTTGCCTTAGGGCATTTCATTCCCCTGTTTTCAACCAATCATGGTAATTAATTGGAAAAGTCAAGGCTAGTTTTCCACAGCAATTAAGTTCTTAATTGTAAATGATACACTACACAAAAGAATTACGATTAAGCCATATATTGAATTAATCAATATTCCAACATTTTCTACTTATACCTATTTGTGGCTAGTTATTTTGTTTTTCGCCCAATAAACCAAACAATAAGATTAAAATGAGATTAAATGTCCCCGGGATGAATTGCTTTGTTTGAATAATTTATAACTTCATTAATAATTCAAAATTAATAAGCAAATAAATTTTTGCCCATTTTAAAGCTTAGCTGCCTGTGCTATCAAGTTATTAACGATGGTTTGAAAGAGACAAAATAAAAAAATAATACTTATGAAAAAACAACAACTACTTAAAACAGCATTATTAATTTTGGTGCTCTTGCTCTTAAAAGAGTTGAAGGCCCAAACAAATCATGCTTTAACGGCAACAGCCACACAAGGTACAGGCGGAAATCCTGCATTGGGTTTTGGTGCAACAAACTACAATGATGGAATCATTCCACCATTTAATTGTGCTCCTACTCCTTGCGGATGGGGGTGGATTAACACAGGTCAATTCATTGAATATGTTTGGTCAAATCCTATTTCCTTTAGCAGGATTGTTTTTTATAAAGACAACAGGCCTTTTACCTCAATGATTATTGAAATTTGGAATGGGAGCGCATATGTGCCATTGGCACCAAACCCATTTGTAAGTGCTGCGCCTCAAGTAGATTCAATTTCATTTATCGTTCCAATTACAACAACTCGGGTTAGGTTTAATAATGTGCAAGGAACGAACCCAAATTTCAGAGAAATACAAGTATTACAATTATCATCAGGTACACACAACGCCTCTGTGTTCGCTATAGATACTCCTATTGGATTTAATTTAGGCAGTAATCTTTTTACTGCTAGAATAAGAAATGCTGGAGTAAATCAAATTACTAGTGTTAACGTAAATTGGGAGGTTAACGGAGTTGTACAAACCCCTGTAGCCTTTACAGGCCTATTAGATACACTTGGTGGTTTGGGAAGTAATTCTCAAAGCGTACAATTGGGTAACTTTACTATGGCAGCAGGAATTTTGTATCGTGTTAAAGTATACACCTCAATGCCTAATAGTGCATTTGATACTGTAAATATTGATGATACTCTAACGAGGATATATCGTTCACCATTAACAGGAACTTTTACAGTGGGGGCCACAGGTGACTTTAGAACCATATCTGAAGCAGCCACAGCTGCAAGTGCATTTGGTGTGACAGGTCCGGTAGTTTTTAGTTTAATTGATACCCTGTATAATACTTCAACAGGAGAATCCTTTCCGATTAATTTTGCGAACGTTTCAGGGATTTCGGCCACTAACACGATAACCTTCAAACCGGCCACTGGCGTAAGTAGCCTAGTTGAAGCATCCACATCAAATATGTTTAACTTAAACGGAAGCAGTTTTGTTGTTTTTGATGGAAGCAATGGTGCAGGAAATACGAGGGATTTAACAATAAAAAACTATAACACCGCTGGAGTTATTTTTACATTAGTTAATGATGCTAATAACAACACCCTTCGAAACATGAATTTGCTTTCGGCAAATACCGGAACGGCTTCTGGTGCAATTGCCATACTAGGCTCTACGGGTTTTACGGGTAATGATAATAATACCATTCAAAACAATTATTTTGGACGTTCATCAACGGGTGTTTTTGCTGTTGGTATTATTTCAACAGGTCAATCAAATATCATTCAAAACAATAACAACTCAATAATAGGAAACGATTTTAATAGTTTTGGATTTAACGGGATATCAATAACAGGCACCAATAATGGAAATGGTTCAAATTGGTTAATTGCTAATAACAATTTCTATGATACAGCGGCCAATACATTACAAACATCTACATGGTCGGCAATCAATTTTGTGCCCGGCACAGGTAGTGGGTCTGTTAATAATCAAATATTAAATAATATTATTGGTGGCGATGCCCCATTAGCATTGGCAGGGCCATTCGTAAATATCGGTTCTAATATCCGTGTACCCATTCAAGTAACGGTGGCTAATGGAACACCAACCAGGGTTTATGGAAACCAAATTAAAAATTGGACATTGGCCGGTACTGCAGCAACAGGCCAGTTTACTGGTATACAATTAAGCGGTGGTGTGGCCAATATTGACAGTAACTATATTGGCGATGTGTTGTCCTTGAACAACGCTGTTTTTGTAGCGATAAATGCAGTTCCTGCATCAAATTATGATATCACAAGAAACATCGTTTCAAATGTTTCCTTATACAATACCGGAACTACTGGTGCAATTAGGGCAATTACTACAAGTTCTGGTCAAGTTGTTAATATCAACAACAACATCGTTAAGGGCTTAAGAACCAATTCAGGCAATATCGGGTCAACCACCGCTGCTTCACTAATGGGTATTTCATCCCAATCATCAAGCAACTCCGTTACTATTAGCGGAAACCTAATCGGTACTTTTGCAGAGCCGCTTACTAATAATAATACCACAACTTCTGCTGTTAGAATCATTGGCATTTTGAGCACATCCGGAATATCAGTAATTGAAAATAATATTATTGATGGGTTATTTATGGATAGTACCGGTTGTACAAGTACAGGAACTACAACAAGTGCCGCCATTAATGGTATTTTGAATTTTTCTGGTTCGGCCGGACAAATTATTAGAAACAACACTGTTCGCCATTTATATCAACGTTCAACACTAGCCACCCAATCAACTCAAATTAATGGTATTTGTTATGCAAGTAGCGGTTTCACAACCATAAGTAACAATATTGTTTATGGTTTATTTTCAAGAAGTTCAAACACATCAACCTCTACTTCTGCCGCATTAAATGGTATTAACTTTGGTTCTTCGGGCAGAGCCTTGGTGTTGAATAACTATATTGATTCGTTGGCCTTGAATACACCAACGGCATCATCTACACAAGTAAATGGAATGGTTATTTTCGGAACCACCGGAAACAGGGTTTATGGAAACCAAATCAAGTCAATTTACAACCGTTTCACAACCAGTTCACCGGGCATTTGCGGTATTCAATATATTTCAGGGGTAGTAAACCAAGAGTGTGACAGCAACGTGATTTGGGGGTTATATAATTTACATACGGCTACAACCGGAAGTATTATTGGTATTCGTTATTCAGCTTCAAGCGCTACAACAGGAAACGAATCGTTCTGTAACCGCAACTTCATACACAGTTTTGCAAGTGCAGGAACCTCAGCAACGAACCTATTGGGAATTGATTTGCAAACCATGCACGGAACTGTTGCGAATAACTTAATTCGTTTGGGTATTGATACAGCAGGTAATGCGTATACCGGTCCTTTTGTAGTAAGTGGAATTAACAATAACCATTCATCAAGTACTTTTATCAATCGTATTTTACACAACACGGTTTATATTGGTGGAGCGCCAACTTCAGGCACATCAATTACCGCTGCATACAGGGCTTCAATTGGTTTTATATCATGGAGCGACATCAGAAATAACATTTTTGTAAATGTGGTTCAAAACAATGGGGGTACCGGATTTAATTATGCAATAAATTATGGCAGTATAGCATCTGTTCCACAGTTTGTATGCAATTACAATATTTTATGGGCAGGAAGTGGGCTAACCAACAACTTTATTGGAGGTGGTCCTGGAAATGCCGCATTTATGACTGGGACAGGAGGCTGGAAAAGAATCTCACAAAGAGATATAAACAGTATCCACGCGAATCCAAATTTAATTGCACCGGCTGCTGCGGCAGGCTCAATTAACTTGAATGTTGCTTCTTCTAATCCGGGAGAGGGAGCAGGCGATCCAACGTTGGTTGCCTTCTCCTCAAGTGATTTTAATGGCAACCAAAGAAGCGCCTTAACCCCGGTTGATATCGGAGCATTTGGCTCAGCAACGAATACGTTAAGTTTTGACTCTGTTGCTCCGGAAATTATTTTTACTCCGCTAACGAATACGGCAAGTGTATTAAACAGAACGATTTCCGCAACGATTATTGATAGAAATTCGGGAGTTGATTTCGGTACGTTTACCCCAAGATTATACTTTAACAAAAACAACGGCACATGGGCCAACGTTTTGGGAGCCTTAACAACTGGCAACAGCCGTAACGGTAGCTGGGATTTTACCATTGATTATTCGCTTGTTGGCGGTGTAGTTCCTAATGATATTATTAGATATTACATAGCCGCTCAGGATAGTGCAATAAATTACAGTACACAACCTGCTTTTGGTGTTGGAATTGATATCGCTAATATTACTTTTCCTCCTCAAACACCAAACCAATATCAAATTTCTACACCAATACCAACAGCAGTTACTGTTGGACCTACAGGCACATACACAACCCTAACCGGACCAACCGGATTGTTTAATGCAATAAATAACAGCTTATTACAAGGCAATACAGTTGTAACGCTCGAAAATGGTGCAACCATCACCGAAACAGGAAGTGTTTCATTAAATCAATGGTTGGAAACGAATGGTACTAGTGTAGGCAATTTTGGTTATACGCTTACCATTCGACCTGCCGGGCCAACACAAACCATCATAACAGGAAATGTTGCATTTACTGATGGTATTATCAAGCTTAATGGCGCAGACAGAGTTCAACTATTGGGTTATGCCGCAAACGGATTAGTTACAGACACGAACCTTGTTATTCGAAACACAGCAACCTCACAACCGGCTCTTACATTATTAAATGACGCTAGTGATATATTTATTCAAGGTGTAATTTTTGAAACCAATAACACCAGTACTTCAACATTTAGTGGAGGTGCAGTAAGAATAAGCCAAACATCGGCTGTAACAGGGAATGACAATGTGTATGTGGGTAACTGTTACTTTAGAAGAGCTCCGGGTGCGGGAGGGTTGCCTGGAATTCTTTTTGTAGCATCGGGCACAACCGGTGTTAATAGAGAAAACGATAACTTACTCATTGAAAACAGTGTGTTTTATGGTTTTAATTTTAATGCTATTAATATTAGTTCAGGAACCGGGAATAATTACAGAATCAAAAACAATGTGTTTTTCCAAGACACCTTAAATCATCACACCGCCTCTCCAACTGTAATTAATTTTACTCCGGGTACCTTATCAAATAACGATACTATTAGTGGAAATGTGATTGGTGGCAATTGGTATGTACTGATGAACAATTGGAATGTGATTAATGGTTTAGGCTTTACCGGAATTAACGTGAGTGCAGGTGCTAATACCGGAACGCACATTGCCGATAACAGAATAACCAATATTGTGATGAACAATGTAAGTGCAGCATCCTTCGTTGGGATTCAGGTTAACAATGGCGGTGGTGTTGCAACACTATTAAACAACTATATTGGAGATACCAACAATGTTCAATCTATCATTAATAGAGGAAATACCACATCACTTGGTATTAACTGTCAAACAGGTTCTAACACGATTATCAATAACAATATTGTATCCGGTATATTCTCTTCGGCAACAACGATTACATCGGTTACAGTTAATGGAATAAGGGCCTGGAACCAAACAGGATCGCTGCAAATCAATAATAATATTGTGAGCAACTTAAGAGATTCTTCGTCATTAGGAGGAACATCAACTTCAGCACCATTAGTAGGCATAAACGTTTCTAGCAGTACCACAAGTATTCAAATCAACAACAACCGGGTGAGTAACTTGCTTAATGCAAATATTGGTGTAGTTTCATTTTGCCAAACGTTGGGTATTTTGTCAACCTCCGGTTTGGCAACTGTAACCAATAACATAGTAGAAGGAATAACAACAAACGTACAAAACACATCAACCACAACCAGTTCAGGATTGATTGGTATATGGGTGGGCTCATCGAATCCGGGACAAATCATCAATAATAATGTGGTAAGATACTTGAACTACGTTACCACAACACCCAATTCGACTCAACTCATTGGCATTATGCAATCGAGCGGAAGCGGACATACCTTAAATGAAAATATAGTTCATAATTTAAGATCGAATTCATCGTCTTCAAATACCAGTACTGCATCATCTATTATTGGTTTAATGCACAATGGTTCCGGAAGTCAAATTAACATCAACCAAAACAGGGTGTATGCACTTGAAACAATTGGATTAACCGGGGCGAACAATATTGTAGGTATTTTATATCAAGGCACAACAACCAATGTGTTGAACAGTGTGAGCAGAAACTTTGTTCATAGTTTTAAATCGTCAACAACCGGGATTGCTCGCTTAATTGGTATTCAACAAAACTCAGGGTCATTCACGCGTTATGCCAATAACATGATTCGTTTAGGTATTGATTCGGCAGGAACCTTAAATGGAAACAACTATGAGGTATATGGTTTCTTAAATGACGTTTCAGGCAACTTCGAGTACTACCACAACTCGGTGTTTTTAGCGGGCGCTCCTGCAGCGGGTGCTTCTGTTACGGCTTGTATCAGATTAAATGGAACACCTACCGGAACGAATGTGAATGATTTACGCAACAATATTTTTGTAAACGCAACATCAAATACAGGAACATCAACAGGTAAACATTTTGCTATTCGATTAGCCGGATTCCCTGTAAATGCTACCTCACTTATTTCAAACTACAATATTCTTCAAACAACCGGAACGGGAGGTATTATTGGCGGTACTAATCTTTTAGATTATATAACATTAGGCGGTCTCAGCGGATGGGCGCGTAACACGTTGTATGATTTACAAAGCGGAAGTGGAAATCCATTATTTGTAAATGCTACAGGTGATGCGAACACGGTAGATTTACACTTGCAATCAAGTAATCCGGCAGAGGCCAGTGGAGACCAAGCCTTAATGGGTGTGGTAACGGTTGACTTTGATGGCAATGCCAGAACAGGATTGGCCGGATTAGATGTAGGTGCCGATGCTGATGCTTTTACCAGCAGTACCGATATTTTTCCGCCTAGTATGACCTATACTGCGGTGAGCAACCAAGGAAGTATTACGGGTCCGGTACAACTTTCAAATGTTATTGTAAGAGATAATCAAGGGGTGCCTCTTGGTGGAGGTTTAAATGCACCAAGAATTTATTACAAAAAAGGAATAGGAGGTTTGTGGGTGAGTAGTGCGGCTTCAATTGCAACAGGTACGCCAACACAAGCAAACTATTCGTTCGAAATATTTTATGGTCCGGTAGCCGGTGTTACAACCGGTGATACCATTTTCTACTACGTAGTGGCGGAGGACAGTGTTGCTTCTAATCTCACTTCGCAAAGACCTTTAGCATTAGGAACGAATGTAAATAACATTACCAACGAACCTGCAGCCGTTGATTTTTATGTGATTTTACCTACAATACCGGCCAACAGCAAGTTTTATGTTGGCGCAGGTCAAACCTATACAACACTTACCGGTGTTGGGGGATTGTTTGAATTTTTAAATAACAATACGCTTGGTGGTTCAATCACAGCTGTAATTACTTCAAACATTAACGAACCGGGAACCGTAGCGTTAAATCAACTAGGAGAAGATGGTGTAGGTGCAGGTTCTTTTACCATTACTATTCGTCCTGATTCATCAACAACCGCATCAAGAATAGTTTCGGGTAACACCAACCTTGGGTTGCTCAGGTTGAATGGAGTTGATCGCATAAAAATATCCGGTGTTCCTGATTTAAGTTCAAATAATAATTTAAACTTATTAACCATCAGAAACTCTTCAACGGCCGGACCTGCTGTGTTGTTTGTAAATGGTGCGACAAAAAACAGACTTAGTAATTTAACAATTGAGTCTGCTAACAACACGTCTCCATTATTAATAAATGGCGGTGCGGTTTCATTCGCAGGTACAAACACCACTGTTGGTAACAGCCAAGATTCGATTATCAATTGTACGATTAGAAATGATCTTGGTGTAGCATTCCCAAGCGGAATTCCTGCCGCATTAATCAGCAGTTTCCACTCCGGATTTGTGTTAAACTCATCAAACGTAATCAGCGGAAACAATTTGTTAAATGCATCTTCAGTCTATGTAAATGTGGATGGTGGTTCAGGTAATAATTGGGTAGTGAATGGAAATAATTTCTACAACACACTCGTCTTAATCACTGCGAATGCGTTACCAATTCGTTTTAATGGCGGTGCCATTTCTGAAGGGCATACGATTTCAAACAACATTATTGGAGGATCTGCTCCAAATGCAGGAGGATCTGCCTGGAACAGCAGTGTTCTTGCGGCTTGGAACTGTATTCAAATTGCGGTGGGCAATAATTTAACCACCCAAATTTCATCCAACACCATTAGAAACATGCGCTTCATTCAAACGGCAAGCGGTGTGCAATGGAATGGTATTTTGGTTACTGCCGGAAGAACAAATATTACAGGTAACATGATTGGGGATTCAACGGTTGCCGGCTCGATAGAATTGGCTCCTCCAACTACCCACTCCGGTATTGCTGTAAACGCAACTGTTACTGTTCCTACATTGGTTGAAAATAATAGAATTGCAGGTATTGCCATCAACAGTGCGGGCAATAGCGTCTCTTTTAATGGGATATTGGTATCCGGAGGTATTACTTCAATTAACAATAATGTTATTGGTACTACCAATACGGTAAACAGTATTACGAATAATGCTAATGGTACAACAAGGGCTATTAATGTAACAACTGCGGTGAACATTGACCCTGCTGTACAAATAACCGGAAACACCATTGCCAATATCAATGCAAATGGAACACAAACGAGTGTAACATTAGGCGGCATTCAAATGTCAGGTTCTACAGTTGCCAACATCAGCAATAATAGAATCTTCAATTTAAGTACGCTTTCAACCAATACCAGTCTTTCATCAACCTTTTTAAGTGTATTTGGAATCAGCTTAGCCGGATCAACCAATGCCGGTCCGATGGTAAACAACAACCTTATATACAACATTTCTGCAAATAGTACCAGTGCTTCAACGACCAATGCTGCCGGCATTATGATTCAAAGTGCTAATGCTGCAAGAGTAACTGGAAACAGGGTTTATGATATCAGAAACTTGAGCACCTCTAATGCCGCAAATCCAATGGCTACAGCTACCGGAATTTTGGTGTTCAATGTGGTGAATGCACTAGACGTTACCAACAATCAAATTACTTTAGGTGATGGTCAAACCAATAACATACAGTACAATGGTATTTGGCAACAATCAAGCGGAGGTTTTGATGTGAATGCTTATTACAACACGGTACTTATAACAGGTAACTCATCATCGGGTTCATTAGCTTCTTATGCTTATCACAAAGGTCCAAACTCTACATTTGAGGTTACATCCGGAACTCGCTTGGTAAACAATGCGTTCATTAACAACCGTGCTGGAGGTGCAACCAAGAATTATGCAATTGCCAATGAGGTTTCGGGAACACCAACCGGAGCAGGATGGGCCGTGGTAAACTACAACTTGTTATCATCATCAAATGCCAACACACTTGGTTTATGGGGTACCGGGGATTTAAATATCAGCAACTGGAGAACAACCAGCAATGCTGATAGAAACTCTTGGTCGGAAATAAGCACGTTGGTTAACCCTGCTGTCTTATTTGCTAATGTTACAAATGGAAACTTAAATGTCGTGTCATCAGCAGCTCAAAACTGGTATCTAAATGGAAAAGGTATTGCCGGTCCTTTGTCAGGCAATATCAATGCTGATTTTGCCGGAAACAGCAGAGGAACAACTGTAGGCTTCGGAACAGATATTGGGGCACATGAGTTTGTGTCTACATCAACACCACCTGCAGCTACTATTACAGGAACTCCCGCTTTGAATGGAACAACAACCATTACATTTGCCGGACGCACACTTGCAACAATTAACTGGGGTGCTACAGGTACGGTACCAAGCAGCTTATCGGCCAACTATTACAGCGGAACAAACCCTCCATCAACCAATGTGGGTACACGTTTTATGAATGCATATTTACAAGTATCCGCGGCAGGAGGAACAGGTTACTCTTACCAAGCAACTTTTAACTATGATCCTGCTTTGTTAGGAAATGTTCTGAGCGAAACCGCATTGCGCTGGGCTCGTTTTGGAACATCATGGAGTTTTGATGCAGCTTCTGGTGCGAATACTTCTTCACAAACCATCGCTACATCAACACCAAGTAATGCATTTGGAATCATTACCGGAACGGATGCTTCTGCGCCATTACCTGTTCAAATGTTAACCTTTAATGGAGAAGTGATGAATGATGATGCGAAACTTACATGGATTACAGCTTCAGAAAGAAACAACTTAGGGTTTGAGATTGAACGATCATCAGACGGCAGAACTTTTGAGTATGTTGGTTTTGTAAAAGGAGCCGGAAACAGCAACGTTAAACGCAATTATCAGTTTGTAGATGCGAACGTATTTAATCAATCAAGTATCGTTTATTATCGCTTAAAGCAAATTGATGTAAATGGCGGATATGAATACAGCAATACCATTGAATTAAATAAAATGCAATTGGAAACATTTGCGGTTACCCCATATCCAAATCCGTTCTTAAGTGCATTGAACTTAAAAGTGAATACCCCGCAAGAGGGTAGCGCACAAATAACCGTGTTCGACTTAAACGGAAAACTTGTGTTTAGTAAAACCACCACCTTGCAAAGCGGAATTAACGTAGTTAATATGGATGAGTTAGTTAACAGTGATGGAGGAATATACTTCGTTGAAGTGAAGCAAGCCTCATTTGTACAAGTACAAAAGGTAGTAAGGCTGAAATAATTTTCTATGTTAAATGACGGGAAGCGTCCGCCTCTTTGAGGCGGACGCTTTTTTTGTAACCTAACTGTTAATCTTTTTTAGTGAGGATTTAATATTCGCATTGTCAACTCATCATGTAACCGGTAATTTTCGTGGTATAATTTAACTTGTTACTGAGCCTGAGGAGAACCTGTGTTTTTAGAATCCCAGCAACAACCGTTTTTTATGAATAAATTAAAAAATTGTCTTAATTTGAAAAGAAAAACTCAATAGCCCATGTATTTAAATCTGCATCAAAGCAAATCATTCATTGCGGTGCTTTTTATATTCTTCGTTTTTCCGGTTTTTAGTCAACCTATCTCAGGAACCAAAACAGTTTGTACTTCAGGTTGTGATTATGTATCTCTCAATGCTGCTTTTACTGCACTAAATACAAATGGAGTTGCAGCCGGTGGTGCAATTATTGAAATTGCTTCCGGACATACCGAAACCTTGCCCAATGCAGGTATAAGTCTTGGCTCGGCCACATTAAACGGAACGCTAAACGCCAATAATCCTTTGGTTATTCGTAAAAGTTTTTTGCCGGGAAACAACCCTGTGTTTACTTCCGGTTCGGGCATTGGCGGAATAGATGCTATGGTTAAGCTTTTGGGCGTTGATTATGTAACTTTTGACGGGCTGGATTTCATAGAGGCTAATACCAATACTTTTTCCTTTACACAATATGAATACGGCATCATGTTGGTGAAACGTAATGCTGCAGCTCCCGTTGATGGTTGCCAATACAATACCATTCGCAATTGTAACATAAGGTTTAGGCGGAATACGTTTATGACACAAGCGGCCATTTATGCTGCAAATCATACTGCAATCAATACGTCAAATATCACCTACACATCGGTGAATGATGCACACTCCTTTAATACCATAGAAAACAACACCATAACCAATGCACAATTTGGAGTATATTTTAGCGGAATAAATATAACGTCTGCATCAACTACGCTATATGATCAGTCGAATAAAATTGGGTCTCCCAATCAAGGAAATAATATAGTTGGTTTTGGGCCAAATAACGGTTCCGTTGCTTCGGGTATTGCCATGTATTATCAAAACAACTTAGAGGTTGACGGTAATACCATTTCAGGAGGCGGATTAAGTTTTACAAACACGCTCAACGGAATTGATTTAAAATTCATTGCTCGCGCCTTTATAAAAAATAACATAATTACCGACACCGTTTCATCCGGCACAAACAACGGCTTGTTAATTAATAACAGCAATACGGGCCGGTTGTATGTGGAAAGTAATTTTATTCGGAATTGCCGAACCGCAACCGGTACTTTTAATGGGATTAATGCCATTGCATGCGATACCTTAATCATTAATCTAAATCATATTAATAATAATTCTTATTGGGGTACAGCATCACAACTGTTTGCAGGATTATTTATTACGTTGGCGAATAACAGATATGTGCTCATGCAAAAAAACGAAATCTACGGCAATAGAAGTACTACCAGTTTTTATGGAATAAATATTTTAGGCTCCCTTGGAATTACCCGCATTTATGAGAACAAGATTTATAATGATACTTGTGTGAATGGCGCGAATGTTGGCATTATGAATAACCACAACTCAAGCCTTGCCGATAGTGTAGTTAGCAATGAATTTTATGGATTAATCAATACGGTTAATGGAAGCGTAATTGGGTATTTAAAACCGGTTACAGGCTATGTTTTTTCCGGTGTTAAGGTGATTCAAGGCAATAGGTTTTATAACTTCAGAACCAAGCTAGGCGTAGTAAAAGCCATTGAATACAATAACACCAATGCACAAGTAAATATTTTACGCAATCAAATCTATGGTTTTAGTTCCGACTCCATCAATGCTACTTTAACCGGAATTGAAATAGGTCCAAATCACATCAACGCGGTTATTACCAATAACCTTATTTATGATTTTGAAACCTACACCAGCAGTATTGAAAGCAGTATATTTGGTATTTTTATCAATACGCACGGCCCAACCAATGTCAGTCGAATTTATTACAACACCATTTATTTTAATGCGCCAAACTCCGGAAATTTACTTTCGTATTGTGTAAGGGCAAGTGTCTTTTCGCAAGTTGAGTTGCGCAATAATGTATTGGTGAATAAATCTCTGGCTGTACCATTTGGAATGAATGCAGCTTATTACAGAGAAAGCTCAAACTTGGATACGTACCGACTTGGTTCAAATCAGAATTTGTTTTTCTCATCCGGTTCACCGGGTAGGTTTGCAGCGTATTATGACGGAGCAAACCGTGATACTACTTTAGCACAAATAAGACAAAGAGTAGCCCCGAGAGAAAGCGAAAGTTACTTTGAAGATGTGCAGTTTCAACAAACAGTTGTTACTCCTTTTGATTTACAACCGGCAACAGGTGTACCTTCACAAATTGAATCCGGAGCAAATTATATTGATACCCCAATGATGGTGTTGAATGATTTAAACGGAAATCTTCGCTCACTTCGTTACCCTGATTTGGGTTGTTATGAAGGCGCTTTTGTTCCTGCTGATTTTCAAAAACCACAAGTAAGTTATGGGCAAGTAAGTGGTGTTTCGCCATTTCAAACTGCCCCTCAAATTACGGTTATTGCCAGTGATAGATTTGGCATAAAAGGATCGGTAACTAACCGCCCAAGGTTGTATTACAAGAAAAAAACAGCTCCAAATGCATTTGTAAATAATACCAACCAAAGCAGTGGATGGAAGTTTGTGCAAACATCAAGTGCCGCCTCTCCTTTTTTGTTTCAGGTTGATTTTGCTTTATTACAAGGTGGAATTGCGGTAGGAGATACCATTGAGTTTTTTGCAGCTGTTGAGGACAGTAACGGCACAATTGGTTCGGGTGCGGTAAATATTAATGGAGTAGTAAATTCAACCACCTTGCTCTCCTCTAATTTTCCGGTTAGCGGAAGTATTCCGTTTTTCCCTGTTTTTGATACCCTTTCCGGGGTATTTACAGTGGGCAATGGAGGATCCTTTAGTTCAATTACAGCGGCTTTTAATCGTTATGCAGCAAGTGTACAAACCGGTCCGGTAACGTTTGTGTTAACCAATAATATGTATACCACACCTGCGCTTGGCGGACAAGAAACTTTTCCGCTTTCGCTTCGTCCGGCTGTTGGTATGTCGGCCAACAATACATTATTAATGAGGCCAGCCGCAGGATTAAACCCATTAATCATAGGGTCGTTTGATTCTGCTTTATTTATTGTACGTGATGGTGTAAATAACTTTACCCTTGAAGGTTCGAACAACAACACAACCTCACGCAACTTAAGAATAACCAACACTCATGTAAATGCACAAAGTGTGTTATTTATGCAATCAACCAACCAAAACGGAGGCATAAAAAATGTTGAAATTAGAAATGTGATTTTGAAAGGATCCAATGTTTCAACCACGCAAATTGTTATTATAGGCGGAAGAACAGGTATTGGAGCCCAAGCCATAACAAAGGCTGAAGGTGCAGATAGAATTACGGTTCGCAATTGTAATTTATATGTTGGTGTTGCAGGTATAATGGCTTTAGGTTCGGTAAGTTCTCCTATTACCAATTTGCTTATTGAAAACAACCGATTCAGCAGCGACTCTTCTAATTTAGTGCTTGGCACAACAGGTGTTTATTTGGAAGGTGCAAACAATGCGGTGATAAATAAAAATCAAATCATTAATATCTATTCCGGTACTGGCGTTATTTTAACTGGGGTGCATTTGGGTGAAAACGTAAATAACTCTTGCATTAAAAATAATATCATCCATTCTGTGGAGTCTGGTAACGCCAATTCAACAGGGTGTTATGGTGTTTTTGTTTCAACGGGAGTTGGGGTCAATAATGATTCCATTTATAACAACAGCATTTCAAGAATATTGGCATCAAACAGTAGCAGCTCCATAGGAATCATGTTTAACTCGTTTGGAATAAAAATTAATGGAGGAACCAACCTAAAAATATATTACAATACAGTGCACTTTTCAGGTGGGTCATTTTTTGGCTCGGGCGTTAGTGGTTCAAGTGCTTTTCAAATTTTTGGCAATGGTCCGTTTACCGGGCTTGATATTCGTAATAATGTTTTCAGCAACATTAGGTTTAATGGCTTAGGCAGCTCAAGGCATACTGCATTTTGGGCATCAACCACATTGCCAATTGTAGGAGCAACCATTAACAATAACAACTATTATGTTGATCCGGCTAACGGATTTTTGTTGTATGATGGCTCATCAAATTATAATGATTTAGCTGGTTTAGTAGGTAGGTTAGGAGGAAATGCCAATTCTGTTTCAACAAATCCGCGATTAATTAGCAACAGTGATTTGAGGCCCATTAAAGGCGCAACCACAAAAGTGGGAGTAGTATTATCGGGTATCAATAGAGATTTGATTGATTCGATACGCACAACACCATTCACTAGACTTGGTTGTTATGAAACCGATTACGATATTTTCCCTCCACAATTTGGTGCGTATCAAAATGCTGTTAATAGTGGTTCAACTCCGCTTCGTACGCTACCTGCATTAATCATTAGTGATACCTTAAGCGGTATAAGCATGGCCAACGGAAGAAAGCCCCGGGTTTATTTTAAGAAAAAATCAGAAGGCAATGGTTTTGGTCCAAACCAAAGCAGTTTTAACGGTTGGAAATTTGTGGAGACAAGCAGTGCTGCTTCTCCTTTTGAATTTACGTTGAATTATGCTTTGCTTACTTCATTGCCCGTGATAGGAGATTCTATTTATTACTTCTTTGCAGCAACTGATAGTTTGGGGAATTATGCGGCACTTCCTTCTGCCGGTTTTGGCAGCATCACTTGGGATAGTTTTACGGCACCTCCAAGCACTCCGTTTCGTTTTGCCATTGTTGGCCCTCCAATGTCGGGTGTTTATCGAGTAGGTGCAGGAGGAAATTATACTACGTTAACGGCAGCAGTAAATGATGTAAACCAAAGAGGGGTTTCCGGTCCGGTTACGTTGTTATTAACACAAACAACTTACACCACTCCTGCCGAAACATTTCCTATAGCATTTTCATCACTAATACAAGGAGTAAGTGCTGTCAACAACATACAAATTCGTCCTGCAAATGGTGTTACAGCAACCGTCATTGGCTCTGCAACTCCAGCCAATATTTATTTTAACGGTTCAAGGTATATTTCTGTTAATGGCGCGGATACGACTACACAGGCAGGCAGAAGAATCACCATCAGAAATACATCAAGTGACCCTGCGGTGTTGTTTGCAAATGACGCTTCATTTAACCGATTACAAAATTGTTTTGTTTATGGGAACACAACATTTAATAATGACGGAATTGTAGAGTTTGGCAACAGAATAAGCACAGGAAATAACAATAACATAATCGACAGTTGTTACATTGGTGCTCTCAATACATCAAATTTACCTGCAACGTGTATTTCCGCATCAGGTTCAACGGGGCCGGCCAACGTGCTTTCAACCGGAAATATGATTACCAATAATGAAATTGTGAGCCCACTGAACTGCGGAATTTTTGTGGATAATACCAACGCCAATCTAGCCATTACCGGAAACAGTTTTTACAAAAACCTCACATACAGCCATTCGAGCAACTTTTCGTTTATCAGCTATGCTTCTGCAGGCTTTGCTAATATCTCGAATAACTTTTTTGGAGGCAGTGCGGCCTATTGTGGTGGTACGCAAAACACTTCGTTTGATGGTACGGTTACATACCAACTTCTTCAGTTAAGTACAGCAAATGCCGGTGTGGCCGTTCGTAATAATACGTTTAGGCGTATAAGTTTTTCTACCATGTTCAACAACGGCAACCATGCTTTTATTGCTGTTTTAAACGGCAAGGCAGAATTAACCGGAAACACAATAGGTGCTGATACCGGAGTAGCAAGTATTCAATTTAATTATGTAAACAATGTTGGTGTTGCAGCATTTAGCGGAATTAATATTGGTGCATCTCTAGGTACAGCGCTTGACTCCATTCTCATCAATCAAAATAAAATCGGAGCGATACAGGTTTCCGGAGGTGGCTTGCTTTCTTTTTATGGTATAAGGTTTTCGGCCAGCTCAGGTGTATTTAGTGTTACTAATAATATTATTGGTTCAAATCAAACTGCGGCTAGTATTAACCAACTATGTAACGGTGATTTATGTGGCATTGAGTTTACGGTGAACAATGGGCAACATGTAACCATTGAAAATAATACCATTAGAAACTTACGGTATGCTTTACATCAATCTAAAACATTGTATGGAATATTTGTTTCAGGAAATGCCCCTGCAATAATCCGAAATAACCGCATCACACAATTGAGTCATAACCCGTCAAACCCTGCTTTAATCAGCACAAGTTTTACTTTTATAAACGGTATTTTTCTATCTGCCTCAGGAAGTGGCCAACGTTTGGTGACTAACAATACTGTAACACAAATAAATACCATTGGGGCGCCTTCGGGAAATGCTGCGGGTATTCAAGTTTCGGGAGGCAGTACTAATTTTATTGAAGTGGCAAGAAACAGCATTCTAGGCATCGGGCCAATCAACAACACCGAAGCAAGAGCAATTGGCGTTTCAACTTTTGGTCCCGGTATATTTGTACACAACAATGAAATCGCATTAGGAACAGATAGTCTTTCAAATGCGAACACAGGATCAATTGCATACATTGGCATACAAAAATCCGGAGCTGCCAATAAAATATTTTACAATACGGTAAGAATATCAGGACAGAATGTAAGCTCATCGGGATCAAATAACTCAACAGCTTTTTATTCAGGAATAGGAGATGCACAAGACTCGGTGTTCAATAATATTTTTATCAACGAACGCAGTAACACAAGTGCATCCGGAGGTAAACATTATGCTGTGTTTTTTTGGTTGGGCGGCAATCCTGTGATGAATCATAACCTTTTATATGTGAATGGAACCAATACCATTTTAGGAAATGCTAATGCAATTGATTATGCCACCTTATCTGCATTTTCAACTGCAACCGCAACAAACTTTCAATCGCAAAGTAAGGTTGTAACCTTTCAAAGTGCTTGGCGTTTAAGGTTAGCAGGAGCTTCTTTAGGTGATACCCTTTTAGCAGGAATTCGGCTTGCAAATATTCAAACGGATATCGATAATCATACTCGCCCATTGATTAAACCATATATGGGCTGTGATGAGGCCATCAGTAATCCTTTACCGGTAAAACTAATTTCATTTGACGTGAAGTTGCGAGAGGATGATGCAGTAATTCGTTGGGCAACTGCCCAAGAAATAAACAACAAAGGTTTTCTAATTGAAAAGTCTTTGGATGGAATTAACTTTACTCCACTTACGTTTATTAAAGCCAACGGAAACAGTTACGCAGCAAAACAATATTCGTATGATGATGTAGGTGCAACGCTTCAACACCAACTTATTTATTATCGACTCATCCAAGAAGACATGAATGGGGAATACGCTTATCTGGGTGTACGCGTTGTTCAAAAAACACTTTCATTACCTGTACGTATTTATCCTAATCCCGCACAAGATTATTTGTTGATTGAAACCAGTAAAGAGGCAAAGGTTGATGAAATCTGTTTGTTTGATTTACAAGGAAAGTTATTGAAAAAATGGCATTCAAATTCGTGGGTTGATGCCGGTGAAATTAAATTGAACATGAACGATTTCGAACAGGGCATGTATGTGTTACAATCAATGGTTAATGGTGAAATGGTTTTAACCAAAATTGTATTGCATAAATAATTGTATTTTTATTTCTCTTTTATGCTTTGGGGCGATTAGATGAGTATAAAAACGCAATATTGTTTTCACTACGGATTACACACCAAACAATACATGGGGTCTTCTGTGGTTTTATTTTTAGGATAGATCAGTTCTTCTTCGTAGCGGCATCCGTCACAAACTTTAAGTTCGCTTTTGATACTTTCCGTAGGAGTTCCGCAAACTGAACAAGGTAATCCGGCAATTACCTTTTTTACCACAAATCCCGGCCTTTTGCACTGCGGGCATTCGCTTTGAATATGGTTGATGAGCTTACCGGCCGCCTGCTCAATCACTTTCATTCGCGTAGGGTTTAGATGTGCACGCATATCCGTTTCTACCCAAACATTTTGATGGTATTTTTTTGTTTTCTCAAATGCAGCAAGTAATTCGTTTTCTTGTTGTATGCCTTTAATGCATTGCGAAAACTCTTGTGTTTTATCTTTAATAATCAAAGCGTGTTCAGGAAATCCTTTGCCTTTTGCAAATGCAAACAGTTCATCATAAGTGCTTACTGTTGTACCACCATAGTTGGTTTGGGTGGACATTTCACGTGCAAAAATTTCAATATTATTTTTAAGATCAAGTAACATTACCAATTCATCATGGGCGGGTAACCAGCCATAAACCGGATGAGGGCCAAATGAACCTTCGGTGCCAACCACCAAATCAACACCATGTGCTTTAGCCGCAAAGGCGCATTTGTTTCTAAGCGTTGTTAATGGATTGTTTTCTCTTTCTACTTCACCACTAAAAGTTCCCAACGAGTCGGTATCAAATTGGGTTAATGGAATACAATGAACAGCAAGCGTCCGTTCCAATAATGGAGCGAGCACTTGTTCTTTTTTATGTTTGGTTGCGATGAGGAGTGTTCTATTCTTAAACAGGAACATGAATAATTATTTTATTGCTAAGCTATAACAAAAACACTCCGACACAAAAAGTTGCATCGGAGTGTTATGAGGAGTAATTAAATAATATTACACTTCTTTACTTTGTGCATCAACCACGGCAATAATCACCATGTTTACAATTTCACGCACGCTGCTTCCAAGTTGTAATACATGTGCCGATTTTTTTAACCCTAACAATACAGGTCCAATAGCCTCTGCACTACCGGCTTGTTGCAAGAGTTTGTAAGCAATATTACCTGCCGATAGGTTCGGGAATATTAAGGTGTTTACCGGATTGTCACACAACTCACTAAAAGGAAAATTCTCCTTTAGCATTTTTTGGCTCAAGGCAACGTTTGCTTGAATATCACCATCAACCACCATGTATGGATAACGCTGTTTTAATATCTCTCTGGCTTCACTCATCTTGCTTGGTGTTTTTCCGTCAGCGCTTCCAAAATTACTGTAAGATAACAAGGCTATGCTTGGGTTGATGTTAAACTTTTTAACAGCATCATAAGTAAGCTTGGTAATGTCAACAATATCATTTACGCTTGGATCTTTATTAACGGTGGTGTCAGAGAAAAACAAAGTTCCTTGATTGGTAAGCATTACATACATGCCGGCCACTTTGCTTATGCCTTCTTCTTTACCAAGAATTTGTAAAGCCGGACGAATGGTGCTTGGATAGTTTTTGGTAAGTCCCGAAATCATTGCATCTGCTTCACCGATTTCAACCATCATTGGTGCGAAGTGATTACGGTCGCGCATTAATTTATTTGCCTCATACAATGTGATACCTTTGCGCTGGCGTTTGGCATAAAACAACTCGGCATATTGTGCACGTTTGTCATGTTCTTCAAGTGGATTGATGATTTGCACATCTTCCAGCTTTATGTGGTTTTCTTTGATGATGGCTTCAATCTTGTTTTTGTCTCCCAACAAAATTGGAATGGCCATGCCTTCATCTTTTACAATTTGTGCGGCACGTAAAATTTTATAATTATCGGCTTCGGCAAAAACCACACGTTTTGGGTTTTTACGTGCCTTACTGCCAATTACACGGATGAAATTACTTTCTTTTCCTAAACGGTTTAACAACTCATTATGGTAAGCTTCCCAATCGGTAATACTACCTTTGGCTACACCGCTTTCCATGGCAGCCTTAGCTACTGCAGGAGAAACAGTAGTAATTAATCGCGGGTCAAGCGGCTTTGGTATGATATACGTGCGACCAAATGAAATATTTTTTTCATTGTAAGCCATGTTCACAATTTCAGGAACAGGCTCTTTGGTGAGTTGCGCAAGTGCATGTACTGCCGCAAGTTTCATTTCCTCATTTATTTTAGTGGCACGCACATCTAATGCGCCTCTAAAAATGTACGGGAACCCCAATACATTATTCACTTGATTTGGATGATCGCTTCTCCCTGTGGCAATAATAACATCAGGCCTTGAAGCCAATGCTTCTTGATAAGAAATTTCAGGATCGGGATTAGCAAGTGCAAATACAATCGGGTCATTTGCCATGCTGCGTACCATATCTTGATTTACTACATTTCCTTTGCTTAAACCAACAAAAACATCTGCACCAACCATCGCTTCTGCTAAAGTTTTTACCGGGTGTGAAGTGGCAAAAAACACCTTTGATTCATCAAGATTTGGGCTGTCTGTTCTAATCACGCCTTTGCTGTCGCACATGATGAGGTTTTCTTTTTTCACACCTAGGCTTAAGAAGATTTTAGCACAACTCATGGCTGATGCGCCAGCCCCGTTAAACACCACCTTTACTTTACCAATATCTTTTTTTACAAGTTCCAGTGCATTTAGCAAACCTGCACCGGTAATAATGGCCGTGCCGTGTTGGTCGTCATGCATAATTGGAATATCCAATTCTTCTTTCAACCTGCGTTCAATTTCAAAACACTCGGGCGCTTTAATATCTTCAAGGTTAATGCCACCAAAAGTTGGGCTAATGGCTTTAACTGTCTTAATAAATTCTTCGGTGTCTTTGGTGTTGATTTCAATATCAAATACATCAATGTCTGCAAAGATTTTGAATAACACGCCTTTTCCTTCCATCACCGGTTTTGAGGCTTCAGGGCCAATATCCCCCAAACCCAAAACGGCTGTTCCATTGCTGATAACAGCTACCAAGTTTCCTTTAGCGGTGTATTTGTATACATCTTCTTTGTTTTCGGCAATAGCTATGCAGGGTTCAGCAACACCGGGTGAATAGGCCAAACTTAAATCGCGTTTGGTATTGGTTGGCTTTGTGGGCACAACTTCAATTTTACCCGGTCTTCCTTTGCTGTGGTATTTTAGTGCATCTTCTTTTAATGAACTCATTGTTTCTTATCGTTGGCTTTTTAATTAAAAATTCGGGCTGATTGACATCTCAGCATAGTAATCTAAAATATAGTTTACGGCATCATCGGCACTATCAACCACTTTGAATAAATCCATATCTTCAGGATTGATGTTGCGTTCTGCATCGCACATGGTTGTTTTGAGCCAAGCCAGTAATCCGCTCCAATATTCACTGCCTACCAACACCACCGGAAAACGTGCTACTTTATGTGTTTGAATCAAGGTTAGAGCTTCAAATAATTCGTCCATGGTTCCAAACCCCCCCGGCATGGCAACAAACCCTTGTGCATATTTCATAAACATTACTTTTCTCACGAAAAAGTAATCGAAGTTAATCATCTTATCGCGGTCGACAAAACGGTTTACAAATTGCTCAAAAGGCAATTCAATACCAAGTCCAACCGATTTGCCTCCTGCTTCGTAGGCGCCTTTGTTTCCGGCCTCCATAATGCCCGGTCCACCACCCGTAATTACACCAAAACCGGCATTAACCAATTTACGTGCAATTTCTTCTGCCAATAAATAATATTTGTTGTTTTCTTTGGTACGAGCTGAACCGAATATGGAAACACATGGACCAATTCTACTCATTTTTTCAAACCCCTCAACAAATTCTGCCATGATTTTAAACGTAGCCCAGCTATCGGTTACTTTAATTTCAGGCCAGTGTTTTTTTTCAAATGCTCTTTTAATTCTCTCTTCGTCTGTCATAAATTTGGTTTTTTAAACATACATAAGGGGCGCACAAGTACGCCCCTTCATGCAAAATATCAATAAATTCGATTATCCTAATAATTCTTTGAGTACAGCTGAAATTACTTTTCCGTCTGCTTTTCCTGCCAGTGCTTTCATAGCTAAAGGCATTACTTTTCCAAAGTCGCCACTGCCGGTGGCGCCAACTTCTTTAATTAAATTGCCTAGTATGGCTTTGATTTCTTCTTCGCTCATTTGTTTAGGCAAGTAACGTTCAATTACATCTAACTCTTCTTTTTCGGTTTTAGCCAAGTCTGTTCTTCCGTTTTTTTCGTAAATATCCATACTTTCCTTCCGTTGTTTCGCAAGTTTTTGAAGCAATTTAACGGCCTCTTCATCACTAACCGTATCACCTTTTGCACCCTCAGCTGTAGCTGCCAATAACAAAGCCGACTTAATTGCACGCAATGCACGCAACGAGGCTTCGTCTTTTGCCTTCATGGCTGTAATAATATCTGAATTAACTTGTTGTTGTAAACTCATGATGTAATGCTAATAATTCGTACGAAAATAAGAAATATGCTTATACAATTGAACAGCGTTTTTACTTCTTTTTTGGAATGAATTTAGCGCTTTTGTTCAAGAAGAAATTAAAAGTATCACTTCTTAATCCTAAACGTAAGGTTTCTAAAGGAATAACATCATTCGGGGCGATATTTCCTAAGTTTACGTTTGTATCAACCAACTTGATAAAGTAGGTTTGTTGTGCTTTTTGTGGTGCTTCCCAAATAATTTTTTCACCATCAATTTTTGTTAAAATCTCTTGTACCAACCCTTCGCGTACCTCACCACTGCTTCGGTAAACACCCACATTACCTGCCTCACGCGCTTCAGCAATTACTTTCCACGCTCCGGCTTTTAGCTCTGCTTTCATTAATTCAATCCATTGGTATGGAGGAATAATTTTTTCTACATCTTTACTTCCAACTTCACTTAATACTATTGCATGTTTGCTGAGTTTATTGATGTATTCCAATTTGATCTCATGTGGCATTTCAATGGAACCGTCCGATACTTCAACATACTCAAGTTGGTACTTGTCAATTAGCGATAAAAAATCATCGTACTGATTGCGTACAATAAAAGCTTCAAATAATGTTCCGCCAAAGTAAACACCAATGCCGGCCTCTTTATAAAGCTTAATTTTTTCGTCAAGTCGCGGTGTAACCATGGATGTGCCAAAACCGAACTTAACCAAATCAACATAATCGCTGTTTGCCTCAATAAAATTGGCCACTTCACTTACGCTTAAACCTTTATCCATAACCATGGTAATCCCATTTTTACGTGGCTTGATTGTTCTTTCAGGAATTTGTTTGAGTTTAAAGTTTTTCATTGTTGTTTTTATATGCTGCTATGGTATTTGTAATGTCAGTAACGTGTTGTAATTCTGGCATGATTTCGTAAATCAAAAAACTATCATCTGCATTTATGCTAAGTGCTTTTTCCAGATACTCCAATGCTGATTTTGTTTTCCCCGTATCAAATAAATAACAACATAAACGATAGTAAATTTGATGTTGTTCTGGAAAATGTTTTAAGGCGTTAAAAAGTAGCGCAATCGCCTCTTGTGTGCGTTGTTCAACAAACAGCACATACGACCAATCGAGCCAAGCCTCGTATAAATAGGGGTTGATTTCTAAAATTTCTTCATAGATGGTAACCGCTTCATCAACCTTACCAATTTTATATTCTGCTTCTGCAAGTGCGAATAAAAAATCTGTGTTTTCTGCATCAAGTAATATTGCGCGTTTAAAGTATGGAATGGCTTGTTTAACCGCATCTTCTTTGTCATAGGTTAATCCAATTCCAAACCATGCTTCGGCAATGTTTGGATTGATTTTGGTGGCCATTTTGTAATATTCTCTGGCCTTTAAATGTTCGTTGTTTTGTTCGTAACAACTGGCCAAGTTGCAATACGTTATGGCATCAGGGCCAAAATGTTTAACGCATTCCAAATACACCTCAATGGCTTTTTCGTATTCATCTAGTTCCACCAATGCATTAGCCTTGTGAAAATGTGCACCATCAAATTCTTCATCAATGGTAATACAAAAGTCGAAGGCTTCAACAGCTTTTTCAAACAGGCTCATTTTGCTGTAGGTAACACCAAGATTAAACCATGCTGTGTTGTTGTAAGGATCCACATCAATAAGTTTATTTAAGTATTCAACCGCCTTGTCAAATTCGCCTTGTTCATCAAACAATTGTGCAATAGCAAAGTGTGCTTCTTCATTTTCTTCTTCCTCTTCCAACACCATTTTAAAATATTTGTGTGCAAAATCTTGCTTGTCTTCTTCCTCGTAAGCGTAAGCAATATCAAACAACATGGTTACCTTGTCTGAGGCTAAATCAAGTGCTCGCTCAAAACATTCTTCGGCAAAATCAATTTGGTTTTTAAACAGAAACACCTCTCCGCGAATTAGGAATAAGTCTTCGTTGTTGGGTTCATACAGTTCTGCTTTGTCTAATACCTCTATGGCATCATCTAATTTACCTAGCCCTGCAAATATTTCGGCCTTTTGAATCATAAAGCCTACATATAATGGATAGAACTCCTCTGCAAAATAAACCACCTCAAGGGCCTTCTTTAATTTATCTTTCCGCAGATAATAATCACATATGTCTTCAAGCTCTTCAGCTTCAAAAAATTCCTTCGTTTTATTTTTCAGCATCTTTTCATAACGCTGAAGTACCGGTTGCACTTCTTCATCCAAAAAATCATCACCATCCATAACCTTTAATAATTATATGATAAACAAATATAACGTCAAAAAGTGCTCCATTGCTAAAACTTAGGCACAAATAACGCACCGCGCCTTAATAAATACGGTAATTATCAATGCAAAATGTTTATGATTAATCAATAATTGTAATTGACAAGACAAGCTGATGCCTCTGAAGGGGATTAATTTTTTAGAAAATTTAAGTTAATTATTGTCAAATGTCATTGAGTTAACCGTCATTTTGTACACTTAATTATACGGTTTTAGCCTTTTTGTGCCGAAAAATAAGAAAAGCCGCGGTGTATTAAATTATTTTAATTTGAGTCCCTTGTATATTTATCTAATATTGATAAAAAGCTATTCAAATAAAAAAATAACATGTTCATTAGGAAACTCCTTGTATTAACAGTAAGCGTTTTTTCATTTTTAATTGCGTTTGCGCAGCAGTCACAACAACCATTATTGAAAGATTCAATAACCAATTTAGGCGTGGCTGTAGCGCCTTCTATGGTAAAATTTACTACCATACCGGGTTATTCAGATACAAAATATGTAACCATTACTAATGATACTAAAAATCCTGAAAAGTTTAAGATTAGTGTAACTGATTATGACATGAGTGATAGGGGGGCCGTGACACAACTGCCTGCCAATGTGCAACACGAGTACGGCATTTCTAAGTGGATTTCTATTTCACCATCATTTGTTGAGTTGAAGCCGGGTGAAGCCAAAAAGATTGCCATTACCCTGGCTGTGCCTGATTCGGCAAATTGTTACCGAGCCGGCTGGACCATGCTAATGATTGATCAGATGAAGGAGCGACAAGCCATTGCACCCAAAAATGCCGATGGAAAAGCCATTGCCATGGGTATTATTCCAACATTTGGTTTTGCTGTGTACATGTTCCAAAATCCGCCAAACGTAAAAGTAAATAAGTTAGAACTTACCAAGTTGAAATTTGTTGGTTCTGCTGATACCACACAAAACAGTAAAGGTGTAATTTATGCAACGGCCTTTAATACCGGTGATGGTTTAGGCTTTTCACGTATGTTTATTGAACTTACGAATATTAACAATGGATATAAAACAAAACTGTCATCAAAGCAATTTACCATATTCCCTAAAAAGGAAAGAAACTTTGATTTTACCTTACCCGGTGAATTGCCCCCCGGAAAATATATAGCCTCAGTAATTCTTGATTTTGGAAGTGACGAAACTTTGGAAGCGGCAGAACTTGAATTTGAAATTGGCAATTTAACTAAACAACAAAAACCCAAAAAATAACAACTCATAATTAAAAATTTATGAAAACAACTAAACTCAGAAAAGTATTCATGGCTCTGGGAGCTGTGGTGCTTACTAACGGAGCTTTTGCTCAGTTGCAAGATGAGAAGAATGTAACCATTACAATGGATTTACAGCCTATTCTTCAATTAAAAATGGAAGGTCCGGATCAACTTGACTTTACATTTGACGAAATTAACGAGTACTATGCCGGTATTGTAAAGTATGGTGCTACAATACTTAAGGTAAGTGCTACTGTAAGTTTCGACTTATGGGCAGCAGGTTTATCACAAGGACAAGAAGGTAACTTCTTATGGGATAATCCGGTTGAGTACGCTTCAGCAACCGGAGCAACTGATGATATTCCACTAACTGCACTTGAATTAAGACAGTTCCCCGGTAATCCATCAATCGGAACTTGTTTAACTACAGTTGCCGCTTCTAGTGATTATTCTACGGTATTCCAACCAATCACAACCGCAGCTACCTCTACCATGACTCCGGGTAACAACAATATTTACTGCCCGAACCCAACTACTCCTTACACTTCACCTACCTCAACCAACGCTGCAGGTACTTCTGAGAAGTATATTGCAGGTGGAACAGGAACAGGTGCCGGATGTAGTATTGCAGGTGGTAGTTACATCCTAAACTCTAACGCAAACACGTCAGACTATCGTTATGTAATTGATTACCGTATTTTACCAAACTTACCGGTAACTTTTCCTGCCCACATGCGTGTAGCTCCAAACCCTGTTAACGCTACCAATGCAACAGCTCCATATATGATTGCTGCTGATGGTGCAACTACATTAACCGGTGATGGCGCAACTTACGCTCAGCCTGGTGTATACACCATGTATGTAAAATATATTTTAGCTCAAGACCAATAGTCAAAAAGCAAAATTAAAGCGGGCACATTAAGTGCCCGCTTTTAAAATTTACTTATGAACGGCAAGATATTCATTGGCATATTGTGTTTACTAAGTAGCACATTATGCATAAAAGCACAAACCTCTTGTACCCCCATTACTACAGCTAATTGCAGTGGTATCGGTGCCGGATCTCAAATTGAACTTACAGGGGAGCCTGTAATAAACTTCACTTTTTATTCTTTTGGCGATTATTTGCGAGGCGTAAATCTATTCGGCCAATCGGTGTATAAAATTATTGTTGCTGAAAATGCAGCTCCTCCTTCTGATTGCCGTTGGTTTTTAAGTGTACATTTAGATAATAATGCATCTCCTGCAACAGAGTGGGAAAACATTATGATGTATGGCACTACTTCATCACCAATGCCACAAGTGAGTTTATTGGAAATGCGTTTTCGCAATACATGTAATACCTCACTAACAGGTACAAATTACGTTTCATTACCATCAACTGCAACAAACATTCCCATCGTAAATAGCCCCGGAGTTAGTAATGCCGGTGGAACTTGTACGGGAACGAATGTGAATAGACCGGGTTCGCACATAACTAATTATGGCGAGTATAGTTTTACTGTTGATTACCGCATTCGTCCTACTTTAAACTTACAGCCGGGAGTTTACTTGCTTAATGTGAAATTTTGTCTTCGAGAAGGATTGTAATATTTGACCCACCCCCTAACCTCATATCGCAATCTTCTTTTACAACTCATCATTTGGTGCAGTTGTTTGTTTGTTTACCATACGGTAAGCGCTCAAACAAGTGATACCCTTATCAATAATAAATTATTTAAACAGTCAAGCACCACATTGGTAGCTTTTTTTATGGATGATACCACGGAACAAATTATACCTGGAGAACCCATTTCTAAAACCATCATATTATTAAACCTAGAAGGGACTGAACGAAGAATTAAAATATCTGTTTCAGCTCCTCCCGAGTGGAAAAGAACCGCCTTTTCTGAAAGAACTTATACCATTGGCCCACAAGAAGAATTATACCTTCCGGTTAACATAATTCCCCAAGGAAAAATCAAAGGAAACACTAAATATCTAATCACCATATACGTAAGTGAGGAATCGGGTAATGTAATTGGAACATCCAGTTTCTTCGCCTATCGTAAACGAATAGGGAATTGGGATATTAACTTGCTCAATCCCGGAAAAATATATTTCAAAAACAAACAAACCACCACAGACTTAAGCTTTGGCGTGTTCAACTTAGGAAATGAAGAACAGCCGCTTTCCGTTTCTGTAGAAAATTATAGGGCACAACTTTCTGTAACCGATACTTCAGGAAAAATTGTTTCCAACACATTTAAAGATATTAATTTAGGCGTTGGAGGCGATACGATGTTTCATTATATGGTTAGTACGGTAGAAGGTGTAAGAAATTTGCGTTTTATTGATACAGAATCACATCGCCCAATAACTGAAGACGAAACTAAAACCTACTCTATTTATATAAAAACAAGTGAGTCGAAGGCTCTTGGAAGCCGTGCTTTACAAAAAAGCAAAAAGGTTGACTTTGTTCGGTTGGGGAACGAAGTAAAAATAACACCATTCGGTTATGCTTATTTTCCACTTATTTTAGACGCAAATATTAACAGTTTGGCAACCGGATCTCCTCTTGTGAATGTGTTATTAAGAGGCAATACCATGTTGGATAACGGTGCTAATTTAATGTATCAATTCCAAACCAATTTCAGCACGAATTATTACACAGATAATTACTTAAGGTACTCGAGCTTTTTTGTTGGATTGTATGATAAAAAGTACTCCATTATTACAGGAGATATTGGTGGTGCGCCCGAAAGCAATGCTACTTTTGCCGTTCCCGGAAGAGGTATAGGTGGCATGTATCGAATATCAAAAACACAAAGTATTGGTGGTTTTTATACCAAAAATCCATTACTACTTTTTGGTGGCCCTAACGTATTAGGATATTCTTCAGAAGGCTATGGTGTATCTCACAACATTCGATTAAAACGAACACAAATCAGTTCCGGATTTACCAGATCAAATCAGTTGAGTGCGAATTTTATAACTGATTACTATGGATTAAGTATGAGTCAAGGGTTTGGCTCTACGCAAAGTATTTCATTTGGAATCATTATTGCAAATCATATCCCTTCTGCAGGGCCATCTAACTCCGGCTATTTGGCTCGAGTAAATCACTCCGGTACTTTTTTAAGAAAAAACAACTTAACATCTAATCTTTCCTTTTCTTATTTCTCTCCTAAATCATCTTTTCAAAACGATGGAGAAACCTACATAGGAAATGCCAATATTTATTTCAAATACAATGAGAAAACAACCATTACGCTTATTCATAACTACAATCAACGCAGCGATATCTTTACAGGAAATGTGTTTCTTCCAACCAATCGCTATTTAAATGTCAATAATCAGGTATCGGTAAATAAAAATGTTGGCCAAGCCTTCTTCTCTACGGGCGGATTTTATAACATCTCAAGTGTGAATTTAAAAGAGGTTCATTCCAGAGGGGTTAGTTTTAATGTGGGTAGTTTTGATTACGAAAAGAACCAGCTGGTTTCAGCATCATTGCTGGCAGGATATAACCGTCCGCTGTTTCTTACTCCGCAAAGAGATTATTTCTTTGTACAGTTTTTTAGCATGGCCAGATATAGAACTTACTCGGCTAATATTAGATATGCATATGGCAATATTGGAACAGTTAGTCTTGGCAATACTCCGGTTATTGTTACTCCACAAATTTTTTCTGCCGCACTAAATCACCAATACCAATTTAGAAACACACATTTTATCTTGCAACAGTTTGTAGGCTACACTTATTATAGCCAAAATGAGCGCCAAACGTTTAGCTATATGCCGGAGTTAAATTATTACACTGATAATAATTGGCGCTTTAGGTTACAACTCGGATACTATTTTACGAAGAACAACAACAACGTAGTGTTTTTTAATCAGTCGGGCCTTACTGGCGTTTCTGAGGAATCAGGCGTAACAAGTTCACAAAATGTTATGGCAAATGTTGGTATTCGAAAAGTATTTGGCATAAAAAATCCGTTTTCAAATAGCAGATATTATACCGCTAATTTTATTGCCTTTGTTGATGTGAATGGAAATCATGTAAAAGATAATGATGAGTATTTGCTTGAAAATATTGTGATAAGAGTAAACGGATGGGACGTGCTTACCAATGAGAAAGGAAGAGCAAAATTGATAAATATGCCGGGTGGTTTGTACGAATTTGGAGCGTTTAGTTTGGAAGAGTTAAATGGGTATTTTCCGAATGTTGCGGATACCATTTTGGTGGCTAAAAATTATTTAGACAAGGAATATGTAGCAGTGCCTTTTGTAAAGGGGGTGAAAATTTATGGCAAGGTGCACGTTGATAAAGATGTGCTTTCGGAGAAAATTTCGTTTCTGCCCGAATTGGGTGGGATAAAAATTACTGCGCAGAACGGAAAAGAAATTCATACGCTTACAGAGAACGATGGGTCATTTGTTTTTTATGCTCCTTATGGTGATTACAAAATTATTTTTGATGAAAAGGTTTTGGGTAATCGATATACCTTATTGCAAAACAATATTCAGGTAAAAATAGATAAAGATGTAGAAAGCATTTTTGTGACATTTAACATTGTTGAAAAGAGGAGAAAAGTGAGTGTTAAAAGGTTCTCTTCATCCGGGGCAATTATAGATACGGCTTCATCTCTCAATAAATCGGCCACTCAGAGCAACCTTCAACCCAATACTAATACACCACCTGTTGTAATTCCAGATGAACCAATTATTGTAAGAAGGGCAAGGCCGGTGATTACCGATAAGGCCCTTGATAATTTCTTAAAAGATAAAATTGACGTAAACAATGTTCGCGAATTGGTGTATACCGTTCAGCTAGGCGCATTTAGAAAACCGCTAAACCCAGAGGCGTTTAGAGGAATACCGGATATTATGTACGAAATTATTGACAATGATTTTGTGCGGGTTTTAAGTGGTCAGTTTAATAACGAAGCCGATTGTATCGCTACCTTACGTTTATTAAGCTCGCTCGGCTTTAATGATGCCTTTATTAGTGCTTACTACAACGGACGCAGGGTTACGCTGCAAGAGGCTGAGCAACTTAAAAACAGAAGGTAACACATTCCCTAACCCTCCGTTCAACACAACAACCTCGTAAAACCACCGTTTATTAAAAACCATATTTAAAAAATGGCTTTTAAAGTATATTGCGCACATGAGAAAAATACTTGGTGTTTTATTGTTTTGTGTAGGTTTTATCGCTGCTCAGGCTCAACTCATTCGTCAAGCCCCTTGGCAACAAAGGGTTGATTACACTATAGATGTTCGGTTGGATGATATCAAACATGTATTGCATGGTTTTGAAGACTTACGTTATTATAACAATTCACCGGATACACTTAAAGAAATTTTCTTTCACCTTTGGCCTAACGCCTACTTAAACAATGAAACCCCATTTGCGAAACAACAAGTAGAAAACGGCAACATGGATTTTTATTATGCTAAGGATGATCAAAGAGGTCGAATTGATTCTTTAAACTTCAAGATAAATGGCGAAAAAGTAAAAACCGCCTTTGTGAATGGTTATGAAATCATAAAACTTACATTAAACAAACCACTAAACCCCGGTGAACAAATAATGATTACTACCAGTTTTAGGGTTAAAATTCCGGAAGTGTTTTCACGACTGGGCCACAATGGTCAACAATATTGCATTACCCAATGGTACCCAAAGCCTGCTGTTTATGATGTGAATGGATGGAACCCTATGCCTTATTTGGACCAAGGTGAGTTTTACAGCGAGTTTGGCCGATTTGAGGTGAATATTACATTACCTGAAAATTATTTAGTGGCAGCAACAGGTAACCTGCAAAACGAGGATGAATGGAATAAACTGTTTGAATTGAGCAACAAAAATTTTGAAAATGTCCCTAGTTGCAACACTCAATTTCCTGCCTCTTCTTCCAACACAAAAACTTTACATTTTGTGCAAGACAGTGTGCATGATTTCGCCTGGTTTGCCGATAAAAGATTTCAAATAGAACGCCATGAGGTGCAATTGGATAATGGGCATAAAGTGATGACATGGGTCTATCAAGTTTGTCCGAAAGAATCTGTTGTGCATTGGGTAGATTCTGCTGTTCAATTTTACAGTAAAAATGTAGGCAATTATCCTTATGCGCATGCTACAGTTGTGGTTACTCCTTTAAAAGCTGGTGGAGGTATGGAATACCCAACTATCACCAATATTACAGAAGTGTCAAGGCAAGTAATTGTACATGAACTTGGACACAATTGGTTTTATGGTATTTTAGGCAGCAACGAGCGTAGTTATCCATGGATGGATGAAAGTATCAACACCTATTATGAAGCAAGAAGCACCTACAAGCCTTTATTTACCAAGCATCCGGGCCTAGCAAATCTCAAAAAAACAAAATCATTTTCTATTGAACAGTTAACGGAATCATCATTCGGTTTGTTACAGTTGCAATACTTGGTAAGTGCACGTAATCGAACCGATCAACCTTCATTGTTAAATTCGGAAGCATTTACTTCATTAAACTATGGTACCATCATTTATAGTAAGGCTTCATTGGCATTTTTACAATTGCAACAACATTTAGGCACCGAAAGATTTGATGCGATGATGAAAAGCTATTACGAAAGATGGAAATTTAAACATCCGCTTCCCGGAGATTTTATGGATCATGCAAAAACATTTACCGGAGAAGATTTAAGTTGGTTTTTTGATGATTTGATGGGTTCGTCAAAAATACCTGACGTAGCCATTTGTAAGGTTCAAAAAAGCGGAGATAGTGTTCATGTAAAATTAAAAAATAAGGGCGGTGTTTTGGCTCCGGTTTATGTACAAGCATTTGCGGATTCCTCTTTGGTTGCAGAGCAAAAATTGGCAGGATTTAAAAAAGAACAATCTATAAGTTTTTACGGTAAAAACATCTCGAATATTCGAATAGATGCCCTTGAACAATCGTTGGATGTTTACCGAGGAAACAACTATGCACGAACTAAGGGATTGTTTAAAACGCTTATGCCGCTTGAGTTTTCTCCTGTTGTTAATCTCGAAAAGCCGAATAAAACCCAAATATTCTACAGCCCTATTATTGGGGCAAACATGTACAACAAAACCATGTTGGGTGTTGCGTTCTATAACAGTATGCTTCCTCGAAAAAATACTGAATTTTGGGTCGCACCAATGTTTGCTTTTGGCACAAAAGATTTAACCGGATCGTTTAGCTTACAGCATCGCTTTTTTCCTCAAGCCTATTTTAGAGAGATACAAGTAGGTATAGAGGGTGCGCGTTTTGCTTTACAAGGTGATATTGCAAAAGACTTTTTTGACAGCAACGGAGTATATACAGGAAGTGGCATTGACTTAGATAATCGTTTGAAATCTTATGAGAAAGTTGCACCACGCATAACCTTTATTTTCAATCAAAAACAACCACGTACCGATGCTAAAAACCAATTGGATATTCGTTATGTATTGGTGCAAGAAAACAGGTTTACACGCGCCTTGTTGAGTGATTTTGATAAAGCATTTGCCTATACCGATATTCGTTTTACTTCAACCCAAAAGCGAAAGTTAAATCCCACAAGTTGGAGTGTTCATTATCAATACGGACAAGCGCAAAGTTCTTTTCAAAAGATATGGGCAGAATATAATACTGCTATTGATTATGGTGAAAGAAACAAAGGGTTAAATGTTCGTGTATTCGGGGGAACGTTTTTAACCAAACCGGAGTCGGGTAAGGATGAGCGTGTGTTGTTCCGTTTGGCAGAAAACAATGGTTATTACGATTATTTGTATGATGAATCGCAATTTGGAAGGGGAAATGTAAGCAACTTATTTACCCAGCAAATTATGCCGGGTACTTCAGGTTTTAGGGCTTATGCGCAAAGCTTGGCCGCAACTGATAGTTGGTTGTTAACGGCTAACTTTACCTCATCAATTCCGGGTATATTACCTATACGTGTATTTGTTGATGCTGCTGCGGTTAACAGCAAAACAACCCAAACCAATGCCAATACAGGAACAAGTGTTACAATTTATGAAGCAACCATTTATTATGTAACAGGTTTAAGCATTTGGGCGATTGATGATGTTTTTCAAGTGAACTTTCCGCTATTTGCCGATCAACTTACAACCAATAATTGGGATGTTTTTCATAACAGTTATTTGCAAAGAATAACTTTTACCTTAAGGCTAAATAATTTGAACCCAATTAAGTTAGCCAGGTCACTTGGTAACTAAACTACTTGCTTCCGCAGGCATCACAATAAAGTTTTTTGATGTGTAAATTTTCAAAGAACTTAAACGATACTTTTGATTGATCAAACAACTCACAAAAAACAGCCGGGTTTGTTGCTTGTAATTTCTTAAACACATTGTAATACAATTTGTCAAAAGCCTCAAGCTTGCTTGCTTTTCCGTAATATAACATGCGTAAACAATACTCTTTGCATAAGGCAGCATCATCATTGCTTATTTCGTTGTAATGATCAAATAAAATTTGTGCTGCTAAATCAAATCGTTTTTGCTCGGCATAATAATCAGCCAAAAAGATGGATTCCAATACCGGGCTGTTCTTTGATAAATCCTTGATATTGCTGTACGACTCGGCTTTTTTCGACTTTCTGTTGTCATTAACAATCGGGTGAAATCTTGATCTTAGGGTGTTATACAATTTAACCGGAATGGCTGTTGCGGTAAGTTGCCCAAATAGGGAAGACAGAATTTGTAATTCCTCTCTTCGTGCATCAGCAGTTAAATTGTTAACGGCATTTAGTTTGATGGCCAAATAATTATACTTAATAATCGGGTTGTTCGGGTCTAAATTTCTGAGCTCTTCAAACTTGCTTAACTGCTCTTTTATATCTTTAATGTAATAATATTTGTTGTTGAGCAGGGCGATGTATTTTTTGTCGTTCGGAATTTCCAGCGCCATCAACTTTTCATATTTTACTTTACCTTGTTCGTATAGTTTAATCAAAGCAGTTTGATTGTTTAAAGCACGTTTGAGGTCTTTTTTTTCCAACGCTTTTTGTATTCTGTAAATCCAGTAATCTTCCTCACTTAGTTTTTTTAAATCAAAAGCAACGCGCATTTCAATAGTCGCAAATCGTTCTTGATCTAATAAGTGCTCTACCTTTTTAAGCAAAGAAGTATCACTGTTTAATCGTTGACGAACATAAGCTTGATTACTGTCGGCTAAGTAATAATAATTAGTTAATAAAATTTGTTTACGAAAAATATCCCAAGCGTTTCCTTGTTTAACCGTGTATTTAATTTTGGTACCTGCCTGCTGTTGCTCCAATACTTTAACAATACTTGAGGCACGTTTTTGTTGAAGTTCCGCATTTTTAACCGAATCCCCTTCTATGGATGAATAGGCAGTAATTTTAATTTCTTGGATAATAAATTTTGGTTCTGATAAGCTGTCGATAAAAGGAGCAATATCTGCTTGTTTGTAATCAAATTTATTGCGCTCAAACGGAATGGTCCAGTTTAAAGTTTTTACCTCAATAAAAGGTTCCGGTGTTTTAGCTGTTTGGGTATCTAATAACAATGGAAGTGTTTCAAACGATACCGGTGTGAAATAAGGTTTTAGTCGATTGAGTTTGTCGTAAAAATTATAAACCTCGCATTTAACTTTTTCATCACAATACTTCACTACTTTAATACCAATTTCAAAATTCTCTGAAAAACCTACAGGTAGTTTGTCAACAGCTAAGTCTCCTTTAGCTGTTAATTGAGCTAGGGTTACGGGGCGTAATCCAATTTCAAGTCCGGCTTGTGTGCTTGCCCCTACAGAAATATTGTAAGAAGTGTTGCATGGGAATTGTGATTTTTCAATAATGTAAATCAACAAGCGGTCGTTTTTATCTGCAATTAACTTGGTGGTATTTCGATCCTCACTGATAAAGTACTTTTTATACTCCTCACGCAAGAATAATTTTTTGTCTTTTATGTAAAACCCCTTGTCTAAATCAACCTTGCTGTACAGTTCTTTTAAATCATCATAGGCATTACAAACAGTTCCTTCATCACACTTTCCGAAAATACAGTTTATTTTACACCCGGTTCTTCTAAGCCACCAATGAAATGCATGTGTTTTTACCGTGTAATTTTTATCTAACTCTTTACTGTGTGCAGCTGTGTTGTTAATGATATTAATGTCGCCAAACAAAATACAGAAATAAACCTTTCCACTAATTGGGTCAAATGACCCTCGAATTCCTGCATAATACAAATCGGGACGGGTATATATTTTTTTGAAGGCAGTTTTATCCAGCTTTTTAATCAGTTTGGTCAATAAATCTCCCGTGCTCAATTCTATTCCCTTTGAGTTTTTAATCGATTCACCGAAAATAATTTCCTGTGGTACACCATCTTTTATTCCTCCATAAAAAGTAACACGAAGCGAAGCATTGCTCTTCTTTAATTCTTTTTGGGTGTTGGTTTCTGCTTTTAATTCTGCACAATAATTGGCTTGGTCTTGAGCGGCATTTTCTAACACTTGTGTGCTCAATACTTCTTCAACACCACCGGTTTGTCGTTGGGTATTGATATGATTCAGTAATGCGCTGTTTAATGAGTCAATGTCAACATCTTGCGATAGCGCAATGTGCGTACTAAACAACAACAAAATTGTTGTCAATAATTTTAGGCAAGGGTTTTTCAAGTGGTTTAATTTTTGGTTAAATATACAAATTGTAATGAAAACCAAATAAGTATCGAACATAATAAAATAAATATGCGTACTGAATAAGCTACACTTTCACCCAAATACCTACCTTTGTTGCATAATATTTCAACCATTTATGATTCAACAGATTCTTGAACAATTGCAACTCAACGCCATTAATCATGGCACCTCAACGGGACAACAACATTTCAGTACAGATAACGCTACGGTAAAAGAAGTTTATTCACCCGTTGACGGTGCGCTGATTGGCAAAGTAAAATATACCACCCAAGGTGAATATGAGCGCGTAATAAAAGCTGCTCAAGCGGCATTCGTATCTTGGAGAAAACTGCCTGCCCCAAAGCGAGGTGAAATTGTGCGCCAATACGGAAATTTATTGCGCGAATACAAAGAGCCTCTGGGCAAATTGGTGAGTTATGAAATGGGTAAAAGTTTGCAAGAGGGTTTGGGTGAAGTGCAAGAAATGATTGATATCTGTGATTTTGCTGTGGGTTTGTCGCGTCAACTGTATGGCTTAACCATGCATAGCGAACGCCCTGATCATCGCATGTATGAGCAATGGCACCCGATTGGTGTGGTAGGAATTATATCTGCCTTTAACTTTCCGGTAGCCGTATGGAGTTGGAATAGCATGATTGCTGCAGTTTGTGGGGATGTTTGTGTGTGGAAACCATCAGAAAAAACTCCGCTTAGCGCCATTGCTTGTCAAAACCTAATGGCTCAAGTGTTAAAACAAAATGATTTACCGGAAGGTGTTTTCAGCTTAATTAATGGTGATTATAAAGTTGGTGAGTGGATGACAATGGATGAAAGAGTGCCCTTAATTTCAGCAACAGGTTCTATTCGAATGGGAAAAATTGTTGCCCAAGCAGTTGGCGCTCGTTTAGGAAAAACCTTGCTTGAATTAGGAGGTAATAATGCCATTATTATTTCTCCGCAAGCCAATTTAGACTTGGCGATTCGTGCTGTAGTATTTGGAGCTGTTGGTACTGCCGGACAACGTTGTACTACCACCCGCAGGTTAATCATACACGAAAGTTTATACGACACCTTCCGCGATAAATTGGTGAAAGCGTTCGGACAATTAACCATTGGAAATCCTTTGGATTCTAAAAACCTTGTTGGTCCGCTTATTGATAAAGATGCCGTTAATGCATATCTCAATGCGATTGAACAGGCTAAAAAGGAAGGCGGAAAGTTATTGTGTGGAGCTGAGGTTTTACAAGGTGCAGGTTATGAAAGCGGTTGTTACGTAAAGCCAACTATTGTGGAAGCTCAAAATCATTTCCATATCGTACAAGAAGAAACCTTTGCACCTATTTTGTATATCATGAAATATAAGAATTTGGAAGAAGCGGTTGCCATGCAAAATGGAGTGAAACAAGTATTGAGTTCAGCCTTGTTTACCGATAATTTACAAGAGGCGGAGTTATTCTTAAGTGCTGCAGGAAGTGATTGTGGTATTGCCAATGTAAATATTGGAACAAGTGGTGCGGAAATTGGCGGTGCTTTTGGCGGTGAAAAAGAAACCGGAGGCGGACGTGAGAGTGGAAGCGATAGCTGGAAAGCCTATATGCGCAGACAAACCAATACCATTAATTATGGCAAATCATTGCCATTGGCCCAAGGTATTGAGTTTAATATTTAACCCGATGAATTGCGGGTTTTATGTTTTGGCAAACAATTTGCTTAAATAGAAATAACCTGTAAATGAATACAACAATGAAAAGGTTTGTTTTAGCTTCAGTTTGTTTGGTGGGTGCAGCCTTGGCTCAGGAAATTCCGGCCGGAAACACCTTTGCCCCGCATGATAAGAAGTATGATATTGTTAAACTTCAAAATACGGCCTTTACATATGGCGAACGTTTGAAGTACAACGTGTATTACGGAATTATTAACGGGGGTAAGGCGGAGTTTCAAGTTAGCAACGATCCGGCTAAAGTGAATAATCGCAACACCTATCACATTAAAGTTTTTGGTCGTTCAACCGGTATGGTTGATGTGATGTTTAAGGTAAAAGACCAATTTGAAACTTACATGGATGAAGAGGCGTTAATTCCTTGGAAGGCTACTAAAAACGTACGTGAAGGCAATTACAAAATGATTGATTTGGTGTTGTTTGATCATGAGCGTGGCGTGGCCAGCAGCAGCCAAAAAGGTAAGGTAGAAATTGCCGAACGTACACAAGATGTGGTTTCAGCTATATACTACGCACGTTCAACCGATATGACCAATGCAAAACCCGGAGATGTTTTTCCGGTGAATTTTTACATGGACGGACAAAACTATAGACTAAGGTTTAAGTTTGTTAGCAGAGAAGTTTTAAAAACGGATGCAGGCACATTTCGTACCTTAAAAGTAAAACCTCAGTTACTAGAGGGCCGCGTTTTTAAAGACAGTGATGCACTTACATTATGGGTAACCGATGATGAAAATAAAGTACCCATTCGTGCAGAAAGTGAAATTTTTGTAGGTTCAATTAAAATGGATTTGGAGGCCTACAGCGGATTACGCAGCCCAATGACAGCCAAATTAAAATAACACATCAAAGCATAAATCAAAAAGCCCTGAACAACGTTCAGGGCTTTTTAGTTAAATCAACTTATAGTTTTTGTATTCAAATAATCGTTTTCCGGTTAGTTTTTCAAACCAATACAAAATAGCATCCTTAGGTTTAAATTTCTTTTTGCTCACATCCCATTTAAAGTCCCAATTCATACGCTTTAAACGTTGCTCCATCACTTTTGGATGCGTGCCGTTAAATCGGGTAAGCGAGTCAATGGTGCTGTAGTCAAATTCATTTGCATTGGCTACGTGTTCTTGTATAAACTCATCCGTGTGCCACAATTTTCTAAAACCCTCTTGTTTGGCTTGCTGTGCCCTGGGATCTCTTACCCAACCGTAATGATAAATTTGTGCATCAATACGCTTCACGTTTAACTTCTCATCATTTTTTCTAAACCCCTGTGCATCCTTATAACTTCTGATGCTTTTATCATTTCGTACAATGCGTATTTCATGTTTGTACCAAGTACGCGAATCCCCAACATAATCGTAACTGCCATAAAAATGCGTATAGGCAAACAACAAACCCTCCACTTCTTTTTTGTCCTTATAAGTTGCACAAGCACCTAAAATGGATTGGTGGTATTTTTCGTGCACCACTTCATCACCTTGCAAATAAAAGCACCAATCCGCATGCGGGCCAATGGCATCAAATGCTTTGTTGGTTTCATCAGCAAGCACCTTTCCGCCTTCTCGTAAACTGTCATCCCAAATGGTGTGCACTATTTTTATTTTAGGAGAACCAATACTTTGAATTAAACCCAACGTATCATCATCACTGTTGCCTAAAGCAATTACATATTCATCAACTATGGGCAAAATACTGTTGATAGACTCCACCACCGGATAATCATATTTTACTGCATTACGCACAATGGTAAAAGCACTAATGTATGGTTTACTCATGGTGCAAATATGAGAGATGATTCTTACAAAACATCAAATTCAAAGAAACAATTCCACTCACCCCTACAACCCATCAAACGATTGCCGAAGTTGTGCAATGGTAGTTGGTTGTAAGTTCGCTTGAATACTTTGGGTAGTTTCTGCCTTGCCGCGTTGTGTAAAAAACATAGGTTGGTTTTTGTCAAGGCTCATAACAAACAAGGTATAGTCGGTGTTTTTTGGTATGCGCACATAGTAGCCGTTTTGACTTTTTCCGGCATAAATAAAACTTTTTTGCGAAGGAATGTAAAACGCCACTTGAGCTTCATCGAGATCAGGAAGATTAATTTGTACAAATTGATCAGGTGGTGTTTTGCTAAAACGGTCGCAATTAACTACGCCCATTGACTCAATGTAAGCCGTATAGGTAAGCTCTTGTTCAAGGCTGGCCAACTCCTGGTTTAAGTTGCCTGAGTTTTTACTTTGTGCCACTTGCTCAAAACTGTTAAACTCTGCTATGGCAATTTGTGATAAGGCCGGAGCTGCTTTTAAAGTTCGTCTTCCATAATTGTTATCATGAAAGTCAACACTTGAAACATAGTCTCTCCATCCATACCGTTTATATGATTCAACCAGTCCTATGCTTTTCATTTTTTCCAAACAATTTAATACGGCTACTTGTGCTTCCGAAAGGTGCTTATAGCGTCCGTTGTGCATCATTTCCTCTAAGGTTTTAATTTGTTGTTGGTTTAGCACTTTATAGTCGGCACCAACTTTTATTAAATTGTTTAATGCTAAGCTATCTTTATAATTACTTCTGATGTATTGAAGAAACATGAGTTGTAATTGAATTTGCTCATCAACCCAGTTGTTAAATGAGTTGTTGTATGCCATTTGATAATTAGCTAAGTCGTTTACATATTTTGCTTGTTTCGCTTTATATTTTAAATAAACGGTTTTATGCTGCTCAATTAAGCGCGAATTGCTAATTTGTGTATTTGCCACATACAATGCATATTTTTCACTTCGTTTTGCTTTACTAAGCAAAAGTTTATCCCACACGTTAAAATATTTTTCCTCATTTTGGGGTATGATTAAATGCGGAGCTGTTGGCGCACTGGGTGGCATTGGTGGTGGCGGTACTTTAAAGTAGTAGCGCACATTGCTTAAATCATATTGTTTTATTTTTATAACGCCACCGGGCACAAAGGGCTTTCCTGTTGCTTTCCACTCGGTTACTCCGGCACTATTTACAACACCGTTAAAAATTTCCATGTCAGGTTTCATGTTATTGGATGGCATAACCACTTTTAATGCATTCCCCTTTTTTATTTTTAAAGCTTTGTTATTGGCATAGGCATTTATGCTAAACATTCCGCCTGTTTCTAAAATTTTACCATCATTTGTTTGGGTTGATAATGAATTAAACAAAGCGTCTTTAGTATTTAAAAATTCCGACAGATGAACAGTTACTTCTTTGTTTACTGCGCGGTTATTTTCATCAACCAATACATTGGCAGGAATAAAAACAGTGGTGCCGTTTTTTCCTTTTATAGTATTGGGTTGCGTTGGATTTATTTTAAACGATTGTTTGTAATTTCCACCGGCTGCTTTAAGCATTTGTTTTACGTTACTAAACGAATGATTTTCTACCTCTATATCAACCCGCCTGTTTTTAGATTTGTTATTTACATTGCAGTTATCTAACAACGGTTTGTTTTCTCCATGGTAGCTCATCATGATTCGAGTAGGCTGAATACCATTTTTAATTAAGAAATCACGAACACTAAGGGCACGATTTTTTGATAAGTTGATGTTGTAGTTTTGGTCGGCATCATTATCGGTGTGGGCTGCAATTGTAATTTCTGAATAAGGTGAGGCTTTGTAGGTGCTCACCACTTGAAGTAGGATACTGTTGTCCTGTTGATCTAAAGAAAACTCGTTTACTTTAAAGTTTACCCTAAACGTTTGAACAGGTAATTGCGCTTGGATGTTCCCAACAACCATCATTGGTAACATCAATAAAAGAACTCTGTACCACATAGTATTAGGTATTATGTATTCATAAAACGCAACTTGTTTCGCTTTTGGTATTTAGCAATGTAGGTTTCTTGTTCATGATTGTTTCCAATGCACCGTCCCATAAAATCTTTCCATTTCCAACAACTATCATTTTTTCCTTCTTTAGAAATAATCTAAATTCGCCCAAACATCAATACCACATAGGTTGAAATTATCAGAACTTACATTTAACCAAGTTGGCACAGTTACCGCTGTGCATGGCGAAGAGCTTGCTCTTAAACTATTTGAAATGGGTTTATTGCCGGGTGAGGAGGTTGAGCTGGAGAACATTGCTCCGTTTGGCGATCCTATTGCCATACGGGTGGGTGAGTACAAAATGTGTTTAAGGTTAAGTGATGCGGAGTGTATTGATATTAAAGTGAAATAACTTGAAGCAAGAAATAACAGTTGCATTAGTTGGGAACCCCAATAGCGGCAAAACAAGTTTGTTTAATGCCCTTACCGGGTTAAACCATAAGGTGAGCAATTTTCCGGGTACAACGGTTGAGAAAAAAATTGGTTACAGCAAACTTAGTGCAGATACACGTGCTCAAATTATTGATTTGCCCGGCACCTACAGCCTCTACCCAAAGTCGGCTGATGAGTTGGTTACCTACGAAATATTAAGAAACAAAGCAGAAACCGATTTTCCGGATTTGGTTTTATTTATTGCCGATGCAAGTAATTTAAAACGTAATTTATTGCTGCTAACACAAGTGGCCGATTTGGGCGTACCAGTTATACTTGCTTTAAATATGGTTGATTTGGCGGAGCGTAAAGGCATATTTTACGATCAAGAAGTGCTCTCCCAAAAACTGGGCATTCCGGTGGTGAGTATCAATGCACGTAATAAAATTGGTATTGCCAATATTAAAAGTTTACTGTTGGATGAAAGCCGACATAAAAAAGTAACGTACTTTGATGTGAATCAAAATGTAAGTGGGGCTTTACTCAATGAAATAAGTGAGATTACTGATAAAAGAAATCCTTATGCCGCCTTGCAATATGCCATTAATGCGGGTGTATTTTTAAACCAAAAAGCCAAACAGTTAAATGCGGTTTTTGCCAAACATCAGTTTAATCCTAAGCAGTTTCAGGAGAACGAAATCTTAACCCGGTATCATTTAATTGATGATGCCGTAAGAAGCAGCCGACACATCAAAACCAATAAGGTAATTAAAAACATCACCCAAAAAGCAGATCGCATTTTAACGCACAGAATTTGGGGATTACTTATTTTTTTAAGCGCTTTATTTTTGGTGTTTCAAGCCATATTTTCTTGGAGTGCTTACCCAATGGATTGGGTTGAGTTGGGCTTTTCATGGCTCACCAACCAAGTTGAAAACAGGCTTCCGGCCGGAGTATTAAATGATTTAATTGTACATGGTATACTAGCCGGACTCAGCGGTGTAATTGTGTTTTTACCTCAAATTATTATCCTGTTTGGTTTTATTGCCGTGTTGGAAGATGTGGGTTACATGGCACGTGTTGGGTTTATTATGGATAGAATCATGCGTCCGTTTGGTATGAATGGTAAAAGTATTGTTCCGTTAATTAGCGGAATGGCTTGCGCTGTTCCAAGCATTATGGCCAGCCGTACCATTGAAAACAAACGTGAGCGTTTAATTACCATGATGGTTACACCATTAATGAGCTGCTCTGCAAGGCTTCCGGTTTATACTTTATTAATTAGCATGTTGGTGCCTGAAACAGCCAAGTGGGGGCCCTTTAATGTGCATGGCGTGGTATTAATGGTAATGTATTTATTGGGCTTTATTGCTGCGTTGTTGAGTGCGGGTGTGTTTAAGATGTTTGTTCAAAGCAAAGGCTCAAATTATTTTATCATGGAATTACCCGGATACAAACTTCCGGTATGGAATAACCTAATCATCACTTTGTATGAAAAAGGAAGAGCATTTGTGGTAGGTGCCGGAAAAATTATTGTTGCGGTATCAGTAATCTTGTGGGCATTTGCATCTTTTGGTCCGAGAGAACAAATGCGCGCAATTGACGAGAAATATGCCAATTTAGCTTTAAGTGGAGAAAGCAATTACACGGTGGAACAATTGGTTGCACAAAAAAATGCCGAACGATTACAAGCCAGTTATGCGGGTGAGTTTGGCAAATGGATTGAACCTGCCATCAGGCCATTGGGTTTTGATTGGAAAATGGGTATTGCTTTATTAACCTCTTTGGCTGCTCGTGAAGTATTTGTGGGAACCATGAGCACCATTTACAGTGTAGGCGGTGGCGATGATGCAGATGATTTGAATGCCATAAAACAACGCATGATGACAGAGGTGAGTCCGCAAGGCAAACCTGTTTACTCCATAGGAACAATTTTGTCGTTGATGGTATTTTATGCATTTGCCATGCAATGCATGAGTACTTTGTCTATTGTGCAAACAGAAACCCGTACTTGGAAATGGCCTATCATACAATTTGTGTACATGACAGCCTTGGCCTACCTCAGCAGTTTGCTGGTGTACAACCTGTTTTAAACAAGAATGATTAAAGAAATTTTTGCTTATTGAGCAGCTACTGAGGCCAGCAAACTTTCGAACAAACCGCGTCCATCAGTATTGTATAAATCAGCATCCACCACACGTTCCGGGTGTGGCATCATGCCAAATACATTACGCGTTTTATTGGTAATGCCGGCAATGTTTTCCAATGCACCATTGGGGTTACTTTCGGCAGTTTCATTGCCTTGTGCATCGCAATACGTAAACAATATTTGATCGTTTACTTTGAGTTCAGCCATTGTTTTTTCATCACAAAAAAAGCGACCTTCACCGTGAGCAACCGGAATTTGTAATGCTTTTCCTAAAGTTAGGTTTGAGGTGATTTGGCTGTTATTGGTGATGGGTTTAATAAACACGTTTTTGCAATTAAACTTTTGGTTGTTGTTGTGCAACAACACTCCAGGTAGAAGTCCTGCCTCGCATAAAATTTGAAATCCGTTACATACGCCCCACACCAAGCCTCCATTATTGGCAAATTCAATTACGCTTTGCATAATGGGT
>JBKDBG010000016.1:0-24057 GCA_046314755.1 Bacteroidota bacterium | reverse complement strand
GGAAACAACTTATGGTTTCTGTCTACTAAAACCAAGGTTTGTATTTTAGCGGCTTTGTCTTTAACAAAGGGTATTAATGCATACAATAATGTTTTGCCTGTATTGAGCACATCATCAACCACAATCACTACTTTGTTATGTACTTTAATTTTAGTGTTTGAAAGCACAATTTGTTTTTCTTCCGGATTGCTTTTGTCCAATACCACATCCGTGAGTAATAATTTAATATTGGATATTTCCGCTAACTCTTCTGCCAGCATCGCGGCTACTTTTGTGCCTCGGCCTTCTACACCGGCAATCACCAATTCTTTTTCGTTGAAATTGTTTTCAACCACTTGATAAGCCAATCGTCTAAGGATTTGCTTAACAGATTTATCATTTAGTATTTGGGTTTTTTGTGTATTCATACTACTCTTGCAGCAAGTTTAATTCATTTTTAGGTTGAATCCATCAATCAACCTACAGATTTGAACAGTTTACGGACAAACGCAAAAAAAATGTCTAAATATTTTGGCACTTCTAAAAAAGTGCTATATTTGCCCCCTCGAAAAATTAAAATCATAAACATGAAAGCAGATATTCATCCAAAAAGTTATAGAATGGTTGTATTCAAAGATATGTCGAATGGCTACGCTTTCTTAACCCGTTCTTGCGTGGATACTAAAGAAACGGTTAAGTGGGAAGACGGTAACGAATACCCTGTGTTTAAATTAGAGATTACGCACAAATCACATCCATTTTTCACTGGTCAGCAAATGTTTATCGATACAGCAGGTCGTATTGATAAATTCAACAAACGTTACGCTAAAAAGAAATAAGAAATCTTTTTTAAAATATAATATGGAAAGCCTCGCAATATGCGGGGCTTTTTTTATACTCGCATATCCATATGCATTTGCATAAATTTTTGTTGGTATGAATATAGTTTTGTTTGATGGAAAGTATCGAAAGCACTTGTTGCCTTTTACTTTTACCCGTCCTGTTGCCGAAATACGAATAGGTATCTTAACCATAGCCGAAAAATGGGCCAAATACAATGGTGGTCAAAAGCCATCTTATGATACTGAACCTTATTTAAGCCAAAAATTTCCTCGCATTATTCAATCGCAAAACGTGTTTATCAATGCTTCGTATTGCCCGAAACAATCATTATGGGAAGAAATTTGCTCATTAAAAGATCAGGAAGGTTTGTACATTGGTGATGAGTTGGTGGCGTATCATATTGCTGAAGATGTGGCATTAACCACTAATTTAGCTGATTTTGAGCCTGCTATTAAACGAGTATCAACTGTTACGGATGCGTTGGTGGTGAGATATACGTATGATATTTTTTCAAAAAATGCAGTGGCAATTGCAGCCGATTTTGAATTACTCACCAAGGGTCGACAAAGTGCACCCATCTCATCAACAAACTCTTGTATTAAACCGGAGCATATTTTTATTGAACCCGGAGCAAAAGTAGAATACAGTATTTTAAACGCCTCAGAAGGCCCAATTTATATTGGCCAAGACGCTGAAATAATGGAAGGCTGCAAGGTTCGTGGTCCGTTTGCCATGTGTGAACATGCCGGATTAAAAATGGATGCAAAAATTTACAGCGGTACAACTTTAGGTCCGCATTGCAAAGTAGGTGGCGAGGTGAATAATGTGGTTTTTTTCGGTTACAGTAATAAAGGTCACGATGGATTTATGGGTAATGCAGTAGTGGGTGAATGGGTGAATGTGGGAGCTGATACCAATAATAGTAACCTCAAAAATACTTATGACGAAGTTAAACTGTGGAGTTATGCCACCGAAAGATTTGAAAAAACAGGATTAACTTTTTGTGGTGTAATGCTGGCAGATCATGCGAAGTGTGGCATTAATACCATGTTTAATACAGGCACTGTGGTAGGTGTTGCTGCCAATATATTTGGTGCAGGGTTTCCGCGTAATTTTATTCCAAGTTTCGCTTGGGGTGGGGCTCAAGGTTTTGATACGTTTGTATTAAACAAGTTCTATAAAACAGCCGAAGCCATGTGTAAACGAAGAGGTATAACGTTTGATGAAACAGATAAAGAGATTATGAAATCGGTGTTTGAACAAACAGCTAAGTTTAGGTTCTGGGAAAAAGGGAATGAGGGATAAAGATGAATGTTGCGTTATAAATGATGAATCATGAATTAATGCAGAGGATTCAACCAATAACCAATCAACCAATAAGCAATTAACTAAAAACATATCGATCAATAACTAAAATAACATGAGAAAAAAAATTGTAGCAGGAAACTGGAAAATGAATAAATCCTTTGAAGAAGGGATGGCATTGGTAACAGAAATTACCGGAATGATAAAAGATGAGTATCAAGGTTCAGCGGAAGTGGTAATTATTCCTCCATTTGTTCATATAAATGCAATAAGCCGCATGGTTGCCGAAACTTCTAATATTAAATCAGGTGCTCAGAATTGCAGTAATCACGAGAGTGGTGCTTATACCGGAGAAGTAAGTGCGAGCATGATAAAAAGTGTGGGTGCTCAATATGTTATTATTGGTCACAGTGAACGCAGGCAATATTTTAATGAACATAACGATTGGTTGGCACGTAAGGTTGATGCTGTTTTAAAGCATAACTTAATTGCTATTTATTGTTGTGGCGAAACATTGGAAGAGCGTGAAAGTAAAAGTCATTTCGAGGTGTTGAAAAAACAAATCAGCGAAGGACTATTTCATTTAACAGCTGCGCAAATTGCAAATGTGGTTATTGCTTATGAACCGGTTTGGGCCATTGGTACAGGAAAAACAGCAAGTACCGCCCAAGCTCAAGAGGTGCATGCATTTATTCGTAATTTGTTTCGTGAACAATATAACAATGAAACTGCTGATAGTTTAACCATACAATACGGAGGAAGCGTAAAGCCTGAAAATGCGGCTGAACTTTTTGCTGCAACTGATATTGATGGTGCCTTGATTGGAGGTGCAGCTTTACAAAGCCGTAGTTTTGTAGATATTGTTAAAGCAATGAAGTAACATTAAATACAATATTTATTTAAAGCCGAGCAAGTTTTGTTCGGCTTTTTTTTGCCAACTCTTATTGTGTTTCAATCGGTTTTTCATCCAATTATCTGATAAAATATTTAATTAGAAAATTTTTAGTGTTGGCAATAGGGGTGGTTATACATTCAAAGGTCACATGTAGTGTAAATAGTAAAACACATGAACAAATTTCCCCTTCTAATTGTAACTTTTTTAGGTAACCTCATTATGCTTTCTGCACAGCCGGTTACGTACAATTTCCGACATGAACAAGGTCTTCTAACCCCATTGGCTGAGTATGGGTCAGGCTTCACTGAACATACTGTAATGGATGATTTGGTGGGTAATCATCGTCAGAAACTACCATTTACCTTCAAGCTTTATGGTGTGTCTATGGATAGTGTTAACATCTCTGAAAATGGTTTTATTTGGTTTGGATCAAAGCAAGAATTAAACATAGGCCCCATATCAGTAGATGAGCAAGGTGTAACCGGTGTGATTTCTGCATTAGGAAAGGATTTACATCCGCATATCAAAACCAATTTAACTACCACCATCAGAAGTGGGATTGTTGGCACCGCACCTTATCGTATGTTTATTGTTGAGTGGGCTAACACCAGTAGAATTGATCCGGTTAAGGAAGATCAACCGGAAGATACACTTACTTTTCAAATCAAATTGTATGAAACTACCAATAGAGTAGAACTGGTATATGGATTTTTTAAACTCAATAAACGCTATATAAGTGTTGCAGAAGTAGGAATTAAGGGTGAAAGTAGTAACGAGTTTTATAATAGAAAAACAGAGTTGGGTAAAAATTGGGATAATACTGTTATCGGTGATTTGCCTGAAAGTACTTGCGAGTTAAGTGAAGTGTATTACCCACAATTTGGACAATTATTGGTGTGGGAGCCGAATGGTTCTACAGGCTTAAAAGTACATCAGATATATGCAGATGCAAAGGTGTTTCCAAACCCAACTCGTGATGCTGTTCAATTTGAGTTTCCTGAATCCATTAACGAATGCATACAAGTAGATGTATTCAACTTACAAGGGATGCTGGTTAAATCGGTAAAGATGAATGCTTCGGAAAAATTATTGCTTCAAGGATTACCCAACGGATTTTATGCCATGCAAATCACCACTGCAAAAGGTAATTACCTGAGCAAAGTATTGGTTCAAGAATAACACAATTGAAGAAACCGATCCTGGTTAGTTGAATAGTTAGTGCGCAATACCAATTGGTTATTGTGTTAAAAGGTTGGAATTTTTCCAACCTTTTTTTGTGGGTAAAAGCCCAATAAATTCAGCGTTAAAAATGTAAATTGCCTTTTCATCTGTTTGGTTAATATGAAGCATTTTATCGTTTGTATACTTTTACTTTTTGGCGCTACTTGGGTGCAAGCTCAAAATAGTTTCAGTTTTGATGTGCTGCAATTCCCTAATGATTTAGATGATTATTTCGATAAATCGCGAAACGATAATGTGCGTGATGCAGTTGCCGAGTTTATTGGCTACTACAATGGAGGTAAGTTTTCCAATAATCAAAAAATACAAATCATTAAACTCACCAACCAAATGCTGGATCAAAATTACCAGCCCAGCCCACACTTCGAAAATTATTTTAAAGCCATTAATGGTTTAGTTAACAATAACCTAACCGCTCGATTTGATAATTGGCATAAAGCAGTTGAAAAGGCATTTAGTCAAGGAAAGGATGCTTGTTATTCGTTTTTACAAATTTCACGAAATGTGTTGTATGATAATGTATTGTTACAAAGTGGGGGAATAAAATGGTATGTAACCAAAGTAGATGTTGATTTTGCAAGTAAAAATGCCGCTCAAATCATTTTTAAACAAACCGATTTGTTTGGAATTACTCCGGGAGATACGTTGGAGGTTTATCGCACTACAGGTGTATATGATGCTTCTGCAGAGATGTGGTATGGCAAAGGAGGTAAGACAGATTTTACCCGTGTTGGATTGGATAGCGCCAAAATATTTTGTGAGTTAAAAGGTTACAAACTCAATTTGGAGAGTGGAAAGTTAATAGCAGATTCAGCCATGTTTCAATACAAAGGATTTATCAATATTCCATTGTATGGCAAACTCATTGATCAAGCCATGGCTCAATCCATGGGCGATAAATCTACCTACCCACAATTCGACTCTTACATCAAAAATTTTAATCAACTTAATTTTGGTAGAGCCAAGTATACGGGAGGATTTGCCATGAAGGGAGATGAGATTGTGTTGCGAGGCGGTGATACTACTACTGCCGAATTGGTTTTTTTATTTAAAAATCGTCCGGTACTTAAAGTATCAGCTAAAGAAATGGTGATTAGAAAAGACCGAATCAATACCCTAAAAGCTACTGCCACAATTTACATGGAAAAGGATTCCATCTATCATCCTCAAGTGGAGTTTTCCTATCGCATACAAGATGAGGCTTTATCTCTTTTCAGAAATAAAAAGCAAGGCATAGGAAGTACACCTTTTTACGACAGCTACCACAAGGTTGAGTTTTATTGTGATGAAATAAAATGGGATTTGAATAGTCCGGCTATGGATGTTGACATGATTAATGATGATGAGCCTGCCCGCTTCGAATCGGTGAATTATTTCCGTGAAATACGTTATGAGCGCATACAAGGTATGTTGGGTTATCATCCGTTGCATCGCATAAAATTATATTGCGAAAAATATAAAGTGGATGGATTTTATATCAAAGATTATGCAGCAAACTTTAAAAGTGAACCAAGTGCCATTCGCTTACAAATGATTGATTTGAACGATTTCGGCTTTGTTACGTTTGATGAAAAAAAGGATTACGTAAAAGTAAAACGTAAACTCAAAGATTATGTGAATGCACACTTTGGTGTAACTGATTATGATGCCATTACTTTCGTATCACAAATTAGTCGCTATCCAAATGCTACCATCAGTTTAATCAATAACGATTTACAAATACAAGGTGTTCCTCAGTTTTATTTCAGCGATTCTCAAAATGTATACATCGTTCCGCGTAACCAGCAAGTAACCATTAAGAAGAACCGTAATATGGATTTTTCAGGTAAGTTACGTTCGGGTAAGGCCGATTTTTATGGAAATGGTTTTTCGTTTGATTACACCACATTTCAAGTACGTTTAAATAACGTTGACTCCATGAAGTTTTTATACAAGGATCAACGTACGGGGGCAGATTTACCAATAAAAAGTGCCCTGCAGAATATTTATGGAACCTTAGCTATTGATCATCCTAACAACAAAAGCGGACGTAAAAAATTCCCGGGTTATCCAATCTTTAAATCTGATGTAGGTTCAAAGGTGTATTATGATAAACCGTCTACTCAAAATGGGGTATACGATCGTAACCGATTTTATTTTGATGTGGAACCATTTACCATGGATAGCTTAAATGAGCTAGACTTAGAAAAAATGTCGCTTGCAGGTACGTTGGTTTCCGGAGGAATTATTCCTGATTTAAAATATGCCTTGTATTTACAACCTGATAAATCACTTGGGTTTAAACTTAAACGTAATGAAGTTGGTTACCCAATGTATGGAGGAAAGGGAAGAGGTTTTGTTGATTTGTCGTTAAGTGATGAAGGTTTTTTTGGAACAGGTGAAATCAATTATTTGGCTTCGGTAAGCAAGTCCGATCAATTTGTAATGTTACTTGATTCTTTAAATGCCGATTGTAGAACTTTTGATAATAAACGCACTGCAATTTATCCGGATGTTGTGGCTAAAGATGTGTATATGCATTGGATACCTTATCAAGACACCATGCTTTTAACTCGCATGCAAGATTATATTGTTTTTAGTGATAACCGTGCAAATTTGGATGGAACCATTATTTATACACCAGGTTCAATGCATGCAAAAGGAAATGTGAATTTGGAGAAGGCACAATTAACTTCTGTTGATTTTTGGCTTCAACCCGATCAGGTATTAAGTGAGGATGCGCGATTTAAATTGTTTGATATTAATGATACCACCAAGTTTGCATTTCAATCCGCTTCGGTTAAAGCCAGGGTTGATTTAGAAAATCGTTTGGGAGATTTTAAATACAATACTAAAGGCCTAAACTCTTACTTCTTGTACAATCAATATGCAGGAGCTTTTGATGAGTTTTTATGGCGTATGGACCCTAAAACCATTGATTTTAAATCGGCTTTGCCTGAAGGTGAAAATACCTACTTATTATCTACTCACCCCTTACAAGATTCTTTAAAATTTAATACAGCCATTACCACATTACAACTGAAAGATTTTACCATGCAGGCTAAAAAAGTGCCTTACATTGGCATTGCTGATTCTCGTGTTTTTCCTGAAGAAAACAAGGTTACCATCAGAGAAAATGCAGATATGGATGTGCTGAACAAAGCCTATATTATTGCCGATACTGCTAGCAAGTTTCACAATATTGACAGTGTGAGTTTAAAAATTGCGGGTAGATTTAATGTTTCCGGAACCGGTAAATACCAATACATCGACAAGAAAAAAACAGTGCAGAAGTTTTTCTTAAATTCTATTTCAGTAAATAAACTCAAACAACTCACGGCTCGTTCAAATATTCCTGATACCATTAAGTTTTTTGTTGGTCCTAATATTCAATTCCGTGGTGATGCTGTATTGGTTTCGGTTGTGCGAAATTTGGAATATGACGGTTATTTTTTACCTATTCATAAATTGCCTTTACCTAAAACAGAGTGGTTTAGAAATGCAGCGGTTGTAAATCCTGATTCAGTTTATATCAATGTAAAATCACCAATAAAAAATATGAACCAACAAACCATTTATAATGGTTTTAATATCAGTAATGATTCGGCACATGTTTATTCTTTGTTCTTCTCACGTAAACGAAACCAAAGTGACCCGGAAATTTTAAAAGTTGAAGGAACCCTCTTTTATGATGAAAAAGAGGAAGTATTTAAAATGGGTGATTTTCAAAAGTTGTTTAATGGTGCAACAAAAGGCAATTACATGGCCGTAAATGATAAGCAAAAAAGCATTTATGGAGAAGGCCGTTATAAATTAGGTTTTGAAACAACCAAGTTTGAAGTAGCTGCCGCTGGTAACGGAACGTACAGTTTGGTTGATACCAGCTTTAGTATGAATTTATGCATGCTATTAAATTTCCCATTCCCGAATTCGGCCTTGCGTATGATGTATGACTCCCTCACCGAGCAATCACTTTCTTCTGAACCGCCTAAGTTTGATGCCAACTTTTTAAGTAATGCTTTATCGGAATTGGTAGAGGATAAAAACATCAAACGTGTGGTAGAAGAAATTAGAGAAGATAATACCATTAAGTTGATTAATAATTTAGAGAAAACCATTTTTATTAATGAGCTCAAATTGAAATGGAATCCAACTACACGTTCATTAATTTCGGAAGGTGAAATTGGGATTAACTCGTTTGATAAATACAAATTTGAAAGGAAAATTATAGGCAAGTTGGAAATTATTAAACGCAGAAGCGGTGATGATTTTACTTTGTACTTGCAAAGTCCTGCGGGAAGTTGGTATTACTTTAAGTTTCAAAAAGGCATATTATATACCATTAGTTCCGATCAGTTGTATAATACAGCGATTAAGGATAATATTGATAAGTTTTCAAAACAAGATGATTTTAAACTACGTTTAGCAAACGTTACCGTAAAAAATCAATTTCTTAAAGCACCTAAAAAGAAATAACAATGAGTACAAATTTATTTATTCCCGTAGCATGTGTAATGGGTTATTTGTTGGGTTCAATACCAAGCAGTGTGTGGATTGGCAAAGCGTTTTTTGGTATTGATGTGCGTGATCACGGAAGCGGAAATGCAGGAGCAACCAATACTTTGCGCGTTTTAGGCAAGCCTGCCGGATTCACAGTTTTGTTTATTGATTTTTTAAAGGGATTTACAGCCGCCAACTTGGTTTTTTGGCAAGGTATTCTGAACCAATCAGAGTATTTAATGGAGTTTAAAATGTTGTTTGGCGCATGTGCTGTTATCGGACATATTTATCCTGTTTTTGCAGGTTTTAGAGGCGGTAAAGGCATCGCAACTTTAATAGGCGTGGTGGGCGGTATGGATTGGATGTTGGCGCTTGCTTGTTTTATTGCTTTTGTGATTATTGTTAGTATAACCCGTTATATTTCAGTTGGTTCAATGGGCGCAGGATTGTTAAGCCCTATTTTTGCCGGTTACATTCATCATTGGCAAGAAATGAATTTAGTGTATTTTTGTGCCATTGTTGCCGTGTTGGTTATTTATACCCATCGCAGCAACTTAAAACGATTAAAAGCAGGAACCGAAAACCGCTTTTCATTGGCCAAAAAACAAAGTACCCATAACGTATGAGTGAATTATTGTTAGAAGAAGAATTAGTTGAAGTAATTGATGAGGTTACCGACCGCAAGACGTTACTCTTGTACAATGATGACGTAAACACGTTTGATCACGTAATTGACTGTTTGGTGCGTATTTGTAAACACGAAGTTTTACAAGCCGAACAATGCGCATGGATTGTTCATTTTAAAGGGAAAGCTACAGTAAAATCAGGTGCACGTGCTGATATGATTGCTATGTGTCAAGCTTTGTTAGACGAAGGCTTGAGTGCTACCATTGCTGATTAAATAATATTGATATGCTAAATAAAGTTGTTAAAAATGCCGATGAGGCCATACATGATATACAAGATGGGGCAGTACTCATGCTTGGTGGTTTTGGATTATGCGGAATTCCTGAAAATTGTATTTCAGGCTTGGTAAAAAAAGGTGTAAAAAATTTAACCTGCATCAGCAACAATGCCGGGGTTGATGATTTCGGAATTGGTTTAATGCTTAAAACCAAACAGGTAAAAAAAATGATTTCATCGTACGTGGGTGAAAATGCCGAATTCGAACGTCAGCTGTTAAGCGGTGAATTGGAAGTTGAATTGATTCCGCAGGGTACATTAGCCACACGTTGTTTAGCTACAGGTTACGGAATGCCCGCTATTTACACTCCTGCAGGTGTAGGAACTGAAGTAGCTATTGGTAAAGAAACCAGAGAATTTAATGGTAAAACTTATTTGATGGAACATGCATTTGACTCTGATTTTGCTATTGTAAAAGCATGGAAGGGTGATACGCATGGTAACTTAATATTCCGTGCCACTTCGCGCAACTTCAATCCTTTAATGGCAATGGCCGGAAAAATAACCATTGCCGAAGTGGAAGAATTGGTACCGGCAGGTGAGCTAGATCCTGATATGATTCATACCCCGGGAATTTATGTAAACAGAATTTTCCAAGGGGTGAATTATGAGAAAAGAATTGAGCAGGTAACTGTTACTAAGAAAGGTTAATAGTGATGAGTTGACTTGTTGAATAGTAAACGAGTTGAAAAAAATAAAATGTTAAAACAAGGTAAAGGATAAAAAGGGAAGGTTAAACAAACCAATTATCCAAATCAACCAATCAACCAAAAGCATGTTAGACAAATTTGGAATTGCGAAACGTATCGCACAAGAATTAAAAGATGGTTATTATGTAAACTTAGGAATCGGTATTCCTACTTTGGTGGCTAATTATGTTCCTCAGGGCATCGAAGTAATATTACAATCAGAAAATGGTTTACTGGGAATTGGGCCTTTCCCTTTTGAAGAAGATGTGGATGCCGATTTAATTAATGCCGGTAAACAAACGGTAACCACCTTAAAAGGTTCAAGTTTTTTTGATAGTGCCATGAGTTTTGGAATGATACGCAGCGGAAGGGTGGATTTAACCGTGTTGGGTGCCATGGAAGTGGCTGATAACGGTGATATTGCCAATTGGAAAATTCCGGGTAAAATGGTTAAAGGCATGGGTGGTGCCATGGATTTAGTAGCCAGTGCCAAAAATATTATTGTGGCCATGCAGCATGTAAACAAAGCCGGAGAAAGTAAATTGTTATCAAAATGTTCTTTACCAATTACAGGCTTAGGCTGTGTTAAAAAAGTAGTTACCGAGTTAGGTGTGTTTGATATTACTCCAGAAGGATTTAAATGTATTGAATACGCACCGGGTGTAAGCATTGATTATATTAAGGAAAAAACCTTAGGCCGTTTGGTTATTGCCGATGAGGTAAAAGAAATGGATTTGAATTGAGGCCTACTTTGCAATTCATCCTGATTGGATTAATTATTCACCAACTTTTACTACGTCTTCTGATTCCGTCAATTATCCGGTTTATTAACAAATGTTAGATTACATTGATTTTTTTCAATTGTATCTTACTTTCTCATTCATTAAATTCGGTATATGAAAGTTTTAACCAGCCTCATATTTTTCTTCTATGCTTCAATTACTTTAGGACAAACATTACCTTTAGCCACGTGGAATTACAGTCAATTTAATAGCACCCAATTTTCTAAACTTGTTTTTAATGATTCGATTATTGCACTTATTTGGCCTAATCAGTTGTTTACGTACAATCTAAATTCTAAAAACAGTTTCACCATTAATCAGCAAAATATTGGCACTGCTTCATATCCATTCATCAACAAAGCAACCGGAAACTATTATGTGAAAGAAAATATACTGAACGGTATAAAGCAACAATGGATTCATTTTTTTAGTTACAAAACCTTAAATGTTACCCGACTCAATTTGCCCAGTAGAGGTAATCATCCTTTAGTTTTTTTTAATACTCCAGAAACAGGTGATACCGTTTATGTAATGATTAATAATCGGGATAACTCATTTAAGATTTATAAAATATATGACACAACATTCACTGATGTCAATATCAATTTAAACGTCCCTATTGTTGGGGAATTCTTTGTGAGAAATGACACTTTTATTTATGAGTTGAATTACAAAGGATTAATTGGTACCACTCGTGCCTTATTTTGTAAAATCGGAAACGCTATTCGCACCATTTATCAGGATAATGCAGATAGTGTTGATTTTAGCGATTTGTATTTTATCGGGGATAAACTCTATTTTAAAGTAACAACATCACGTACCAGAGCTTCTCAATATTATGTGTCAAGCTTTGTGCATATGGATGCGAAAGTGACAACTTTTGTTCCCCCAACCAATAGTTCGGATTATAAGGGTGAACCAATGAGTGATGGGACTTGGCGTAGGATAAACTATGCCTTAAGACAAATTGAACGCTATGATAGTACAGGTTTAAATCTTGTTCGATTTAAGCCTTTTCCTGATGGCTTTAACATAGGTCCTCATGATTATTCAAAACCCGTGGTAGGATTAGATTTATGGGTTTCAATTTCTAATGATTATGGTGTTGAACCATGTATATTAAATAACGATGATTCCTTAATTAGGTTTGATATTACACCAGGAATGTTTAGCTCTTATGAAAATGAATTTAGGGTAAGGGATCTTTCAATCGCTGGTGATACCGGATTTGCCATAGTAAAAAATATGGTAGATATGAATCATTATCTTTATCGTTTAAACCCAAAACAAACATTTTCTATTGAGCCTATATGGCATGTAGGTGATGATGATATCGTTAATTCAATTATTGCTATCTCATCCTATCGAGGTAAATTTTATTGGCTGACTTTGGGACATGTTAATCAGCAATTAAGGTTACATGAAATTCCGTTTACACAAGCACCAACATCTGTACCTAAATTGATGTTTGATTCGAATTCTCTTGAATGGCATCGTCAAATTGGTTTAGATCAATTTGCACATAGCGATACCAAACTTTATAATGGTGGGGTTGATTTTAACGATTCTGGCGATGTCATATTTTCCGGATTTATACAACTATATAACAGGGGCTTTTCTAAAATCTTTTTATTAGGCTACGATAATAATAAGAAGCATTACGCTAAAGGAGGTCAATTTACAGCTAAATACAGTGCTAAAGGAAATTTACAATGGATGACCTCCTACGGGGTAATTAATGAGAATATAGATCGTAACTTTCATCAGGTAGTTGATAAAAATGGGGATGTTTATGTTGTAGGCCAAGCAGGTAATAGGGCAGTTTTTGGCATAGATACCGTTCGTGTAAGTGAATCAAACATGACTTATTTGTTGAAGTTAAATGGTAAAACCGGTGAAATTTTATGGAACAAGATATTGTTTACTTCTAAAAACACAACAGATGCTAATGTTGATTTTCTAACGATAGATGAAAATAATAATTTGTACTTGGCAATTAAATATTCAAACTACAGTATTCAAATTTTAAATAAACGATTAACAAACGATATTGCTATTGCGGCAAATGCATTGGTAAAGTTAAATGCTAATGGAGAATTAAAATGGGCAGTGAACACCATCACACCATTTACAAAATATTTCGGGTTAACGCGAAGTATGGTGGTTAACTTACAATCTAATCAATTGGTAATGTTACAAAGTATAGGTTATTATAATTGGTGGAGTTCGTGCAAGAACTCAAGATGGCATTCCTATGTACAAAGTATTGATTTGGAAAGTGGGATTTTAAAATGGAGCAAATTATTTGAAAGTGATGATTTGCATAGCGCAACAACCATCAGCCTTAATCACCAAGGAGATGTTATCATGGCCGGATTTTTTAGAGGTACCATAACTTTTGATGATTTTCAATTTACTTCAACTATACGAGGAAACTGTAACCAATTTCAGCCATTCTACACCATATTGGATGCATTTTCGGGAAAGGTTTTGTTTTCTAGTACGAGTGAAACTGAGTTGTTTTTTCCATTTGACATAAAAACATCCAAAACAGGCGATGTATGGTTAGTTGGAGCAAAAGAGAACCTTGAAACGAAATTATATACTTTATCAATGCTGGAAATAGACAGGTTTGGAACTAAAGTTCGCGAACGCTCATTAACAAAAACAGGTAGTCCGTTTAGCTTTTCTTTTTTGCCTCGTATAGATGTAAATGATGATTTTGTTGCCGTTGCAGATATGGTTACAGGTAAATTAGATTCATTCGTCAATTGCAATCCTTATGGTAGTCAACTATCGATTTTGAAATTCGCAACTTCATCAATTCCCAAGGTTTCTGAATCTCAATCTCCAAAATTCCTAGCAACAGATTATGCTATTCAACTCTATCCCAACCCAACAAATGACTACCTGACTCTTGTATCGGAGTATTCATCACAAATAAGCGCTGTTTCCCTGTTTGATGTAATGGGAAAAGAGGTAATAACTCCTGTTTTGTTCAACCCATCACTAACTTATAATTTGTTTGATATGAGTAATATCCCTGCCGGTGTTTATTATCTTAAGTTAGAAGGCTCAAAAGGATATCAAACCATTAAGGTGGTTAAGTCCGATTGATGGTTATAGATCGGCTCAAACTAAATAATTGATGAATAGCTGAAAACAATCATTTTGGATTCTCCTTAGCATGCTTATTTTCGCACAACTTTTAATTTATCATCAATTCATTAAGAAAAATCTACAATGACTAAAGTATCAGTAATTGGAGCAGGGGCGGTTGGAGCAACAACAGCCGATGTAATTGCTTACCGCGAACTTGCGGATGAAGTAGTTTTATTAGACGTTAAAGAAGGTTTTGCCGAAGGTAAAGCTTTGGATATTTATCAAACCACTTCTTTACTCGGAATGAAAACCCGTATAACCGGAACTACCAACGACTACAGCAAAACTGCCGGTTCTGATGTAGTGGTAATTACTTCGGGTATTCCGCGTAAACCGGGTATGACTCGTGAAGAGTTAATCGGTACCAATGCAAACATCGTAAAATCAGTTACTGAAAATGTGTTGAAACATTCACCAAATGCAATTATCGTGGTGGTTTCAAACCCAATGGATACCATGACTTACCTGGCGTTAAAATCGAGCGGATTGCCTAAAAACCGAATTATTGGTATGGGCGGTTTGTTGGATAGCGCTCGTTTTAAAGGATATTTAGGTTTGGCTTTAAACCAACCAACTGCTGATATTCAAGGTACTGTAATTGGCGGCCATGGGGATACAACTATGATTCCTTTAACTCGCTTGGCTACTTTAAACGGTGTTTCCGTAAGCAAATGGTTAGATGCCGATAAACTTAAAGAAATTAGCGATGCTACCATGGTAGGCGGTGCTACTTTAACCAAATTATTAGGCACTTCTGCCTGGTACGCTCCGGGTGCTGCAAGTGCTTTGTTGGTTGAAAATATTGTACGCGACCAAAAACGCATTCAACCTTGTTGCGTTTACCTTGAAGGTGAATACGGACAAAATGATATTTGCTTAGGTGTGCCTGTAACCATTGGCAAAAATGGCTGGGAATCTATTGTTGATTATAATTTGAATGACGAAGAAAAAGCATTGTTCGCTAAAAGTGCTGATGCCGTGCGCAGCATGAATAATGTATTAACTGAAACAGGTATACTATAATTTCCATCACCATAAATTTTAAACTAAGACGTTTCCTTCATTGAAACGTCTTTGTTTTTTATACCCAATGAAACATAAAATTAAACTTGATTTACAAGAAATAGATCATAAAAACTTTCACTTGTTTGTGCAAGCAAAAGTGAATGGTGTTGCTTGCCGGTTGTTGTTAGATACCGGTGCAAGTAAAACGGTATTGGATGTGGAACGTATAAAACAGTTTGTAACTGATGATGAAATTACCTTGCACGAAAGTCAATCGGTTGGGTTGGGTGTTACTGAAATGGAAACGCATGTTGCCACACTGAAAAAAGTATCATTTGGTGAGTTTAAAATAAAAAAAATAGGGGTAGCCGTATTGCCAATTGGTCATGTAAATACATCCTACGCAAAAATTGGTTTAGCGCCTATTGACGGGGTATTGGGGAGTGATATATTGAAAAAATATAAGGCAGTGATTGATTTTGAAAAGGTTAGTTTAACACTCAAAAAGAAATAAAAAGAAATTGTATTTAAGTTTTGCAGGTTTCAAATATAAAGTTACCTTTAAACCAAACATTTGATATTGTATTATGCCAACACAGTTTATCAAAAAGATGAGTAAAGTGGAAGCCGGATTCCATTTGTTAATGTTGTTATCCTTGGCTGACGGAAAATTACATCAAGCTGAAAGTGATATTATTATTGGATTTTTAAATGACCACTTTGACGGTGGTATTGACTTAATAAAAGAACAAGCGTTTTTACGTGCTTTACCTGAAGAGGAACGTGAACAACATTTTGTTGAAACGGCTGAACATTTTTTCAGCATATCAAATGAAGATGAAAGACACACCATCACGCGTTTTGCCATGGAAATTGTAATGGCTGATGAAGACATGCAACACCACGAAAACAAATTGATTAATAAATTATACGATTGTTGGGCTATTGATTAATTCAATACACCCGCATAGATTACTTTAAAATAGGCTTCACCCAAACGTGAAGCCTATTTTTTTTGGTTTGAGGTTCAATTCATCAGGTTTGGGGCTGACAAATATCATTCTATTTTTATTTAGACTAAATCTAAGTAAGAATATATTTGCCACCAATAACTATGAAATTATGAAAGCTTTAATCTTATTGTTTGCCTTTATTTATTGGTCGCAACAACTGCATGCGGCTGAGGTAAAAGGTTCATTGGTTCATGAATCTTCAAAACCTGTTAGTCACCAACCGCTATTTTTAAACAACGGAATTCAAACCAACACAGATGATTCAGGGCGATTTGCTTTTACCGGTTTAATGCCCGGTGATTATGAATTGAAAGCAGAAATTGGCGGCCAAATCATCACCTTACATTACTTTACTATTGCCGATTTGCAACAAGTTTTGCAAATAGGTACCATTACTTTTACACGTAACATTGTACTGCAAACAGCAGAAGTGAGAGATCTTTCCATTCAAAAGAATATTGAAAGAATGCCCGATGTAAAAGACAATGTCATTTATGCTGCTAAAAAAACAGAAGTGGTTCGATTATCAACCTCATCAGCTAATTTGGCCCAAAATAACTCGCGACAAATTTTTGCAAAGGTGCCCGGTGTGCAGGTTTGGGAAAATGATGGCAGTGGGGTGCAAATGGGAATTGCTACACGCGGTTTAAGCCCCAATAGAATGTGGGAGTTTAATACACGACAAAACGGGTATGATATTTCTGCCGATCCGTTTGGATATCCTGAAGCGTATTACACCCCATCAGTTGAATCTGTAGAACGTATAGAAGTAATTAGAGGTGCTGCCTCCATTCAATACGGTGCACAATTTGGCGGAGTGGTAAATTACATCAAAAAGAAATCGGTAAATGGAAAACCTATAGGGGTGGAAAGTATGCAAACATTGGGCAGCTATGGCATGTTCAGTAGTTTTAATGCAGTTGGGGGCAACATCAAAAATTTCTCTTATTATGCCAATATCAATTACCGCAGAGCAGATGGTTGGCGTGAAAATAGCGGCTATCAAACCTGGAATGGTTATGTAAACTTAGGATATCAAATCAATAAAAAATTGGCCGTAAATTTTGAATACACACGCATGGATGCGGTGATGCAACAAGCCGGAGGTTTAACCGATTCTATGTTCAAAGCAAATCACCAACAATCGGTTAGAAACAGGAATTGGTTTAATGTGGTGTGGAATATTGCGGCACTTAACTTGGATTATCGCATCAATGCTAATCACAGCTTAAATGTAAAAGCATTTGCATTAACCGGTAAGCGATACAGCATTGGAAACATGGCTGCTATTCAAGTTCCTGAAACTCGCGATAGTTTAGGTCGTTGGAGCCCACGTACAGTTGATAAAGATGATTACGAAAATTATGGCGTGGAATTCAGGCATTTGTTTACTTATCAAGCCATGGGGCAAAAACAAACCTTATCTGCCGGAGTGCGCTTTTACAGAGGCAATACCTATCGTATTCAAAATAGAAATGGTAACCGTGATGAAACCTTTAATTTGGAAGTAAGCAATAATCAATTATCACGTGATATTCATTACACCACAGATAATGCCGCTGTATTTGCAGAACAATTATGGAACATCAACAACCGATTAAGCGTTACGCTTGGCGCACGTTATGAATATTTGTATAACACGGCTAAAGGTATTACGGATGATACCAAAATCATCAACCGAAACTCAACCCGAAACTTTTTTATAGCCGGTGTGGGTATGCAATATAAAACCACAGCAAGCACTACGTTGTATGCCAATTTTACCCAAGCCTACCGTCCTGTTTTGTTTAGCGATATTACTGTAGCTACCACTGATTCTATTGATGCCAATTTAAAAGATGCAACAGGTTACAATATTGATATTGGTTACCGAGGAAACTTCAAAAAGTTTATATCGTTTGATGTATCGGCATTTTATTTATACTACGGCAACCGCATTGGAACGTATACCGTTAATGGAAAAAATTTCCGCACCAATATTGGTGCCAGCGTAAGCAAAGGTGTTGAAGCCTATTTGGAATGTTCGCCAACGGAAGCCTTAGGATATGATAAACTAGGACACTTAAGTGTGTTTGCTTCACTTAGTTTTATTGATGCCACATACACCCAATGGAACGACCCTGATGCTACAAAAAATCAAACCAACAAAAGGGTAGAAAATGCACCGCAATACATCCACCGATTTGGCTTGAGTTACCGCTATAAAATGGTTTCAACCTCCATACAACAAAGTAGGGTAGGTGCAGCTTATGCCGATGCATTAAATACCCAAAAGCCTAATGCAGCAGCCACAGTGGGAGAAATTCCTGCTTATGCCGTTACCGATTGGAGTTTAAGCATTCAATTTAAAAAAGGATTTCAACTGAATGGCGGTATAAACAATGTGTTTGATGAGGCTTATTTTACCCGAAGGGCAGGAGGTTATCCCGGCCCGGGTTTGTTGCCTGCTGATGGCCGACTTTGGTATGTTGGTGCAGGATTGAAATTCTAAATTTTTCTTCAATCAGTTTGATAAGATAAGGCTGTAAAACTTGCAGCCTTACTTTTTTGCTTCAAACCAAACCTCACTGCCCAAACGAGGAGCAGCCGAGTTTAAGCAAGGCATAAATTTAACCGATGAAAAGTGGGGCGTAAACAATGTTTCATACTCCATTACATTACCGCCAAATGGCGGGCCACCTTCAAATTCGCGGTTAAATAAAAGTCCGGTGAGTAAACCGTTTTTATCCAATAATTTCGGCATGTGTTCAACATAAGCCTTACGTAAATCAGGATGTAATGCACAAAAAAAAGTTTGTTCAATAATCACATCAAACAACCCGTTCAACTCAAAAAAATCAATACAAATTACCTTTAGTTTTTGTTGTTTAAGGTAGGTTGAAAAAGCATTTGAAAGTTGTTGTGTTAATGTAGGTGAAATATCAATAACAGTAACGTTATTAAATCCATTTTGCAATAAATACTCGGCTTCGTAAGCACTGCCGCAACCGGGTATTAATATGCGTAAATTTTTATCGGTTAGGCTGTCAATAAATTGTTTAATGGGTGGTGATATGGTATTAAGGTCCCAACCGGTTTGTCCGTTTTGCCAGCGGGTATCCCAGTAACTTTTGTCTGTCATGATTCGAATATAACTTTTAAAGGTAAACCGTTAACTTTTAATCTTTAACTGTTAAAGGTTGATTTCTAATTATTTTTATCCGGCTAAAAACCGTATTCTTGCAAGCAAATTTTTTGCAACATGAAGTTTTTTATTGATACAGCCAACCTAGATCAAATTAGAGAAGCTAATGATTTAGGTATTCTTGATGGTGTTACCACCAATCCTTCGTTAATGGCTAAAGAAGGAATTAAAGGCGAAGCAGCCGTTTTAAAGCACTACGTAGATATTTGCAACATTGTTGATGGTGATGTAAGTGCCGAGGTAATTAGTACCGATTATGCAGGTATGATTGCCGAAGGTGAAAAACTTGCAGCCTTGCATGAAAACATTGTGGTGAAAATTCCTATGATTAAGGATGGGGTTAAGGCCATAAAGTACCTTACTTCAAAAGGTATTCGGACCAATTGCACGTTGGTATTTAGTGCAGGCCAAGCCATATTGGCTGCCAAAGCCGGAGCAACATATATTTCTCCGTTTATTGGCAGGTTAGATGATATTAGCTATGATGGTATGCAATTGATTGCTGAAATTTCTCAAATTTTTAGCGTGCAAGGTTACCAAACTCAAATATTAGCGGCATCTATTCGTAATCCGGTACACATTGTAAAATCTGCGCAATACGGTGCTGATGTAATTACAAGTCCGTTAAGTGCAATATTGGCTTTGTTAAACCACCCGCTTACCGATAAAGGTTTAGCTCAGTTTTTAGCCGACCATGCCAAAGCAAACGGTTAATTCCAAATAACATATTCAACTAAAAAGGCCGGTTTATCCGGCCTTTTTTTGTTTAAATTTTATGGGTAATCATTAAATAGGCCCAAATGAGTACGCCTACCACAATTAAAATATTTACCACCTGAAAGCTAAGGTGAAGCCTTGGGTAATTTTCTTTACTGTAGTTAGGCCAAATTACACTTAGTATGTTTGGATTGTAATCAGGAATTAACTTGGTCCATTTTGAAATGGTTAAGATTAATCTTAATGGAAAAAACACATAAAATAATAAGCTTGTCCAAATTTGATGAACCCAAACAACAGGCAAAAGTTTAATTGTACGGTTAAGTATTACTGAACCAATCACAAATAGGAAGAAAAATGCAAGACAAAACTCAATGAGGTTATATTGCTTTTCGGTTAATAATGGTTTTTTCATTTGTTCGCGTTTTAAAATTAAATGGATAACGAACTAAAGAATATCACTCATCCAATACAATAAAATGATAACAAAAATTATTTTAATTACTTGTATACCCATGTAAACTTTTGGGTAGTTTTCATTGCTGTAATTAGGCCAAATTGCACTCAAGTAATTTCTTGTGTAATCAGGTATTAGCTTCAAACGTTTTAATAATACCAAACCCAATACTATAGGTAAAAGTACAAAATATAAAAACTTGCCCCATGCATTGTGCAAGGTTAATACAGGCAAAAAGTGCAGTTTGTGGTTTAAAAAGGTTAACATAAAAATCAGCATAAAACTGCATACAATAAAAAACTGAATGAGGTTATATTGCTTTTCGGTTATTAATGGTTTTTTCATTTTTACGAGCTTTTATCAAAAGTAAAAAAATTAAACATTAATCAAAACCGGTTTTACATCAAAATAATCACTGTTTAATAGGCCAATTTGCCCAACATTTTGCTTTATTTGCAGCACCAAATAAATGTCATGCAATTCAATAAAAAACACCACAGCAACCAAACTTTAATCAATTTATACAAAGGCATGTTAAAGCCTCGTATGATTGAAGAAAAAATGTTGATTTTACTTCGCCAAGGCCAGGTAAGCAAATGGTTTAGCGGTATGGGCCAAGAGGCCATTAGTGTTGGTGTTACACAAGCTTTGCAGGAAGATGAATACATTTTGCCTTTGCACCGTAATTTAGGTGTGTGGACAAACAGAAATATGCCTTTTCAAAAGTTGTTTTCGCAATGGCAAGGCAAATTAAACGGTTATTCTAAAGGTCGCGAACGTTCGTTCCACTTTGGTACCAATGAGCACCATATTGTTGGCATGATTTCGCATTTGGGAGCCATGTTAGGTGTGGCTGATGGTATTGCGTTGGCTCATAAACTTAAAGGCGAACAAAAAATTAGCGTGGTGTTTAGCGGTGATGGTGGTGCAAGTGAAGGCGATTTTCATGAAGCCATTAATACGGCAGCCGTGTGGGATTTACCTGTGATTTTTTTAATTGAAAACAATGGCTACGGTTTATCAACACCAAGCAACGAACAATTTAGGTGTAAAAATTTTATTGATAAAGCCATAGGTTACGGCATACAAGGTTATAAGGTTGATGGCAATAATATTTTGGAGGTGTATGAAATGGTAAGTAACCTGGCCTCTAGCATGCGCATTAACCCAAGGCCGGTAATATTGGAGTGTATTACGTTTCGTATGCGCGGGCACGAAGAAGCATCAGGAACCAAGTATGTACCGCAAGAATTGTTTGAAGAGTGGGGCAAAAAAGATCCGATAAGCAATTACGAAAATTGGTTGAAGCAAGAAGGTATTTTAACCGATGACATGATAGCCGAGTTTCGTGTTGAATTTAAACAGGAGATTGATGCCGGTGTTGAAGCCGTACAAGCTGAACCGGATATTACACCTGATACCGAAATTGAATTAGCCGATGTGTTTGCCCCGGTTGTAACCCAACCAAGCAAACCCTTTCAACATTTACAACACGTTACCGTTGCACCGCAAAGCGAAACCAAAACCAAAAAACGATTGGTTGATGCCATTAGTGATGGTTTAAAACAAAGCATGGAGCGCCATGATAATTTGGTGTTGATGGGACAAGATATTGCAGCGTATGGTGGTGTATTTAAAATTACACAAGGATTTGTTGAAGCCTTTGGTAAAGGCCGTGTACGCAACACACCTTTGTGTGAAAGTGCCATTATTGGCGCTGCTTACGGACTTTCCATTAAAGGCATGAAAGCCATGGTTGAAATGCAGTTTGCCGATTTTGTAAGTGTTGGATTTAACCAAATTGTAAACAATTTGGCAAAGAGTTATTACCGCTGGGGGCAAAATGCCGATGTGGTGGTGCGCATGCCAACCGGTGCAGGTGTAGGGGCCGGTCCGTTTCACTCCCAAAGTAATGAAGCCTGGTTTTTTCATGTGCCCGGTTTAAAAATTGTGTATCCTGCAACACCTGCTGATGCAAAAGGCTTATTAACGGCCTCTTTTAATGATCCTAATCCGGTTATATTTTTTGAACACAAAGCCCTTTACCGTGCTGTGGAGTTGGAAGAAGAAGTGTTTGATGATTATTATGAAATAGCCATTGGGAAGGCCAAAACAGTACGCAGCGGAAACGAAGTGAGTATTATTACTTACGGGGCAGGTGTGCATTGGGCCGATGCCTATTGCGAAGAAGCCGGAATTGATGCCGATATTATTGATTTAAGAACCTTGTTGCCATGGGACAAAGAAGCCGTGGAAGCCAGCGTGAAAAAAACAGGCAAAGCATTTGTGTTGCATGAAGATACCTTAACCGGTGGAGTAGGAGCTGAAATTGCGGCCCACATTGCCGAGCATTGTTTTACGTATTTAGATGCACCTGTTAAACGTTGCGGAAGTTTAGATACTGCCGTGCCTTTTAATATAAAACTTGAACAAAACTTTTTACCTAAAGAACGTTTTAAAACAGCTTTACAAGAGTTGTTGAGTTTTTAAAATAAAACAGTTGAGTAGCAAAAAAAGCCACCTCATGGTGGCTTTTTTATTAATCAACAAATGTTTCTTTGATTACATTTTTTACTTGCTCAATTTCTTTAGGGGATAAACTCGTAAAACGTTTTACAATTCTTATCCTGTCAATTGTTCTTAATTGATCAATAACTATCCAGCCGTTTACCCCGCGGTGTTTGATTGAAACCTTTGTTGGGTATAGTTTTGAACTGCTTGTTATGGGCGCAATAACAATGGTTTGAAGATACTTGTTCATTTCATTAGGCGAGAGTACTACACAGGGGTCTGTTTTTTTTCATTTCACTTCCAATTGTGGGATCAAGGTTAACCAGCACAATTTCATATTGGTTTATTTGTTCCATTCTTCAAAAGTTTCGTCATCAAAAACATCATCAATTAAAAGTTGATCATGTCCATTTTCGTGCATTTTTTTAAATTGTTTTTCCCATCCTTTGCGTGGTTCTGTTATAGGTTTTAACACAATGCATCCTTTCTCTAAAATCACTTCAACTTTATCGCTAATATTATACTTTTCTAAAATGGTTTTAGAAAGCCTAATGCCTTTTGAGTTACCAATATTAATTACTGCAAGTTCCATGTGTTCGTTGTTTTCGTACATACAAAGTAATTACAAAATTATAAAGAATATAAGCGCTTTTTGTGCCAAAGTTATCGGGTACGTGTTGGTTGTTGGGCATAATCAAATATAAAAAATTAACACCATTGATTAAATCCTGAACGAAAACATGCAAAGGTTTGTCCCATTTGCTTAAACGAATGGTTTTTGCTTTGATACTTTTACTTCTTTTGTTATTGTCCCATGCTTCTTACCACTTTACC
>JBKDBG010000015.1:0-22361 GCA_046314755.1 Bacteroidota bacterium | reverse complement strand
TCGAGTCAGGAAAACATAAAAAAGTATTAGTAGTTGGCGGAGATAAAATGTCGTCAATTATTGATTACACCGATAGAAATACCTGCATCATTTTTGGAGACGGATTGGGATGCGTATTGTTGGAACCGAATGAAGAAGGATTAGGTGTAGTGGATAGTGTATTGAAGATAGACGGTAATGGTCGTCACTATTTGCATCAAAAAGCAGGAGGGTCATTAAAGCCACCAACACACGAAACCGTAGATTCGAAAGAGCACTATGTGTTTCAGGATGGAAAAACCGTTTTTAAATTTGCCGTAACCGGCATGGCTGATGTATCTGCTCAAATTATGGATCGCAACAACCTCACCGCTGCCGATGTTAAATGGTTAGTACCGCATCAAGCCAATTTGCGCATTATTGATGCGACTGCCGAGCGTATGGGTATTGGCAAAGATAAGGTGATGATTAATATCGACCGTTTCGGAAATACAACCAATGGAACAATTCCATTGTTGTTGTGGGAATGGGAGAAGCAATTGAAAAAGGGAGATAACTTAGTACTTTCAGCATTTGGCGGAGGGTTTACTTGGGGCTCAATTTTAATTAAATGGGCATATAACAGCTAAAAGTTTTAAACACTTTAGTTCATATCATTAAAAAACATTTACATTTGATAGTATTCAATTAAGTTCCTATGGAATTAAAAGAAATAAAAGAACTGATAAAGTTAGTTTCAGAAGCAGGTGTTTCTGAAGTTGAAGTTGAACGTGGTGATTTTAAATTAGCCATCAAAAAGGTTGAAGAAAAAATTATCGTACAACAATCGCAGCCTTTAGTGCAAGCACCTGTAGTAGTTCCTGCCGCACCCTCAGCTCCGGCTCCTGTGGCATCAACGCCTGCAGTTCCTGTGCATGAGCACAGCAGTAACCTTGTTACCATCAAATCACCAATGATTGGTACATTCTACAAATCATCATCACCGGACAAGCCGGCATTTGTTAATGTAGGTGACGAGATTAAACCGGGAAAGGTACTTTGTATTGTTGAAGCAATGAAATTATTTAATGAAATTGAGTCAGAAGTTTCTGGCCGTATCGTTAAAATATTAGTTGAAAATGCTTCACCTGTTGAATATGACCAGCCATTGTTTTTGGTTGAACCAAACTAATTCAAAAGCATAAATCCTCAAAGTCGATAAGTTATAATGCTTGTCGACTTTGTTTTTATAACACCTTTGATTAAAAGTTCATGTTTAAAAAAATATTAATTGCCAATAGAGGAGAGATTGCACTTCGTGTTATCAGAACCGCAAAAGAAATGGGAATTAAAACGGTAGCGGTTTATTCTACTGCCGATAAAGATAGTTTACACGTTCGATTTGCTGATGAGGCTGTTTGTATTGGACCTCCACCATCTCCACAATCCTATCTCAATATTCCGAATATTATTGCAGCTGCAGAAATTACCAATGCTGATGCTATTCATCCGGGATATGGATTTTTATCCGAAAACGCTAAGTTCTCAGGAATCTGTCGTGACCATGGTATCAAATTTATTGGTGCATCTCCCGAAATGATTAACGCCATGGGAGATAAGGCAAGTGCAAAAGATACCATGAAAAAGGCAGGAGTTCCTGTAATTCCGGGTAGCGATGGTTTAATTGCTAGCGCAGATGAGGGTCGAGAGTTGGCCAAAGAAATTGGATATCCTGTAATTATAAAAGCAACTGCCGGAGGTGGAGGTAGAGGTATGCGCATTATCTGGAATGATGAAGAATTTGAACGTCATTGGGATAGCGCCAAACAAGAAGCTGCTGCTGCTTTTGGTAATGATGGAATCTACATGGAGAAATACGTAGAGGAGCCTCGTCATATTGAAATTCAGTTGGCCGGTGATCAATACGGAAATGTTTGTCACTTAAGTGAACGCGACTGTTCAATTCAACGCAGACATCAAAAGTTAATTGAAGAAGCGCCATCTCCTTTTATCACACCTGAATTACGTGAAAAAATGGGGGATGCTGCCATAAAAGGCGCCAAAGCCATTAATTATGAAGGATTAGGAACAATAGAGTTTTTGGTTGATAAGCACCGCAATTTCTATTTCATGGAAATGAATACACGCATCCAAGTTGAACATCCGGTTACTGAAGAAGTAATAAATTATGATTTGGTGAAAGAACAAATCTTAATTGCTGCTGGTGTTCCTATTAGCGGTAGAAATTACTTACCAACCAAACACGCTATCGAATGCCGTATCAATGCGGAAGATCCGTATAACAACTTTAGGCCAACTCCTGGAAAAATTGAATATTTGCATAAGCCGGGCGGACATGGTACACGAGTTGATACGCACATTTATGCCGGTTATACCATTCCTTCGAATTACGATAGTATGATTGCTAAACTCATCGTAAGTGCTCAAACACGTGAAGAGGCCATCATTAAAATGGAAAGAGCACTAAGTGAATTTGTGATTGAAGGTCCGGGAATTAAAACAACCATTCCATTACACCAGAAACTTATGCAGAATGAAGATTTCAAAAAAGGGAACTTCACTACGGCATTTATGAACACCTTTGATATAAACGCTTAAGATAATATTAGTTTTATCGAATAAACGATGGCCTGCATTCAAATGCAGGCCTTTTTTGTAGAATTTCCACAAAAAAATTTGCATAGAATAATAAGTGCCGTATATTTGCAGCCCTTTTAGCATATAAAAGGAAACGGATTGGTCAAGTCTGATGGTTATGTTTAAGCTAACTAACCCGCTCAGCAAACTATATTTTACGTTTTTTAAAATATTTTTTGTCAGGCACTTGCATAGCTTAATATTTCCCCCTACTTTTGCCGTCCCTTAAAAATTAGCATTTTAAATTAATAGCAAGATTTTAAGCAAGATATGCCAACCATACAACAGCTTGTAAGAAAAGGTCGTAATGACGTTGCCACAAAGAGCAAGTCACCTGCCCTAGACTCATGTCCTCAGCGCAGAGGAGTGTGTACTCGTGTGTACACTACAACTCCAAAGAAACCAAACTCGGCTATGCGTAAAGTAGCTCGTGTGCGCTTAACTAACGGAAACGAGGTTAATGCATACATTCCTGGTGAAGGTCACAACCTTCAGGAGCACTCAATCGTATTGGTGCGTGGTGGTCGTGTGAAGGATTTACCTGGTGTTCGTTACCACATTGTTCGCGGTGCATTAGATACCGCAGGTGTAAACGGACGTAACCAACGTAGATCTAAATACGGAACTAAGAAGCCGAAACCGGGTCAAGCTGCTGCTGATCCAAAAGCTAAAAAGAAGTAATTAAGAATTTTAGGACAATACAGAAATGAGAAAATCAAAACCTAAAAAACGCATATTATTACCTGATCCAAAGTTTAACGATGTATTGGTAACAAGATTCGTAAATAACTTGATGTGGCAAGGTAAAAAGAGTACAGCTTATTCTGTATTTTACTCTGCTATTGATAAAGTTGAAGCTAAATTACAAGAACGTGGATTAGACGTTTGGAAAAAAGCGTTAAACAATATCATGCCATCGGTAGAAGTAAAAGCAAGACGTGTGGGTGGTGCTACTTTCCAAATCCCAATGGAAGTGCCTGCCGATCGTAAAATTGCTGTAGGAATGAAGTGGATGATTACCTATGCCCGCAAGCGCAACGAAAAATCAATGTCAGATAAATTGGCTAATGAAATTATCGCTGCTTCTAAAGGTGAAGGTGCTGCAGTAAAGAAACGTGAGGATACTCACAAAATGGCTGAAGCGAACAAAGCTTTCTCACACTTTAAATTAAGCTAATACGATAATAGGAATAACTTATCATGTCAAGAGATTTATCATTAACAAGAAATATAGGAATTGCTGCTCACATCGATGCCGGTAAAACAACTACCACCGAGCGCATTCTTTACTATTCTGGTGTAAACCATAAAATAGGAGAGGTGCATGATGGGGCTTCAACCATGGACTGGATGGTGCAGGAGGCTGAGCGTGGTATTACTATTACTTCAGCTGCAACTACTGTGCCTTGGAATTACCGTGGCAAAAAATACCAAATTAACATTATTGATACTCCAGGTCACGTTGACTTTACCGTTGAGGTAAACCGTTCATTGCGTGTGTTAGACGGGTTAGTGTTTTTGTTCTCAGCGGTTGACGGTGTTGAACCTCAGTCAGAAACAAACTGGCGTTTAGCCAATAATTACAATGTTGCCCGTTTAGGCTTCGTAAATAAGATGGACCGTTCAGGTGCTGATTTTCTAAACGTGTGTAAGCAGGTTCGTGAAATGTTAGGTAGCAATGCCGTTCCATTACAATTACCAATCGGTGCTGAAGATAATTTCAAAGGTGTGGTTGATTTAATCAACTTCCGTGGTATGATTTGGAACGAGCAAGACAAAGGAATGACCTACGAAGTAGTAGAAATTCCTGCCGACATGATGGAAGAAGCTACAGAATGGAGAGAGAAGTTGTTGGAAGCAGTATCTGAATATGATGATACTTTGATGGAGAAATTCTTTGATGATCCATCGCAAATAACAGAAAGAGAAATCTTAGATGCTCTTCGTAAGGCGGTTATCGATATGAAAATCGTACCAATGCTTTGTGGTTCATCATTTAAAAATAAAGGCGTACAAACCATGCTTGACTTGGTGATGGAATTATTACCTAGTCCAACCGATAAGAAGAGCATTGTTGGTACAAACCCTGATACCGGTGCTGAAGTATCACGCAAGCCATCTTATGATGAGCCATTCTGTGCTTTAGCATTTAAAATCGCTACTGACCCCTTCGTAGGTCGCTTAGCATTCATGCGCGCTTATTCAGGTAAGTTAGATGCAGGTTCATACGTACTAAACACGCGTAGTGGAAATAAAGAACGTATTTCTCGTATTTTCCAAATGCACGCTAACAAGCAAAACCCTATTGAATCACTTGGAGCAGGAGATATTGGTGCAGCAGTTGGTTTTAAAGATATCAAAACCGGTGATACCCTTTGTGACGAGAAGAATCCAATTGTTTTAGAAGCAATGCAATTCCCTGAGCCGGTTATCGGTTTGGCTATTGAGCCTAAAACTCAGGCTGATGTTGATAAATTAGGTATCGCCCTTGCTAAATTAGCAGAAGAGGATCCAACATTTAGAGTACACACCGATGAAGATACAGGTCAAACTGTCATTTCAGGTATGGGTGAGCTACACTTAGAGATTATTGTTGATCGTTTAAAACGTGAGTTTAAGGTAGAATGTAATCAAGGTGCTCCTCAAGTATCATATAAAGAAACTATCCAAACTCCAACAACACATCGTGAGGTGTACAAAAAGCAGTCGGGTGGTCGTGGTAAATTTGCCGACATTCAGTTCGAATTAATCCCTGGCGATCCTGCAAAAACCGGTTTGGAGTTTGTGAACGAAATCGTTGGAGGTTCAATTCCAAAAGAATTTATACCTGCTGTTCAAAAAGGATTTACAGAGGCGATGAAGAATGGTGTATTAGCCGGTTATGCAATTGAAAGTTTAAAAGTTCGTTTGTTTGACGGTTCATTCCACCCGGTTGACTCTGACTCATTATCATTTGAATTAGCAGCAAGAATCGGATTTAAAGAAGCCGCTCGTAAAGCAAGCCCGGTATTATTGGAACCAATTATGAAAGTAGAGGTTCTAACTCCGGAAGAAAATATGGGTGATGTTATTGGCGATTTGAACAGAAGAAGAGGTCAATTACAGGGTATGGATACACGTGCGGGTGCTCAAGTTATCAAAGTTCAAGTTCCACTTGCCGAAATGTTCGGATACGTTACACAATTACGTACGTTATCATCAGGTCGTGCAACATCAACCATGGAGTTTGATCACTATTCTGAAGCTCCACGCAATGTTCAAGAAGAAGTATTAGCAAAAGTAAACGGTAAAGCACAAAAAGCTTAATAAGATGGTTAACCAAAGAATAAGAATAAAACTCAAGTCGTTCGACCATAATTTGGTAGATAAGTCGGCTGAGAAGATTGTGAAAACGGTTAAATCAACCGGTGCCGTGGTTAGTGGTCCAATTCCATTACCTACCAAGAAGAAGATTTACACCGTACTCCGCTCGCCACACGTAAATAAGAAGGCTAGAGAGCAATTCCAGTTAAGTTCGTACAAAAGAATCCTGGACATCTACAGTTCAACCGCTAAAACTGTCGATGCATTAATGAAATTAGAATTACCTAGCGGGGTTGATGTTGAAATTAAAGTTTGATCATTGAAGCTATGTCAGGACTTATAGGAAAAAAACTCGGAATGACCAGCATATACGATAAAAACGGCAAGAATGTAGCTTGTACGATTATCGAAGCAGGGCCGTGTGTTGTAACACAGGTTAAAACCAACGATAAAGATGGTTATGATGCTGTTCAAATTGCGTATGGAGAGCGTAAAGAAAAAAATACTCCCGCTGCGCTGATGGGTATATTTAAGAAAGCAAATACTACCCCTAAGCACAAAATGGTTGAATTTAAAGATTTTAACGAATCATTAGAATTAGGCCAAGTACTTACTGTAGATGTATTTGCTGAGGGTGAATTTGTGGATGTGGTAGGTACAACTAAAGGTAAAGGATTTCAAGGTGTTGTAAAACGTCATGGATTTAGTGGGGTTGGTATGCAAACTCACGGACAACATAACCGTTTAAGAGCCCCAGGTTCATTGGGTGCTTCATCTGACCCATCACGTGTATTCAAAGGTATGCGTATGGCGGGTCGTACTGGTGGAAGCCGTGTTAAGAAAACCAACCTTGAAATATTAAAAGTAATGAAGGACCAAAACTTACTTGTTGTAAAAGGCAGTATTCCTGGTTCTAAAGGTTCAATCGTTTTTATTGAGAAATAACATGGAATTAGCAGTATTGAATATTAACGGTACAGAAACCGGAAAGAAGGTAACGCTTTCTGACAATATCTACGGTATTGAGCCAAATAACCATGCCATTTACCTTGATGTAAAGCAATACTTGGCTAATCAACGCCAAGGTACTCACAAGGCCAAAGAAAAAAGCGAAGTAAGTGGTTCAACAAAAAAGTTACACCGCCAAAAAGGAACCGGTGGTTCACGTAAAGGTAGTATTAAGAGTGGTACTTTTGTAGGTGGAGCTCGAATTCATGGTCCTCGTTTGCGTGATTACAGTTTTAAGTTAAACAAGAAGTTAAAGCAACTTGCCCGTAAATCGGCATTGGCTTATAAAGCAAAAGAAAATAATATTACAGTTTTAGAAAATTTCAATTTTGAAGGACCTAAAACTAAAAGTTACATCTCATTGCTCAATAACTTAAAAGTAGCCAATGAAAAGGTATTGATGATCATTCCTGATTACGATAAAAATATCTACCTTTCAAGCCGCAATTTGCCTAAAGCAAATGTAGTGTCTGCTAAAGATGTAAATACTTATCAAATATTACACGCTAACAAGGTAATTTTGCTTGAAAACTCTTTACCGGTAATTGAAAACATTTTAAATTAAGAGAGAGATGAGTATTTTAAAAAAGCCTTTAATAACTGAAAAGTCTACTCGCTTAAGTGAAAAACTTGGTCAGTACAGTTTTATAGTAGATAAAAAAGCTACAAAACCGGAGATTAAGTCAGCTATTGAGAAAATGTATAATGTAAACATAACAAGCGTAAGCACAGCTGTTTACAGTGGAAAAACTAAAACTCGATACACCAAAAGCGGTTTCTTTACAGGTAGGAGACCAGCCTTTAAAAAGGCAATTGTTACGGTAAAAGATGGTCAAACGATTGACTTTTTCGCAAACATTTAATTGAGTTTTTGAAACATTACTATGGGAATTAGAAAATATAAACCAATCACTCCGGGTACCCGTTTCAAATCGGCCAATACCTTCGAAGAGATTACTAAATCAACACCCGAAAAATCGTTGATTGCAAAGCAAGGCAAGTCTGGTGGTAGAAATACCAGCGGTAAAATGACTATGCGCTACATAGGCGGTGGTCACAAACAAAAGTATCGTATCATTGATTTCAAACGCAACAAACACAGTATTCCTGCAACAGTTGCTGCCATTGAATATGATCCAAACCGTACAGGCCGTATTGCATTATTAAACTATGCTGATGGAGAAAAAAGATATATTTTAGCTCCTCATGGTTTAAAAGTAGGACAACAAATTATGAGTGGTACCGGTTCGGTTCCGGAAGTAGGTAATTCTCTTCCTTTAAGCGAAATACCTTTAGGTACCATTATACACAACATTGAACTTCAACCTGGCCAAGGTGGTAAGTTGGTTCGTTCTGCAGGAACTTTTGCACAATTGTTGAACCGCGATGGCAAGTACGCCATTGTCAAATTAGCTTCAGGTGAAACACGTATGATTGTTTCAACATGTTTAGCAACTATCGGTTCTGTGTCAAATCCTGATCATAGTTTGGAACGTAAAGGGAAAGCTGGTGCTAACCGTTGGAGAGGTATTCGTCCTCGTACACGTGCAGTTGCCATGAACCCTGTTGATCATCCGATGGGTGGTGGTGAAGGTAGAGCTTCAGGTGGTCATCCACGTTCACGTAAGGGGTTACCTGCGAAGGGGTATAAAACTCGCACCCCGAAAAAATATTCAAATAAATTCATCATCGAAAGACGTAAGAAGTAAGAATTGATCATATGGCTCGTTCGCTGAAAAAAGGACCATTCGTTGACGTAAAGTTAAACAAGAAAGTTGAAGCTATCAACGAATCAAAGAAGAAAACGGTAATTAAAACCTGGTCACGCAGGTCAATGATAACCCCGGATTTCGTAGGTCATACATTTGCTGTGCATAACGGTAATAAATTTATACCGGTGTATGTTACTGAAAACATGGTAGGACACAAGCTTGGTGAATTTGCACCTACCAGAACATTCAAGAGTCACCCAGTTAAAAAAGACTAATGAACAATGGAAGCAGTAGCTAAATTAAATAATTGTCCTACATCACCTCGTAAAATGAGGTTGCTTGCCGACTTAGTTCGCGGTAAGCGTGTTGAGGAAGCGATGAATATTCTTCGCTATAACAATAAGAAAGAAAACTCATACCGTTTAGAGAAGTTGCTTCGTTCGGCAATTGCCAATTGGGAGCAAAAGAATGAAGGTGCGAATATTGAAAGCGCTCAGCTTTATGTGAAAACTATTTTTATAGACGGTGGTGCCATGATGAAGCGTGTGTTACCGGCTCCTCAAGGGAGAGCATATCGCGTGAGAAAACGTTCAAACCACGTTACGATTGTTGTTGACAGTAAAGTTGCACCAAGTGTTGGAACTGTAAATAGTAATAACGAATAAAAATAAATCAGAATGGGACAAAAAGTAAACCCAATAGGCTTAAGATTAGGTATCATCAGAGGTTGGGAATCTAACTGGTACGGTGGTAACAACTTTGCTGAGAAACTTATCGAAGATGAGAAAATCAGGAAGTACCTCAACGCCCGTATTCCAAAAGGTGGTATTGCGCGCATTGTGATTGAACGTACAATCAAACGTATCATCATTACCATTCACACCTCTCGCCCGGGTATTGTTATTGGTAAAGCTGGTTCTGAAGTTGATAAAATCAAAGAAGAATTAAAAAAGCTTACCAAGAAAGATGTTCAAATCAACATTTTTGAAATTAAACGTCCGGAGTTAGATGCTAACTTAGTTGGTGAAACTATCGCAAACCAAATTGAAGCTCGTGTATCATACAAACGTGCACTTAAAACTGCCATCGCATCTACCATGCGTATGGGAGCTGAGGGTATCAAAATTATGATATCAGGACGTTTGGGTGGTGCTGAGATGGCACGCTCTGAAACATATAAAGAAGGAAGAACACCACTACATACCTTACGTGCAGATATTGATTACGCAATTGTTGAAGCATTAACTGTATACGGTAAAATTGGTATCAAAGTATGGATTTGCAAAGGTGAAGTGTATGGTAAACGTGATTTGAATCCAAATGCAGGTTTTACCGGTTCTGAAGGCCGCGGTCCGTCACGTGGTGGTGATAACAAAAAGCCTGCAGCCAGAAGAGGTGGAGATAGACCTCGTGGAGATAGAAAAGGTGAAAGAAAAGGTGGCGACAGAAAGCCAAGAAATTAATTTAGGGTAATACGAATAATAAGAAAGCAAGATGTTACAACCTAAAAAGACAAAATTTAGAAAGCAGCAAAAAGGCCGTGTAAAAGGTAATGCCACGCGTGGTGCCGAGTTGGCCTTTGGTTCGTTTGGTTTAAAAACCATGGAACCTAAATATATTACTGCAAAGCAACTGGAAGCAGCACGTATTGCGCTTACCCGTTACATGAAACGTGAAGGACAAGTTTGGATTCGTATTTTCCCTGATAAGCCAATCACCAAAAAACCTGCAGAGGTTCGTATGGGTAAGGGTAAAGGTGCACCTGAATATTGGGTAGCCCCTGTTAAGCCGGGCATTATCATGTTTGAAATTGACGGAGTTCCTATGGACGTAGCGAAGGAAGCATTACGCTTAGCAGCTCAAAAGTTGCCGGTAATTACAAAATTTATTGTTAAACCTGATTACGTAGCATAAGATGAAAAACGCAGAGATCAGAGAACTGTCAGATAAAGAATTGGGTTCACGTATTAAAACTGAAAAAGTGCAGTTAACTAAAATGGTGTTCAATCATGCAGTTACTCCACTAGAAAATACCAATTCAGTAAAAGACACTAAAAAATTGATTGCTCGTTTATTAACAGAGCAAAAAAGAAGACAATTAGCGAATAAAGCTCAATAATACGCAAGATGGAAAATACACCAGAAGTAAGAAATTCGCGCAAGGTTATCATCGGAAAAGTGGTAAGCAATAAAATGCAAAAAACCATTGTGGTTGCCGTTGAGCGTAAAGTGATGCATCCCAAATACGGGAAGTTCATCAAAATGACTTCAAAATTTAAGGCTCATGACGAGAAAAACGAATGCGGTATTAACGATATCGTTAAACTCATGGAGACTCGTCCGCTGAGTAAAGACAAACGTTGGAGATTAGTTGAAATAATAGAAAAAGCTAAGTAATCATGATACAGCAAGAATCCAGACTTAAAGTAGCTGATAACAGCGGTGCTAAAGAAGTACTCTGCATCAGAGTGCTAGGCGGTACTGCAAGACGCTACGCATCAGTTGGCGATAAAATTGTAGTTTCGGTAAAAAGTGCCATACCATCAGGTGGTATTAAAAAAGGTGCAGTATCGAAAGCAGTTGTTGTGCGCACTAAAAAAGAAGTAAGAAGAGCCGATGGATCATACATCCGCTTTGACGACAACTCTTGTGTATTATTAAATGCTCAGGACGAACCTAGAGCTACCCGTATTTTCGGTCCGGTAGCACGTGAGTTGCGTGAAAAACAGTTCATGAAAATAGTTTCATTAGCACCGGAGGTATTGTAATATGGAAAGAAAGTTTAACAAACAAGCAAAACTCAATATCAAGAAAGGTGATATGGTATTGGTTATTGCCGGTGACGACAAAGGAAAAAAAGGTCGTGTAATTGAAGTGTTAAATGCTGAAAAACGTGCTTTAGTAGAAGGGATTAACATTGTTAGTCGCCATACTAAGCCAAATCAGCAAAACCAACAAGGTGGGATTATTAAAAAAGAAGCCCCTGTGAACATTTCAAACCTTAAAGTTATTGATAAATCAGGAAACGCTACACGCGTAGCTCGTAAAATTAACGAGAACGGGATAAACGTGCGTGTTTCTAAAAAATCAGGTGAGGTAATAGATTAAGAATTATGTATCAGCCAAGATTAAAAGAACAATACACCAAACAAGTTGTGCCTGCATTACAGGAAAAGTTTGGATATAAAAATATCATGCAGGTGCCGCGCTTAACCAAAATTTGTTTAAATCAAGGTTTAGGAGCAGCGGTTGCTGATAAGAAAATTGTTGACCAAGCAGTTGATGAAATGTCAATTATCGCAGGTCAAAAAGCCGTAGCTACAAAGTCAAAAAAGGCAATCTCTAACTTTAAGTTGAGAGAAAATATGCCAATTGGGGCGCGTGTAACATTACGCGGAGAAAAAATGTACGAATTTCTTGATCGTTTAATTGCGGTATCATTACCTCGTGTGCGTGATTTCCAAGGATTAAATGTTAAAGGATTCGATGGCAGAGGTAACTACACAATGGGTGTTACCGAACAAATCATCTTCCCTGAGATTGTAATTGACAAAGTAAGTCGTATCAATGGTATGGACATCACTTTTGTTACCACTGCTCAAAATGATGAAGAATGCCACGCCTTATTAAAAGAATTCGGTTTACCATTTAAAAAATAAAATAGATTTATAATGGCTAAAGAATCAATCAAAGCTCGTCAGGTTAAGCGTGAAAAGTTAGTAGCACGATATGCCGCAAAAAGGGAAGCTTTAAAAGCAGCCGGAGATTATGAGGGTTTACAAAAGTTACCTCGTAATTCATCACCGGTGCGTTTAAAAAACCGTTGTAAGTTAACCGGTCGTCCAAAAGGTTATATTCGCGATTTCGGTATTTGCCGTAATCAATTTCGCGAGTTAGCTCTTATGGGAAAAATACCCGGAGTAACTAAAGCAAGCTGGTAAAATTAAGAAATTAATAAAAATAGGCGCGTAAGTGTAGGAGTTTAAAATAATTCCTGTATTTTCGCGCCTCATTTGACTATAAATTTTAACCTAAGCCGACAAGAGTAATTAAGCCTTGGCTAACTATCGGCTAGAAAAATAAAATATATGACAGATCCAATAGCAGATTATTTAACACGTTTACGTAATGCGATCAAGGCTGGACATCGCATCGTAGAAATCCCATCTTCACGTTTGAAGAAGGAAGTGACAAAAGTACTTTTCGACAAAGGGTACATTTTGAATTACAAATTCGAAGATTCAGCAACTCATCAAGGTTCTATCAAAATAGCATTGAAGTACCATCCGGTTACTAAAACTCCTGCCATAAAGAAATTGGTTAGAGTAAGTACACCGGGTTTGCGTATGTATTCTGGTGTTGATACCATGCCTAGAGTAATTAATGGTTTAGGAATCGCCATATTAACTACCTCAAAAGGAGTTATGACTGACAAAGAAGCCCGCGCGAACAACGTAGGTGGCGAAGTTTTATGTTACGTTTATTAATTAAGAGGAGGTAGTAATTTATGTCACGTATAGGAAAAGCTCCAATTGCAGTACCTGCCGGTGTTAATATCACGGTAGCAGGTAATAATATTGTAACAGTTAAGGGTCCAAAGGGCGAATTATCGCAACAACTTGATCCTGATATCACAGTAAAAGTAGAAAATGGCGAGTTAGTTGTATCTCGTCCAACTGATCAAAAAAGACATCGTGCCTTACATGGATTGTACCGTGCCTTATTAAACAACATGGTTGTTGGTGTAACTACAGGTTATATCATAAAGCAAGAGTTAGTAGGTGTAGGTTATAAAGCCACCAACGATGGAAACGTTCTCGACCTTACCTTAGGTTATTCACACCATATTTACTTTGAAATCCCTAAAGAAATTAAGGTAAAAACGGAAACTGAAAAAGGTAAAAATCCGGTAATTACACTTGAAGGTTGCGATAAGCAACTGATTGGACAGGTTGCTGCTAAAATTCGCAGTTTACGCAAGCCTGAGCCATACAAAGGTAAGGGTATCAAATTTGTTGGTGAAGTACTTAGAAGAAAAGCTGGTAAAACAGCATCTAAATAATGTAGGTTTATGTCAGAGATCAGAAAAAAACTCGAAAGAAGAGCAAAAATTAGAAAAGGTATACGTAGCCGTGTGTTCGGTACCCCTGAAAAGCCACGTCTGTCGGTGTTCAGAAGTAACAAAGATATTTACGCACAACTTATTGATGATGTTCATGGCAAAACTATTGCCTCGGCTTCATCTAAAAACTTAAAAGACAAGGCTACTAAAATTGAAAAGTCAGCTATTGTAGGTAAAGAATTGGCGGAAAAAGCTAAAGCTGCAGGTGTAAATACTTGTATATTCGATCGTAACGGTTATTTATACCACGGTCGTGTGAAAAGTTTAGCAGAAGGAGCCAGAGAAGGGGGCTTACAATTCTAATCCAAAAACGGTAAAAGATTATGTCAACAGCAAACGTAAAAAGAGTAAAATCAACCGATATAGAATTAAAAGAACGTGTAGTATCGATTAACCGTGTTGCAAAAGTAACTAAAGGTGGTCGTACGTTCAGCTTCTCAGCCCTGGTGGTTGTTGGAGACGGTAATGGTATTGTAGGTTACGGTTTAGGTAAAGCTAACGAAGTAACTGATGCAATTCAAAAAGGTATTGATGATGCTAAGAAAAATTTAGTTAAAGTTCCGGTATTAAAAGGTACAGTTCCTCACGACCAATTAGGCAAATATGGTGGTGGTCGCGTTTTCATTCAACCTGCTTCGCATGGTACGGGTGTAATTGCGGGTGGCGCTATGCGTGCTGTTTTGGAAAGTGCCGGTATTACAGATGTATTAGCTAAATCAAAAGGTTCATCAAATCCGCACAACGTGGTGAAGGCTACCATCAATGCATTATTAAATATGCGTGATGCTTTCACTATTGCTCAAACCAGAGGTGTTAGTTTAAAGAAAGTATTTAACGGGTAAGAACAATGGCTAAAGTAAAAATAACACAGGTAAAAAGTATTATCGACAGACCTGAGACTCAAAAGAGAACAATCAGGGCTTTAGGTTTCACTAAGATGAACCAATCCATTGAAAAAGAAGCAACTCCTCAGGTAATGGGAATGATTAAACAAGTTGCTCACTTAATTAAAGTTGAACACATTTAATTAGCCTACAAAAGATGAAATTACATACATTAAGACCTGCAAAAGGCGCAACACATAAAGAAGGTAAACGCGTAGGACGTGGAGAAGGTTCCGGAAAAGGAGGAACTGCAGCACGTGGTCACAAAGGTGCCGGATCTCGTTCAGGTACCTCAACCAAGCGTGGTTTCGAAGGTGGTCAAATGCCCCTTTACAGACGTATTCCTAAGTTTGGTTTTAAAAACCTAAACCGTGTGGAGTATGTTCCTGTTAACCTTGATCGTTTACAAAAATTGGCTGAAGACAAAGGAATTTCTACAATTGATTTCCAAGTTTTCATGGACAATGGTTTTGTATCTAAAAACGATATGATTAAAGTATTAGGCCGTGGTGAGTTAAAAGCGGCTATTCAGGTTAAAGCTCATGCATTTTCGGCTGCAGCAATCAAAGCTATTGAAGCAGCAGGTGGTAAAGCTGAAACAATTTAATTAAAATGAAGAAACTGATCGAAACCATAAAAAATATCTACCGAATAGAAGAACTTCGTTCTAAGTTGGTTTATACCTTCTGGATGTTAGTCATATACCGTGTAGGTACTTACGTTACGCTGCCTGGCGTTGATCCTAATATGTTACAAGGATCTCAAAATCAGGCTTCAAGTGGTATTTTTGGTTTGATCAACATGTTTGCTGGTGGGGCATTTGCCAGAGGTTCTATTTTCGCTCTTGGTATTATGCCTTATATTTCTGCTTCAATTGTAGTTCAGCTATTAACAATGGCTGTTCCTAGTTTTCAAAAGATGCAGAAAGAAGGGGAGGATGGCCGTAGAAAGATTAACCAGATTACGCGTTATCTAACCATAGCAATTACTGCTGTGCAGTCAATCGGTTTCCTTGTAAACTTAAAAACAGAAAATCCGGGTGCTATAATTTCAGCTATGGAAGGTAGCGGAGTATCTGATTTTATGTTTATGTTCACTTCTACTGTTGTACTTACAGCATCTACCATGTTTGTATTGTGGTTGGGTGAGCGTATTACAGATAAAGGAATTGGAAACGGGGTATCCTTAATCATTATGATTGGTATCATCGCTAGATTGCCATTCGCGATAAAGGACGAATTTGTTTTCAAATTCACAGAGTCGGGCGGAGGTCTTGTAATATTCCTTGTTGAACTTGCTGCTTTGTTTGCCATTATTATGGCGGTAATCACGCTAGTTCAGGGAACACGCAAAATCCCGGTACAATATGCAAAACGAATTGTAGGGAATCGTCAAACCGGTGGAGTTCGTCAGTACTTACCTTTAAAAGTAAATACTGCCGGTGTTATGCCAATCATTTTTGCTCAAGCATTAATGTTTATTCCTTCAACCGTTGCGCAGTTTTTTCCTGACTATGAAAGTATGCAAAGTTTAATGTCGTTAGTAAACCCGAATTCGTTTGCTTACAATATTACCTTCGCTATATTAATTGTACTTTTCACTTACTTCTACACTGCTATTGCAGTAAACTCCACCCAAATCTCTGATGATTTGAAACGTAATGGTGGGTTTATTCCTGGTGTAAAACCCGGTACGGCAACAGCTAGTTTCATTGACAACATTATGTCAAGAATTACCTTACCAGGTTCTTTATTCCTCGCAGGTGTGGCTATTATGCCTTCTTTAGCAGGAGTATTAAACATTAACAGTCAGTTCGCCCAGTTTTATGGAGGAACGTCTTTGTTGATTTTGGTGGGTGTGGTACTTGATACGCTACAACAAATTGAAAGTCATTTGTTGATGCGTCATTATGATGGCTTGATGAAGTCAGGAAAGTTGAAAGGTAGAACCGCTGTTGGTGCAGCATAAATTGAATTTGGCAAATTGAAATAAAACTGCTATTTTCGCAGCCCTTATAGAATCAAGTATGTCAAAGCAACCGCTGATCAAACAAGACGGAGTAATTACAGAGGCACTTAGTAACGCTATGTTCAGAGTGCGTTTGGAAAATGGGCATGAAATTATCGCTCATATTTCCGGTAAAATGAGAATGCATTACATTAAAATTTTGCCAGGAGATAAGATTGCAGTGGAAATGTCCCCATATGATTTAACAAAAGGAAGAATTATTTACAGATATAAGTAAAAAACGATGAAAGTTAGAGCTTCTGTTAAGAAACGCAGTGAGGACTGTGTAATTGTTAAGCGTAAAGGAAGAGTTTACGTGATTAACAAAAAGAACCCAAAGTTTAAACAACGTCAAGGATAATTAAGTAATATGGCTCGTATTGCAGGTATAGATTTACCAAAAAACAAAAGAGGTGAGATAGGACTTACCTACATTTATGGTATTGGGAAAACTACCGCTCAGAAAATTTTAACTGATTGCGGTATTGATTGGAACAAAAAAGTAAGTGAGTGGAATGATGACGAATTGAATAAAATTCGTAAGTTCATAACAGAACAGTTAACAGTTGAAGGTGAGTTACGTTCAGAACGTCAATTAAACATTAAACGCTTAATGGATATTGGCTGCTATCGTGGATTACGTCATCGTAAAGGGTTGCCTCTAAGAGGACAACGTACCCGTACTAATGCACGTACTCGTAAAGGTAAACGTAAAACAGTTGCCAACAAGAAAAAGGCTACCAAGTAACAGGTAAAAAATTATTGAATAATGGCTACAAATAACGCTAAGAAAGTAAGTAAAAAGAGAGTAGTGGCAATTGACTCGCACGGTCAAGCTCACATCAAAGCTACTTTCAATAATATTATCATCTCGATCACTAATTCTCAGGGTCAGGTGGTATCATGGGCATCAGCAGGTAAAATGGGATTCCGTGGTTCTAAAAAGAATACACCCTATGCTGCACAAATGGCCGCACAAGATTGTGCTAAGGTTGCTGTTGATGCGGGAATGAAAAAGGTGGATGTATTCGTAAAAGGACCGGGTTCGGGTCGTGAATCAGCTGTAAGAACTTTACAAGCAGCCGGATTAGATGTATTATCTATTCGCGATATCACCCCGCTTCCACACAATGGATGTCGCCCTCCTAAGAAGAGAAGAGTGTAATTATTTGGTTATTAAGATAGAGTAAAATGGCAAGATATATAGGACCAAAAACCAAAATCGCCCGCAGATTTAAAGAGGCGATTTTCGGACCAGACAAATATTTTGAAAAGAGAAATGTTCCTCCTGGGCAACATGGACAAGCTCGTAAGAGAGCGAAGTTAACTGAATATGCGGTTCAGTTATACGAAAAACAAAAAGCAAAATATACTTACGGAGTATTGGAGCGTCAGTTCTACAAAACGTTTGAAATGGCTGCTCGTAAAAAAGGTATTACCGGTGAAAACTTGCTTAAATTTTTAGAAGCACGTTTAGATAACACGGTTTATCGCTTAGGTATTGCCAAAACCCGTGCACAAGCCCGTCAATTAGTAAGTCACTGTCATATTGTGGTGAATGGTAGTGTGGTAAACATTCCTTCATACAATTTACGTCCGGGTGATGTAATTGAGGTAAGAGAAAAATCAAAAACATTAGAAGCTATTGTTGATGCAGTTGCACACAGCAATGCCAAAAGATACAACTGGATTAACTGGGACTCTAAAGAAATGAAAGGTACTTTCCTTGCATTACCTGAAAGAGATCAGATTCCTGAAAATATCAAAGAACAGTTAATCGTTGAATTGTACTCAAAATAATAAGTAATAAATACGCAAAATGGCTATTCTCGCTTTTCAAAAACCTGATAAAGTTATCATGCATAAAGAAACTGACTTCTTCGGTCAGTTCGAATTCCGTCCTCTTGAGAAAGGATATGGTGTTACGATTGGTAATGCCTTGAGACGAATATTGCTTTCATCTTTAGAAGGTTTTGCCATCACCTCGGTTAAAATTACCGGAGTTGAGCACGAGTTCTCAACCATCAAAGGAGTTATCGAAGATGTGGTAGAAATCGTGTTGAACTTAAAACAAGTTCGCTTCAAGCGTATTATTGACGGAGTAGATAACGAGAAGATTTTTATCAGTGTAAAAGGTCAGGAACAATTTACTGCCGGAGACATTGGCAAACATACCAATACGTTTAAAATCCTTAATCCTGATTTGGTTATCTGCAACATGGAATCTTCTGTTCACATCGAAATGGAAGTAACGGTTGAAAAAGGAAGAGGTTATGTTCCTGCAGAGGAAAATAAACCAAAGGATGCTCCAATCGGATTAATCCCAATGGATGCTATTTACACGCCAATCAAAAATGTAAAATATACAGTTGAAGATTTTCGTGTAGAACAAAAAACGGATTACGAAAAGTTATTGCTTGAAATTTCCACAGATGGTTCAATCCATCCTGAGGATGCCTTGAAGGAAGCTGCTAAAATTCTTATTCAGCACTTCATGTTGTTCTCTGATGAGCTAATTACATTAGATACTCAAGTTAAGGAAGCTCCTCAAGAAGTTGACGAAAACGTTTTACATATCCGTAAGATATTAAAAACTCCATTATCCGATCTTGATTTATCAGTTCGTGCTTACAACTGCTTAAAAGCAGCTGATATCAAAACATTAGGGGATTTGGTAAGTTATGATATCCAAGATTTATTGAAGTTCCGTAACTTCGGTAAAAAGTCACTTTCTGAGTTAGAAGAATTGGCTCGTGAAAAAGGCTTAACTTTTGGAATGGATGTAGCAAAATATCTTGGTAACGAAGATTAATAATAACAATGATTGGTAATCCGGTTCACACCGGGCCAGAGAAAATACTAAAGAGATGAGACACGGTAAAACACATAATCATTTAGGCAGAACAGCCCCACACCGTAAAGCAATGCTTTCAAATATGGCTGGTTCGTTAATTCTGCACAAACGTATCACTACCACTTTAGCCAAAGCTAAGGAGCTTAGAAAATACGTTGAGCCGCTAATTACTAAAGCTAAAGACGATAGCACACACTCTCGCAGGGTTGTGTTCAGCTACCTAAAAAATAAAGAAGCTGTTAAAGAACTTTTTGGCCCTGTTGCTCAAAAAGTAACTGATCGTCCGGGTGGTTACACCAGAATATTAAAGTTAATGAACCGTAAAGGTGATAATGCAGAAATGAGTATCATTGAGTTGGTTGATTTTAATGAGGCAATGTTGGCTGAAAAGGCCACCAAAGCAGCTAAGAAGACTACACGCAGAGGCCGTAAACCTGCTGCTAAAACGGAATCTACTGAAGAAAGCGGTAGCACAGAAGCTTAATTTCTAAAACTTTACAATATAAAAAGCCGGGTTATCCCGGCTTTTTCCGTTATTAGTGTTATGATCATTCACGGTAATACAATTATTTCCGAAGACTTATTTGATAAACATTTCATTTGTGATTTAAACAGCTGTAAAGGTGCTTGTTGCATTGAAGGTGACTATGGTGCGCCTTTAAACCCAAATGAAGTTGAACAGCTTGAGCAAGAATTAGACGCGGTCAAACCATATTTATCAAAAGAAGGTATAAAGGTTATTGAAGAAAAGGGGGTGGTGGAAACGGATAAAGATGGCGATTTGGTGACAACTTGCCGTTCGTCCGGTGAATGTAGTTTTGCTATTTATGAGCAAGGGGTTCTGGCATGCGGTATTGAAAAGGCATTTAAGGCAGGCGCAACTTCTTTTCAAAAGCCCATTTCCTGTCATTTGTATCCTATTCGTATACATCAGGTAGGCGATTATGAAGCACTGAATTATCACCGTTGGAGCATTTGTGAATGTGCTCGGGTGTTGGGTAAAAATGAGAAAATGCCTATGTTTAAGTTTTTAAAGCAAGCATTAATTAGAAGATATGGTATTGAATGGTTTGAGGAGTTAGAATTGATTTATGAGGCTTATTTAGCTGAAAAATAATTACTCGTCAATTGTTGCATAACGTATCATTCTGTTGTTAAATTTCTTTACCATTCTTTCAAACGGCATATTGGTGTAATTTAACTTACGTGTTCGGAAATAGTTAGCCGGATCTCCGTCTGTATAAAGTCCAAACATTTGGCTTGGTATGTTAAACGGCCTTCCTAATTGAATCAATTTGTTATCATAAATAAATAATCCGTAGCTTACTCTTTGCGTGTAGGTTGAAATATCATTGCAAAAACTGGCTACAAAAAAGTTAATGGTGTCTAGAGGTTTGGCAGTGGTTATTTCTAAGTCTTCATTTAAAAAAATATTGTTTAAATCTCCCGCTGCTACACGATAAGCGCTGGTATCATAAAAGAAATAAACCGGAGTAAATATGTAATGCTTTTTAAACTCACTCATTACCCTCAAATTTCTTAGGCGCAATTCATTCACTGCAAAAGCCCTGTCGCCTTGTAAGTCGTATTTAGCTAAATCTTTTTCTGTATAGGTTGGTAACATCACCAATAATGAACCTCTTCTGTATCCTTTGATTGTATTTTTAATGGCCTCTTCTTTATCTTCGAGGGCATTTTTTAAATCAACGGCATTTAATTTTATTCCAAACTCAAGTAAAGACGGACGACCTTTTACTTGGCTATTATCGGTATTGTTGTTTAAGCTGTATTGATAATTTGCTTCAATGCTAACTACTTGTGACACCCTAATATTTACACCAATTTGTGCCGCAAAATCTAATTGCCCGTTTTTGTTTTTATTGGCATCAACGGTTCTTTTGGTGAAGTTTCCGTTTTCTAATACCTCACTGCTATAACCAAGTAAATAGGCTGGTCTTACCCCGAGCGACCATTTAAACACTTCTTCTTTTGAAAAATCGAAGTTAAACAAAACAGGAAGGTCAAGATAATGGTATCGATAACGGTTGTCAATTTGTAATTCTCGCAGACCAATGGCGGTATAAGAGGGCTCAACACTAATAGATATGTTGGGCATATGTAAGGCTGTGGGAACACTTTTTTCGGCAAACAACCCAAGGGAATACATACCACTCCCGTTGTATCGGCTATATGTGCTTCCTATAGTATTATAGTTGAGCGAGGTTTTAATACCAAAGTTCAATTTAGGACTTTGCTGTGCAAGGGCATTTAACCCACAAAACAAAAGGAACAAATGGAAAATAAGTTTACGAAATTGATTCATGCCAATTCAGCTTTCTTTTAGGTAGTCAATATTTCTTTTTAAACCGTTGTATCCGGTACGCATAATAGGCGATTTTTTAAAGAATTGTTTAAAAATATCCGCAGTTATTTCCATCCATTGTCTTTTTTCATAATTCATCCATTCATCATTGGGTGCAAATCTAGGTTCTTGGTGCGGTTTTGCGAATCTGTTCCAAGGGCATACATCTTGACATACATCACAGCCAAAAATCCAGTCATCAAATTTACCTTTCATTTCATTCGGAATGGCCTCTTTCAGCTCAATGGTAAAGTAAGAAATACACTTGCTTCCATCCACCACGGTTGGCGCCACAATGGCTTGAGTTGGACAAGCATCTATGCAAGCCGTGCAAGTTCCGCAATGATCGGTTGTTGGACCATCAGATTCTAATTCTAAATCAATGATCAGTTCGCTCAAAAAATAAAACGAACCGCTTCCTTTATTAATGAGATTACCGTTTTTACCAATCCATCCTAATCCGCTTTTTGCTGCCCAAGCTCTTTCCAAAACG
>JBKDBG010000014.1:0-26480 GCA_046314755.1 Bacteroidota bacterium | reverse complement strand
TGAGTGGTAATTTTTATATTGGTGTTCGCCAAACCTCTGCTAATAATATCGGTTTTGCATTCCAAAATGAAAATCCAATTCGTGATCGTACATTTTACTTCCGACAAGATGGAACAGGTACGGCAGGTGTTTATCTAACTTCTCCTTGGAATGACTTTGCCGTAAATCCGAATAACCAATTTAGGTTTATGATTGAACCAAGGTTAAAAATTAATGACGACTTGGGGGTTGTTAGTTTAGTTGCTCCGGGTGAAGGTTGCGTAAATCCGGGATCACAACAAGTTCGAGTATTAATTCAAAATTTAGGATTGTTATCTCAAAATTTTGCGGTTGATACCTTACGCGTTTTCGGTAGAATTATTAAGCCTTCAGGTGCAACCTTTAACTACGGTCCTTTCGTGATTTCATCCGGCTTACTAGCGAGCGATGATACGCTTTCGGTAGTATTGGCAAACAACTTTTTGATGGATACTTTAGGTACTTATAGCTTTACCGCATGGACTAGACTTGGTCCGGATAATAACAGTTTGAATGATACATTGCCTTTGGTTCAAAGAAATTTGGTTGCATCTGCTACCGCTCCTTTGTATGAATCTTTCAATGCCTCCGCAGTATTCCCAAATAATTGGACTACCAACCGCTTTTTTGTTTCAGCAAACAATGGTGTAGGCGCTTCAAATAGTGCCAGAGTGAATATTGACGGTGCCAATAATTTTACCGCTAATGCGTACATGCAAAGTCCTCGATTATCAGGTATTACAGCTAATACTGCCTTAAGGTTTGATTACAGAATATTAAATAATATCGGAGGAACTCCTGCTAGCTTTACTGCTAATGATAGCATTAAAGTATTGGTTTCAACTGATTGTGGTTTAACTTATACTCAGGCGGGTTTAATTACTGCTGCTACTCATCCGGTTAGTGGTGATTTTAGAACTGCCCAATTTTCATTATCAACGTTTAATGGAAGTGACATTGTGGTGCGTATCGTGTATGATTGGTTTGGTACCACAAACAACGTAATTGTTGATATGGACAATGTTCGTTTTGTTCAAGTAAACAATGATGCCGGAGCAAACAACATCAATATTTGTAGAGCGATTAGCGTTGGTGCATCATCATTTGCACCGGAGGTTTCAATTAGTAACCGCGGCACATCAGCATTAACAAATATTCCTGTAAATGTTTCAATAACAGGTCCGGTTAATTACAACGGAACAGCTACGGTTGCTTCGCTTGGAACTGGCGCTTCTACAAATGTGATCTTAACAAGTTTATTCAATCCGAACACCGCAGGCACTTATACAGTAAAAGCTTGGACCTCATTAACAGGTGATGGTGACGCATTGAATGATACAGCTTATTACACCTTTAACGTAGTGAACATGACCGCTACTGCCACTCAATTAAACCAAGGTACAGCATCAGGTTCTGGTATTAATTTTGGTGGTTCTTCACGTTTGAGTGTTGCAAATTCAGCTACTTTAAATATCACCAATGCATTAACCATCGAGTCGTGGATTAACGCTGTTGGTACAGGCAGAAGAACAATTGTTAGCAAAGATTCAGTAACCGGATTCTTACAATATGAAATATTGGTAAATGCCAATAACCTATTAGAGTTTAATTTATTCACTTCAACTGCTTACCATAGCTTACTTTCTAGAGTAAATGTTCCTGCCGGGTTCACACACGTTGCTGCAACTTTTGACGGAAGTACTGCAAGATTATTGATTAACGGAAATATTGTAATGGATACCGTGTTGGCTGCTTCAACTATTTTACCTCAAAACTATGGTGTAACAATTGGTAACAGTAATGATGCAACCACTGCATTTTTAGGAACAATTGATGAGGTGAGAATATGGAATGTTGCACGCACTCCAAATCAAATCAGAATAAACATGCATACTCGTTTAGCCAATGCAGCAAATGCGAACCTGGTTGCTCATTATCGTTTTGATGAAGGTTTCGGTAATAATTTTGCTACTGACGTTTCAGGAAATTGTAACACGGCATTGTTTAGCATCATCGCTCCAGCTTGGGCTACCGTTACCTATCCTTTTGGAACGCCTACTGTTCAAACACAAGTAATATTTGCTGATGGAAGTTACAACTTTACAGGTACAGGAGTTACTGTAGAGTATACAGGATTTGCAGGTACCGATTCACTTTATCTTGTTAGATTCAACGGACAACCAATTGGCACTAGCCCAATTACTAATCCGGGTGGTGTTACTGCTGTGCATCCGAATTATTGGTTATATTACAGATACGGAACCGGTACAAGCACAACGTTAGATTTAAACGTATCTTTTGGTGCAGGTAACTTAAACGCAGGTGTTCAAACCACCGATTTAAGATTATTCAATAGAGCAAATGGTGCAAATGGCGCATGGACACAATTATACTCATCGGCTTCTACTGTAAACTTTGCCTCTCAATCTGCCAAGTTTGCCTTAACCCCTGCTATTTACGGAACGCAATTCGCAATAGGCGCAGTAAATAATCCGTTGCCTGTTACCTGGGTTGATTTCTCGGCAAAACATACTGATAATCATGCTTTGTTAACTTGGTCTGTAGCTGCAGAGAAAAACAACAAAGGTTATTTTGTAGAGCGTTCTATTGATGGTGTTTCGTTTGAAGAAATTGATTTTGTAAACGGCAAAGGAGATCATACTTATATGACATCTTACACCTACACTGATTATGGGGTATTTATGCAATACCAAACAGCTTATTATCGCTTACGTCAGGTTGATTTTAATGGTAAGTTTACCTACAGTAAAACCATTATGTTAACAGCGTCAATTGATGCAGATGTAATCAGTAGTGTATATCCTAATCCAATGAACAATCAATTAAACATTGAGTTAGGAAATGTTGCGGCCGAAAAAGTAACTTTAAATGTATTTGACGTAACCGGAAAATTGGTTCAAATGGTTGAAATTCCTGTAAACAATGGGAAACTCATTCAAACCAATGAATTAAGTGGATTACATTCGGGCATTTACATGTTGCAAATCACACATCAAAACAAACTTGTTTACCAAACCAAGTTGATTAAAACCAACTAATAAAAACCCAACATAAAAAAAGCGGGAATTTTCCCGCTTTTTTTATGTCTTAAAATATCAAATGGAAAGAAATGAACGTTTAATTGTTTAGCGATTGCCCAATTTTATGTTATTTTGAACCATCTATGAGGAAAGCCATCATTACTCTTACATGCAGCATATTGATGTTATCGGTTCTTGCGCAAGAAAACTCACAACCGATTACACCAATAGATCTGGAAATTGAAAAAGCTAAAATCGCCTTTCTCAATAAGAAATTTAATACAGCAGCTAACCTTTATAAAAAAATCTACCCTAAGGTAAATGAGGAAGAAAAGAAAAACGAAGTGTTGTTCATGATTGCCGAAAGTTACAGACTCAGCAATAATTTTAAACAAGCTTTTGATTGGTATGAACAGCTGATTAATACAAAATATCCCGACCCTAAAATTTTATACTCCTACGGATTATTACTTAAGAATTTTGAGCGGTATGATGATGCTGCAAGAATGTTTAATGATTATTTGTTTGAAGTGCCCGGTGATTTAAATGCCGAAAGAGAAATACAAGCATGTAAATTGGCAGCTCAATGGAAACTCAAACCGTTAAAATTTAACATTACAAACCTTAAAGAAATTAATACAACGTATAGTGATTATTCTCCTTATTTTTCTTCAGGTAAATTGTTGTGGGCTTCCTCACGAACCGAATCAACGGGTAATGTGGTGTTTGAATGGACAGGACAAAAATGCTCCGATATTTTTGAAACAGAATGGAAAAGTGGCACAACAGGTGTAAATAAATTGAAAGGTTTAGTGAACACAAATTTTAATGAAGGCGTACTTTGGGTTGATTCAAATTACAGTACTTTATATTTCACTCAATGTAATGGGGCTGATGGCCGTGGAGTGAATTGCAAAGTATATGTAAGTTATTTTCAAAACAATGCTTGGAGCGAGCCCTCAGTATTACCATTTTGTACGGATAGCTTTACCGTTGGTCATCCGGTTTTAAGTCAGGATGGAAAGCGCATGTTTTTTGCAAGCGATATGAAGGGTGGATTTGGAGAAAAAGATTTGTATGTGGTAGATTACAACGTCCTTAGCGGGAAGTGGGGTTCTCCCAAAAATATGGGTCCGCTTGTGAATACCAATGAAGATGAGATGTTTCCGTCTGTCGGTTTTGATGATAAAATTTATTTCTCCAGCAAAGGTCATTTGGGCTTTGGCGGATTAGATTTATATTATACCCAAGATTCGGCAGGAACATTTTCAAAGCCGCTGAATATGCAATCTCCCATAAACAGTGGAGGGGATGATTTTAGTATCACTTTTACTAATTATAACCAACCTAATCAACCCATTGCATTTATTTCAAGCAACAGGGAGGGTGGTGTAGGTGATGACGATATTTATTCAATCAGTATCAAACCGTATTTGTTTTTAGTGAAAGGAACGGTAATTGACAGAGAGACCCAAACTCCACTCGGATCGGTTTTGGTTAATATGCAATCATCTGCTATTAAAAATGCATTGAAAACCGGGGCGAACGGACAATTTGCAACCGAACTTCCGTTAAATGAAACCCTCAATTTATTTGCTACTAAAGATAAATATTTCCGTTCCGGTGAAATACTTATTTCTACCCAAGGAGTAAAAAATGATACCACAGTGGAGCTAACCATTTTCCTTGATCCAATTCCTGATGAAGGATATGAATTTACTTTACAAGGAATTTACTATGATTTAGACAAAGCAGATATTCGCCCGGAGGCCGCTAAAGTGTTAGATTCATTGGTTTCAATTTTAAATAACAATCCTACCATCACCATTGAACTGGCATCACACACCGATAGCAGAGCCGAGGCTGATTATAACTTGAAGCTTAGCCAAAGACGTGCCCAAAGTTGTGTTGACTATTTGGTGAAAAAGGGAATTGATAAAAAACGATTGGCGCCTGTTGGTTATGGCGAAACCAAATTGGTAAATGAATGTACCGATGATGTTGAATGTACCGAAGAACAACATCAGGAGAATAGGAGAACAACGTTTAGGGTATTATCCACGGATTTTAAGAAGTAGTGAAAAAAATAATCATTGGGATGCTGATTTGGGTTGTAGTTGGTGCAATGAAACCAAGCGCATCCGTGTTTGATTATATCCAATCCTACTCCGGAATTTGCCTGCAATTACAAGATTCATTTCAAGTGCCTGCATCCATTATGTTGGGTGTGGCCATTATTGAAAGCGGAGCAGGCAGCAGCAAAAATTGTAAAATACTCAACAATCATTTTGGAATAAAGGCAGGAAATAAGCTGCAAAATTATGATGGATATAGAACCAGGTATAAGTATTACGAAACAGATTCATTAAGCTTTATAGATTTTTGTCATTACTTGAAAAGGCGTAAATTTTATCATCAACTTAAAGGTAATTTTAATTATAATGCGTGGGTAAATGCCATCGCTAAGTCGGGCTACAGCACCAAACCTAAGCAATGGAAAATAAAATTAAACAACACCATAAAAAAATATCAGTTAACCGTTTTTGATAATCATGTCAGCGAAAAACCTCAATAATTATCCTCTAAAAATTGTAGGTTTTACATGTATTGTTTTGTTATTATTAAGTACGGTTTTGCCTCCTAAACTTTGGCATGCACTTGGATTCAATGAAGTAAATATTATTGCCGATTTATCTAAGCAAGAAAAGCATTTTACCAAAATGACCAAACAAGGGAAACCGCTTAAGCAACTCGTTCAAGACAATATTCCGGCCAATAAAGAAGTTGCTAAAATTATTCGAAACGATGTTGCCATTGAATATCAAGACACCTCAAGTGATGAAGGATTAACGACATTTCTGAATGCATTGCATCAACTTAAACAGAAGAAAAGAAAGAAGGTACGTATTGGATATTTTGGCGACAGCATGATTGAGGGTGATTTGGTCACACAAACCATCCGAACTGTTTTTCAAAATAAATTTGGGGGTGATGGAGTAGGATTCATTCCTGTTACAAGCATAGTATCGGATTATCGTCAAACGGTAAAAACCAAAGTATCGGAAAATTGGAAAGACATTCACTACAATAACAACAAAGAAAAACTGTTGATTGGATTTAGCGGACATTCATTTTTCCCAAATCAAGATGCCAAGTTAACAGTTAAACCGGGTGGAGGAAAACACCTTACAGGTTTGTATCAGTTGAGTTTGTGGTGCGGAAGAGCCGAATCGGAATTGGTGTTTCAATACAATAATGAATGGATTAAAGCAGATGCTCCGGGCTATTTTAATAAGCTGAAGTTGAGTGATAAGATAAATAAGGCAGAGTTTGTTTTTCAAGAAAGCAATACTCCAGTGTTTGGTTTGTCATCAGAAAGTGAACAAGGTGTAATATTGGATAATTTTTCGTTTAGAGGAACAAGTGGAACCGAGTTGACTCGCTTAAACAGTAAAATGCTTAAACAAATAGATTCACTCCATCATTACGATTTAATTGTGTTGCATTACGGACCCAATTTGTTGTGGAATGATTCTATTAAGGAGTTTAGCTGGTATAAAAAACAAATGGTAAAAACATTAAAGCATTTAAAGAAGGCATTTCCAAATACCAGCTTTTTAATTGTGAGTACGGCTGATAAAGCCTTTAAAGTAAATGGAACCTACCAAACTGCAGATGGAGTTGAACCTTTATTAAAAGCGCAACAAGAGTTGGCACAACAATTTAATTGTGCATTTTATAACTTGTATGAAGCAATGGGCGGATACAATAGCATGAAAACTTGGGCCGAGAAAAAACCGATATTGGCCGGTAACGATTATACGCATTTTAACATCAGTGGTTCGGCTAAAATAGGCCGACTTATTTCCAACGCAATACTCAATGAATATGAAAAAGTTTTTGGCGCTGATTAATTGTTGTTGTTTTACGATTTTACTCAGTGCTCAGCCACCGGAGGTAAAATCGGTTGATATATTAAATGCGAAGTCAATTCCTTTTTTAAAAGACAGTGTACTACGTATCATGCATATTGGCGATTCACACATTCAAGCCGATTGGTTTAGCGGAATGGTTAATCAACAACTCAAACAAAAATTTGGCTCTGCGGGCAAAGGATTGATTTTTCCGTATCGTCAAATAAAAACCAATGGCTCACCTGCGTATAAAACCACAAGCAATCAATTATTTCCTTCGCAAAAAATTGTTCAATGCAAAAGCAGCTGTGAGATTGGCTTTGCAGCTTACAATGCAATATTATTACCCAACCGTGAGTTTACGGTGCAGCTAAAGCACGATACTGCTCAACAATACATTAATGTATGGTACAAAAGCGAGAGGAATGAGCATGCTCCAATCGTAAATCAAGATCAAAATCCGGGAAATTATTCTGTATCGAATCATTATGGTTTTACTGTATTAACCTATCTCAAACCCGTTGATGAAATATTCAGCATCCGTACAACTGAAACTTTAACTCTTTATGGTGTAACCGCTTATACACATAGTTCGGGCGTTGTATACCATAATATTGGAGGGAACGGTGCTAAGTTTATTCATTATAACCAAAGCAAATTATTTTTTGAGCAAACAAAATTATTGCAACCTCATCTTATTATTGTATCCCTAGGAACAAATGAAAGTGTAGGTGATTTAATACCTGATACTTTTTTGGCACAACTTGACACATTTTATCAAACCCTAGTTCGCCATCATCCGAATGCCCAAGTATTATTTACTACGCCCGCAGATAATTATGTGCGTAAAACATTTTACACCAGAAAAAAAGTAAAAGGGAAGTGGCGTAAAAAGAAAGTGGTACGTTATGTTTCTAACCCAACATCCAAACAAGTGCGTGATTTAATACTAAACTATTGCAATACCAAAAACATTATGGTGTGGGATTTATATGAGGCAATGGGTGGTGAAGCCAGTATGCGCAATTGGGTAAAAACAGATTATGCAGCAAAAGATCATATTCACTTTAGTAAGGGTGGTTATGAGTTACAAGGCAAGTTATTATTTGATTCACTCATTAAATTAATTGCACCATGAGTTTTTGGGAAAATGTAGCTGCACAACTTGCCTATAATCCGGAGGAACCAATCCTATTTAATAGCGGTTTTTTCCTGTATTTTTTGTTGGCATTTATGGTAGCTTACTTTTGGCTACATCCCTATACTCGACTGCGCACCAAGGTATTTACCCTGTTTTCATTGTATTTCTTTTATAAGGCTTGCGGGCTTTATGTGCTTTTGGTAATTATTGCGGCAGTGCTTGATTTTAATTTGTCGAATCTTATTTATAAAACTACTGATAAGCTTCGTAAAAAGTACTTGCTCATTAGCAGCATTGTAATTAATTTATCATTACTTGTTTATTTTAAATACACTGATTTTTTCATTTCTATTCTTAATGATTATACGTTTACCCATATTACACCACTTGGTTTAATTCTTCCTATCGGTATTTCATTTTATACCTTTGAGAATATCTCTTATACCATTGATGTTTACAAAGGACAATTTAAACCTGTACGAAGCTTTTGGGATTATTTATTTTTTCTTTCCTTTTTTCCAAAGTTGGTAATGGGTCCTATTGTTCGTGCGGCAGATTTTATCCCTCAAATCCATAAACCATTTGTATTAAACGGAACCGATTTAGCCAAAGGAGCTTTACTCATTGGCGGTGGTTTGGTAAAAAAAGTAATCATCAGTGATTTTATTTATACCAATTTGGTGCAATATGTATTTGATATGCCTGCACGTTACTCCGGATTTGAGTGTTTGCTTGCCGTGTATGGTTATGCCATGGTTATTTACTGTGATTTTAGCGGATACAGTGATATGGCTATTGGATTTGGAAAGTGGTTAGGTTATGATATCAATATTAATTTTTTATCGCCTTATCAAAGTAAGAATATTACTGAGTTTTGGAGGCGTTGGCACATTTCATTAAGCAGTTGGTTACGAGATTATCTTTATATTCCGCTTGGTGGAAACAGGCTTGGAAAAAGCAGGCAATACATCAACTTATTTATTACCATGTTGTTGGGTGGACTTTGGCACGGTGCAAATTTTACCTTTATTATTTGGGGAGCCTTACATGGTATCGCATTGGCTTTTGACAAACTAAGAATAGAACGCAACTGGTTTGATTTTTTTCCGACACAAAATAAATTAGGAAAGATATTAGGTGTGTTGATTACGTTTCATTTTGTTTGTTTTGCTTGGATTTTCTTTAAGTCAGATAACGTAACAACGGCTTTTGAAATGATTAATCAAATGATGGTGCATTTTGGTTTTGATACCGTTTTTACGGTGTTTGCACATTACAAATCACTGGTATATATGATATTGTTTGGTTTTATACTCCATACCATACCTGATTCGATTCAAGATAAACTAGCCCTGAAATTTCAATCCGCACCTATGTGGACTTATGTGGTAACGTTTGTGGTATTGATAGTAGTGTTGATTCAATTTAAAACAACCACACCGGTACTGCCTATTTATTTGCAGTTTTAACTTGTTGTTTTTGCATCAACCATTCCATTATACCTGTTGGAATCAGTAAACAGGTAAGTGCATAAATGGTATCTTCAATAGGAATGGTAAAAATTCTTGGACCTAATATTTTTGCTTCATTATACCAAACCACCGGTTGTGGGGTGAATGAACCTGTTAAGATGCCATTTACAATCAGAAATGGAATAAGATGAACGAGGTAAGCTAACCAAAAGTAGCCCATCCATTTGCTCTTAAAAAACAAGTATTGAATAAGTAATGTAACAGAAGCGATAAGGCAATTGTAGAATGTATAAGTTTTTTCGGTATTGAATAATGCCAGTAAAAAGGTAAGGACTACAAATGCTAAGGTGATGTGGTGTTTGCTATTGGCAAATGGCTCTTTTTTGATGTAATGTTTTAAACAAGCATAAATAAATACACTGGCATAAGGCACCACAAAAAAGAAACTCCACTCTTCAAGCGGTAGGTCATTGATAAAAATGGATCCTACATAATCGCGATTAAAGCCCCAAACGCCTGTTCTGGCAAACCAGCCGTCCCATAGAATAAATAGAATGCCATTAACCAATATGCCCGCAAACAAAGGAAGCCATTGCTTATAAAAAGCCACTTGCTTATCAAAGCTTAATAAAAATGGACCGCTGAATGAGGCCAACATTAGCCAGGCATATAAACTCATGGTTATTTACTTGTATTAGGGTCTTTCCAGTATTTCAATGGAACAATAAGCATCCCGAAATTTTCTCCATGCTCTTTTCCTAAATGTTTATGGTGCATTTTATGAGCACGTCTTATGGCTCTTACATAGCGGTTGTTCCAATGGGTCCAAATTTTAAATCGCTGATGAATGATGATATCATGCACCAAAAAATAACAAAGACCATACAATGAAATGCCAATTCCAATATAAAGTCTGAAATCACCACCTGCCATTAATCCACTCATGTAGCAATACGCACTTGGCACTGCAAAAATGAGAAAGAAGGAATCATTTTTTTCAAAAAATCCGGGTTCAACCTGATGATGGTCTTTATGCAGATACCACAATAAGCCATGCATTACAAATTTATGGGTGAACCAAGCCATAAATTCCATAAACCAAAATGTACCGAGAGTAATTAAAAAGTTTAACCACATATTCATTTAACAGTTAAAATGATTGTTTGTTTAATTAATGCAATCCTAAATTCAACCCGATAAAAAACAGCAATTGTAACAGGTATAATAACACTGCAACTTTGTTTCCGGTTTTTACTTCCATTTTCACGAATAAATAATTGAATGCAAAGGAAAATAAAAACCAGGCTGTATAGTTTTGTAAAGGTACAACTTGATCTTTCCAGTACCAAAAATCGAGTCGGCTGCACAATTGCTCTATCCATACATCAACAATTACCATCAATACTGCACCAATGAGCGGCAATAACCATTCTTTGTGTTTGAACAAATTGGCACGTTGTACCAGCAATTGAGCTGTATTCATGGATGAATAACTCAGCATGAGCCAGTTTATGCCAATCACCACAGGAATGTCGAATAATTTATAGCCTAAGTTGTTGCCGTAAAAATAAACACCGAATACTTTTCCTGTTGTTACACCCACCCACTCCAATAAAAATCCGTTTACAAAAACAATAATGGCATACAATAAAAACCGTGCATCATACTCTTGATGAAACCACAACACAATTCCAAGGCTGATGAGTAAGTTTACAGGAGTAAGTTTAAGCACGGATTCATCCCAAAATAAGGTACCGGTTAAACCTACCGAATAAAAAATAAGTAGCAGAACAATACCTATGTTTTCTTTCTTTAGTTGCATGTGTAATCTTCTTTAATCAATTGTGCTACAATTTTGGCGCTGTTTAAACAAAGCGGAATTCCGCCTCCGGGGTGCACACTGCCTCCGCAAAAGTACAATCCTTTATACTCAGAACTAAAGTTTTTATGTCTTAAAAATGCGGCATATCGATTATTGCTTGCATTTCCGTACAAAGCACCTGCATAAGATGAAGTTTTGCTTTCAATACTTCTTGGTTCAAGGATATGTTCGCAAGTAATTAATGATTCTACATTCACCTGTAACATTCGTTGAAGCTTTTGTAAAATATGTTTGCGTGCAGTTTGAATCAACTCATCCCAAGGTTGCCCCGAATTATTAGGCACATTAATCATTAAAAACCAGTTTTCGCAACCTTGCGGAGCGTCATCCGGTTTATACTTTGACGTGATGTTGATATAAATGGTTGGGTCGTGGTAAATGGTTTTATGCTTAAACAAATGTTCAAACTCAGTTTTATAATCAGCGCTAAATAAAATATTGTGCAAATCAAACTGAGGAAATGATTTATTGATTCCCCAATAAAAAATGAGTGCCGAGGATGATTTTTCTTGCTTTAAAATATATTCAGGCGCTTTGTGTTTGCTTAGTAAGTTGCGATAGGTTGAATGAACATCTGCATTGCTAATAACCAAATCTGCCTTAAATAGTTTTTGGTTTGCCAATACACCATATACTTTTCCTTTGGTGATGAGAATTTCGTTTACTTTATGATTGAAATGAAACTTTACACCTTGCTCCATTGCCAATTGATAAAGCGATTGTGTGATTTGGTGCATACCGTTTTTTGGAAAAAATGTTCCTACGTTATGCTCTAAATGCGGAATCATATTTAACAATGCCGGAGCTTGATAAGGATCACTGCCGTTGTAAGTAGCAAAACGGTTAAAATACTGTGTGAGATAGCTGTTATTGAACGTGTTTTCATTCTCACTATTCATGCTGCTAAATAAATTCAATTTCCAGGTGTTTAAAATACCTTTAAGCGTATGAATATTGGTGTAGTTTTTTAACCGGTGCAAACTGTACTCAATAAATATTGGCGTAGTAAGGTTGTATCGTAATGCAGCTCTATCTAGGTATTTAAATAATGGTTCCGTATTTTGAAGATTTATCTTTTGTTCGAGTTCATTTGCAAATGCAGCTCGGTCGTGATAGGCCGTAAACTGTGTGCCGTCTTCATAAAAATAGTTACAGGATTTTTCCAATTGGATGTAAGGAAAATCTGTTTTTGGATTTTTTCCGCACAACTCATAAAGGTCATTCACTAAATGAGGTAAAGTAAATAAGGAAGGTCCTGCATCAAACCTAAATCCTTGAATGGTTACTTCACTTAATTTACCTCCCGGATATTCGTTGGCTTCAAACACTTCTACCTCTATGCCCAACTTAGCCAATCGAATAGATGTGGCTAATCCTGCAACTCCGCTTCCAATAACTATGGCTTTCATAACAAATGATGGTATAAGTGCTATAACAAAAAAAAGCCGAAACAGATTTGTTTCGGCTTTCAAGATTAAGGTTTTTTCTATTATTCTATTACTAATTTTTGATAACTGTTACCTTTATCGGTACTCACTTTGATGAGGTAAATACCCGGTTTTAAGTGTTGCACCGCCAATGTAGCCTGGGTTGATTGATTCACTTCAATACGGTTTAGTTGTTTGCCGCTCAAATCAAAACACTCAATGGTATTCATTTTTTCTGAGCAAGTGAATGTAATCCAATCATGGGCCGGGTTTGGATACATACCAAAACTTATCCTGTTTACATCCATCAAACCTGAGTTTACACTATTTTTCAAATCTAGTGCGAAGGTTTCGGTCGAATATTTTGTAAACGCATCAACACTGGCTTCAACTTTCCAACTTAGGTTTAACAATTTATCGGTAGCAATTCCTTTTCCTTGTAATAAACTAAAGAAGAATCCATGTGTAATTTCAATCATAGTGTCTTGTCCTACGTTGTTTGACATAAGCATGGCAAGCGGAGTGCTAAAGTCGCCACCGGCAGTATCTATTTGCCAGCTATAAACCGGAGCAGAAAGTCCCTGGGCTGAAGTAGTACTATTCCATTTAAAAATTACTTTTCCTGTTGCGGTATCATTCACAAAAACCAATGTGTTATTACTTGGCTCAACAAGTGAAAAAGGATTGATTGGGTCAACCGCTTCAATATCTGTTTCATTTCGCGGAATAATGGAATAACCGTCAAATGCGAATGGTGCAGTGTTGTTTGAGCTGATTTGAAAACCCAATCCGGTTACTTTAAATAATGGCGCATTTGGTAGTGGTTTTCCTGCAATACCTGATGTGTTTACAATTCGAATATTTACGGTATCGGTGCTGCCGTAGCGAAGTGCCTGTACATTTTGCGAGTTGGCAGGCCAGTTGCCACCCGCAGGCGGTGTAATAAATTGTAATAAACTTGTTTGTACTAAATTATTTTCGGTTGATTCATTTAATTGAAAAAAAGCAATTGGAGTTTGTAAGGCTTTCCCGCTTCCTTGCATAATAATGGTGTCTAAGGTTGTTACAATTAGTAACCCTCTGTTCGAAGCAATGATTCCCTGAACAGTAACACTATCTCCTTCGTTCACTGTATAGCCGTAAGTTCGGTTATTACTAAACACGGTGATACCACCCGAACCATCGTGAAGCATAAACTGTAAGCCATTGGTACGTTGATTAAAGCCATGCACAACTCCGCTTAAACGAACATATTTTCCTGCTGAATCAGGGGCACCTGTGCTTAGATTAATACTGTTAATTTTATTGATTTCAACTAGTGGAGGAGGTGCTAAAGACCCTCCTGAGGATGATGCAGGTGCTGAGTACACTGAGTCAAAATCCTCAACCACCAAAACACTTACATGATAAGTTATGGTGTTATTCAGGTTACTTACATTTACAAAATTTGTATCTCCTCTAAACACACAAGATGCTAAGCTATCATTTTCATATTTCGTACCAATATTAAAAAATCCTGAAGCATTTGGATACCTTAAGGGGGATTTAGTAGGTGTGCCAATATTGATAGGATTCGTAGCTTTAACAAATACTAAGGTTGTAAATTTACTGTTGTTATAATTGGCATTTTTTTGCCAAGTGATTCGCATTGTGGTTCCTGTTAAGCCGGTTGTGTTAATATCTGTAACTGCTTCAGGTGGTGCGGTGTTTTGAATAAAACTAACCGTATCTGCAGTTGAGTAAATCGAGTCTGTTGTGGTTACAGCAAACGCTGCCAAGTAATATCTTTTATTGCTTTGTAAGTTACTTATTGCAACATTATTTAAATCGCCTTTGTAAACACAAAACGCTAATGCATCATTTTCAAAAGTACTTCCTGTTCCTAATACAGCGGAGGCATTGTAGTTTATTACTGATTTACTTGGTGAACCAATGGCAATTGGATTATCTGCTTTAGCGAATACCACAATTTCAGACGAAGTTGCATCATATCCATTTGGCAATTTCCAAGTAATATTTGCAGTGGTAATAAAATTAGGAGTTGCATTAATTTCAGTGGTTGGATTGTAAGTAACCGTATTTAAGCCTAATAGTTCTGCCCAGCTAAGTGCAACTCTAATACCATCAACTAAACAATTTGGAGTATTAACCCCTTGTCGTAACGCTAATCTTCCTAAATCAGCAGGGTCCGTACCTGCACTTACTCTTTCATTAATATCCGGTGTTGGCGTATTGCTAGATAATGTTGGGTTAATCCAAAGGGTTACACTATCATTACTTGTGCCAGTTACCACCTTGTATTGCATTACAATTAGATATGATGTTCCTACTGATAATTCGGTGGAGGCAAATATTGTGGTAGCTGATGAATTACCTCTAATGCCTAATACATAACCGCTTCCGCTTAAAGATTTTTTAATACTTAGTCGGTTAAAAAATGAATTTGTACTGGTTGAGGGCAGAAGAGCTAAAAAATAATCACCATTCGCATTTGTATTTGCTAATATTCTGTTTGTATCAGATACATTCAATATGAATGAAGTAAAAATAGTTCCACTGGCTTGTGCGCTAAATCCGGTATAAATATCTTCAGCTGATGTGGAAACGGCTGTTAACTTTGCTTTATTGCCAATTCCGGATGATACGTAATTGACATAGGAAAGGCTGCCGCTGTCACATAAAATTGGGTTTGCTGTGCCGCTAAAATTAATCCAAGTGCCATTACTTACATTAGCACCTGAAAATGCAGCTGAAAGTTGGCCGGAACTGTAATTAAAATTCTCATTAAGTAAGGTTTGGGCATTGCTTTTTAAGAAGATTATTAAGCAACACGCAGAAAATAAAAGTTTATTCATGGAATAGATTATTTAACGCAATGTACAAATAGTTTAAGCCTTATTATTAGATATTCACTTTTTAAACAATAATTAATCAATGATTAATATTCGTGTTGAGATGTCTTGAGTAAGTTAGTCAATTCAGGTTCATTTAACTTATGGTAATCCTCTAGTTTACTCATTATTTTAATAAGCGTTTGTTTTTCATTGGGTGTTAAGTTACCAACTACCATTTTCGATACTTGCCCCATTTTACGGTATGCCTCGCCAATCACTTTCTTCCCTTTGTCGGTAATTTTAATCAGCTTACTTCTTTTATCATCAGGATTATTCATTTCTTTAATCAATCCCAGCTCTATTAATCTTCTGATAATATCGGTGCCTGTTGTTTTGCCGTCTAAGTTTACATTAATCAATTCGGTTTTGGTCATGTGTTGATGGGTAGATAAATGTGCCAAGTAACCAAACTCTTCTATACTGTTTATAGGCAACTGGCTAAGGGCAACTTTTGCATAATGTTTGGCATATTTATTCAATAAACCAAGTAAAATACCAACTGCATTATCTGCCTCATCCACTTTTTTATTGGCATACTTGTTTTGACTGCCCATGCCAAGGTGTGCACTTAGTTTAGTTTCTCCGCTTTGTTTAAGTAACCAAACAGCAAAGTCATCAACAGATACCTTTTTGTGTTCAGTTTCATAGGCTTGAAACTTATTTATTAATTCTGCTATAACCTGAGTATTAGACATTTTAAAATAATAATTAGTAATTTAAAACAATATTGTACTAAAATAGTTTAGTATTGTACGTAATTGAACAAATATGGTATTTATTCAGTTTTTTATTTCAACCCTCGTTTTATCTATTCGACTATTTAGAGAATTGATTAAAACAATTTCGTATTATTTTTTGTAATTATATTCAATCTTGTACATATGAAACAAATTTTACTGATTTTTAGTTTTTTTATCTTCACGTTTACAAACCTAACAGCTCAAAATAGCGGAGTGATAACAGGTGTTATTAAAGATAAAAACACGCAAGAAGTATTGTTGGGTGCTACTGTTACTTTAGAGGGTACTAATTTGGGAGCCCAAACCGATTTAGACGGTAGGTTTAAAATTATGAACATACCCCCCAAATCGTATAATATTAAAATACAATATTTAGGATACCAGCCTAAAGTGTTGTTTAATGTGGTAGTTACATCAGGTAATATTCAAACATTTAATATCGAATTAGAACCGGAGAATAAAACATTAAATGAGGTGGTTGTACAAACCCGTACATTCGGAAAAAAAGCAGAAACGCCTTTATCGGTTCAAAGTTTAACTGCAGAAGAAATCAAAAGTAATCCCGGAGGCAACTTTGATATTAGCCGAGTAATACAGGCTTTGCCGGGTGTTGGGGGAAATACCGGAAGTGGGGCGTTTAGAAATGACATTGTGATTCGTGGGGGTGGTCCGAATGAAAATGTATTTTACATTGACGGCATTGAAATTCCTGTTATCAATCATTTTAGTACCCAAGGCGCAAGCGGTGGTCCGCAGGGGATTTTAAATGTAAGTTTTATTGAGGATGTTACCTTAAGCAGCAGCAGTTTTAAATCCAACGTAGATAATGCATTATCATCGGTATTAAGTTTTAAACAACGTGATGGGAATGCCGAAAGATTGCAAGGAAATGTTAGGTTAAGTGCCTCGGAATTCGGATTAACTTTTGACGGGCCACTCACAAAAAATACTACATTTTTAGCATCGGCCAGAAGAAGTTATTTACAATTTTTGTTTGAAGCAATTAATTTGCCTATTCGCCCGAATTATTGGGATTTTCAATACAAAACAACCACCAAAATTAGTAATAAAACTACCTTGACCACATTAGGTGTTGGTGCAATTGATGAATTTAAATTTGCTGTGCCAAAAAATGCTACACCCGATGATGAATATGTGCTAAGAGGCAGTCCTATCATCAACCAATGGAATTATACCGTTGGCGCCATTTTAAAACATCGTATTGAAAATGGGTTTGTAAATATTTCTGCAAGTCGTAACATGTTCGAAAACCGATTAGACCGCTTTCGTGATGGTTTAACGGGTGACGAATCAGCTCGCATATTAAAAATCAAATCACAAGAAATTGAAAATAAGTTTAGGCTTGATATAAATAAATTTAAAGGCAAGTTTAAATACAGTTATGGTGGCGTTTTTCAATATGTGAAATTCAATAACAATGGATTTACGCAAATTACCAATCCAATATTGGCAAATAATGGCAGTGATTCTATTCCCGGACTTCGTGTACAGTTAAATTCAGCGATAGAGTTTTTCCGCTTTGGTTTTTATGGTGATGTAACCGGGAAGTTTATCGACAATCGTTTGTCCTTAACATTGGGAATTCGTACGGATGGAAATACATTTACCAATAATGGTTATGAATTATGGAGAACCTTGTCTCCTCGCTTATCGGCTTCGTACGGATTAAGAAGTAATTTAAACATCAATGCCAGCATTGGCAGATATTATAAATTACCAATTTATACCATATTAGGTTATCGTAATGCCCAAAATCAATTGGTGAATAAAAACAATGAATACATTGGTGTTGATCATGTGGTGGCCGGTATTGAATATTTGCCAACCAACACAACCAGAATAACGGTTGAGGGCTTCTATAAATCGTATTTCAACTATTCGGTGAGTGTTCGCGATGGTATTTCATTGGCCAATCAAGGCACTGATTTTGGAGCCATAGGAAATGAGGCTGTTGCAAGCACTGGAAAAGGAAGAGCCTATGGAATGGAACTTTTTCTTCAACAAAAACTCACCCGAAACTTTTATACCACCCTTTCTTATACCTTTTTCTACAGCGAGTTTGCCGGTGCCAACGGAAAATATGTTCCCTCTGCTTGGGATACACGTCATTTAGTGTCTGCAATTGCAGGGTATAAATTTAAAAAAGGTTGGGAAATTGGCATTAAACATCGTTTTGCCGGGGCTTCGCCTTACACTCCATTTGATGAAGCTACTTCGCGACAAAACTATTTACTTGCAGGAACCGGAACACCAAACTTCGCTTTGTTAAACACTTTGCGCTTAAGTGCCGGGTTTAATCAAACAGATGTTCGGGTTGATAAAAAATGGAATTTTAAACGAACCACCTTGGACATCTTCCTTGATATTCAGAACATTTTACGCGTAAGCAGTCCTGCTATCCCTCAATATAATTTTCAACGTAATGCTGATAATACAGGTTGGGCAACTACCGATGGTCAGCCGCTTAGAATAGACGGATCAAACGGAATACCAATTATTCGCGAGAATTTTAACGATACCTTTTTGCCAACATTTGGTTTTATTGTTGAGTTTTAAAAAATATAAACTGATTAGAACTTTTTAAAGTTAGCTTTGTTTAATCATTTACATCAAACATTAAACAAAATGGTAAAACAAACAGCAATCGTTATTGGTTCAGGGGTAGCCGGCCTAAGTGCTGCAAGCTATTTGGCCAAGTATGGCTACAAGGTAACTTTGCTGGAAAAAAACAATACAACCGGAGGTAGAGCCCGCAAGTTTGAAACCGAAGGTTTTATGTTTGATATGGGTCCGAGTTGGTATTGGATGCCCGAAGTGTTTGAGAAGTTTTATGCTGATTTTGGCCACCGTTCATCTGATTTTTATGAATTAAAAAGATTAGATCCAAGTTACCAAGTGGTTTGGAAAAATGGTGAGGGTGTTGATATTCCTGCCGACATGAACGCATTGGAGGCTTTGTTTGAACAATTTGAACCGGGCAGTGCACTTAAACTTCGTCAGTTTTTAAAAGAAGCAGCCTACAAATACGATGTAGGAATTAATGATTTGGTGTATAAACCCGGATTAAGTTTGGGCGAGTTTGCAGATATCAGGTTGCTGAAAGGTTTGCTCAAAATGGATGTGTTAACCAGCATGAAAAAACATGTTCGTTCATTTGTAACTCATCCTTTTTTGATTGAATTGTTAGAGTTTCCGATTTTATTTTTAGGTGCCTTGCCTCAAAACACCCCTGCATTATACAGCTTAATGAATTATGCCGATATGAGTTTGGGTACTTGGTATCCGATGGGTGGCATGAATAAAATTATTGAAGCTTTTGTAGCCATTGCAAAGGAACAAGGGGTGGAGATTAAGGTGAACGAAGAGGTGATTCAAATCAATAGCAGCAACGGCAAAGCAAAATCAGTAGTTACAGCCAATGGCGTTTACACAGCCGATGTAATTATTGGTGCCGGAGACTACCATCACATCGAGCAACATTTGCTGGATGTAAAGGATAGACAGTATACTTCTCAATACTGGGAAAAAAGAAAAATGGCACCTTCATCATTATTGTATTATATTGGCATCAATAAACGTATTCCAAAACTTCGTCATCACAACCTGTTTTTTGATGCCGATTTTATGAAACATGCCAAAGAAATTTACACAAAACCGGCATGGCCTGAATATCCTTTATTCTATGCTTCAGCTCCAAGTGTTACCGATTCATCGGTAGCACCAAAAGGATATGAAAATTTGTTTTTACTTATACCTGTTGCCCCGGGTTTAGTGGATAATGAAAATATAAAAGAAAAGTACTTCAACATGATTATGGAACGCCTGGAACACTACACAGGTACGGATATCAGAAATCATATTGTGTATAAACGATCATATGCGTTTAACGACTTTGTAAGCGATTACCATGCATTTAAAGGAAATGCCTACGGCTTGGCAAACACACTTGATCAAACGGCTATTTTAAAGCCAAGAATGAAAAGTAAAAAATTAAGCAACCTATATTTTACAGGTCAGCTAACTGTACCGGGTCCGGGTTTACCGCCTAGTATTATTAGTGGAAAGGTAGTAGCAGATTTGGTATTAAAAGAAAGTAAAGCAATGGTTTCATAATTATTCACCCGCAACAAACTATATATGAAAGCATTATTTGACGAAGTTTCGGAAAAAACAAGCAGAATGGTGACCAATGCCTACAGCACATCATTCTCATTAGGCGTGAGGTTTTTGGCAAAAAAATTTCATAACCCTATCTATTCCATTTATGGTTTTGTCCGCTTTGCCGATGAAATAGTTGATTCATTTCATGGGTATGATAAACAAGCGCTATTAAAGGAGTTTAAGGCCGATACTTACAAGGCCATTGAGCAAGGTATTAGTTTAAATCCTGTACTCAATAATTTTCAAAAGGTAGTGAATCAGTACCAAATAGATTATTGGTTGATTGATACTTTTTTGCATAGCATGGAAATGGATTTAACGGAGCAAACTTACACGCAAGAACAATACGAAAATTATATTTTAGGTTCTGCAGAAGTAGTAGGTTTAATGTGTTTAAAAGTGTTTGTTGAAGGCGATGAGCAAAAATACAATCATCTTAAGAATAATGCAATGAAGTTGGGTTCAGCCTTTCAAAAGATAAATTTTCTTCGTGATTTTAAAGCTGATGTTGAAGGATTAGGTAGACTGTACTTCCCTCAATTATTAGAACAACCTTTTACTGATCAAACCAAAAAGGAAATTGAAGAAGACATTTTGCAAGATTTTAAATTGGGTTATGAAGGTATTAAACAACTACCAAAGGATGCAAGATTCGGTGTTTATGTAGCTTACATGTACTATTTTAACTTGTTTAAAAAGATTAGTAACATGCCTGTAACACGCATTATGAATGAAAGAGTTCGTATACCGGATAACCAAAAGTATGCATTGTTTTTTGGTTCCTATCTTCGTCATAGCTTTAATTTATTGTAATGGCTACTTTTCTTTTTCTTCTTTTATCCATCACTTCAACCCAACAAATTGTTGAGATTAGAAATTTATTTGAAGAGGCGGTTTATAGCGAAGAAAAGGCAAAGTTGTGCATTGAAAAATTGAGTAACACCAACAACCAATTATTACTTGGATATAAAGGTGCCGTAACCATGATGATGGCTAAGTTTTATTTCAGCCCGCTGAAAAAATTAGATAGTTTTAACAGCGGAAAAGAACTGTTGGAGGCAGCTATTAAAAATAGTCCTGCAAATGTTGAACTGATTTATTTACGATTCACTATTCAAACCAATACACCTTCATTTTTAGATTACAGAAAAAATATTCATCTTGATAAAGCGTTTCTGCTTACCGAGGTGAAAACTATAACCGATAAAGATTTACAAAAGAGAGTTGTAAATTACTTATTGAAATCTCCACAAGTAAATGAAAAAGAAAAGTCAGATCTCCGTAAAATCCAAATATCATGAACGCGCAAGTAATAACTGATAATACGGAATTTGTTGTTTTAGTGGATGAACAAAACAATGAAATAGGCATCATGGAAAAGCAAGAAGCACATGAAAAGGCTGTTTTACACAGAGCTTTCAGTGTGTTTCTTTTTAATGACAAAGGAGAACTACTTTTACAACAACGTGCACTTACTAAATACCATAGTGCAGGCTTATGGACAAATACCTGTTGTAGCCATCCCAGGCCAAACGAAAGTACAATACAAGCTGCTCAACGCAGGTTAAGAGAGGAGATGGGTATTATCACGCAACTCACCGAAAAGTTTCAGTTTATTTATAAAGCTGAATTTGAAAACGGTTTAACAGAACATGAACTTGATTTTATATACACCGGAATTTTTAATGGAACACCTGAAATTAATGCCGATGAAGTGCATGCTTATAAATGGATAGCGTTAGATGATTTAATCAGTGAGGTTTATAATGATCCGGAGAAATTTACTGCTTGGTTTAAAATAATTTTAAAGCAGTATATAACTCAACTTTAGGCCAATTCTTTTTTACGTTTACTCACCAAGTACACTCCACCAAATATTACCAGCATACATAATCCTTTGCTTAAAGTGAGTTTATCCTTGGCTGTTAAAATGGCAATAATGGTTGCTAAAACCGGCTGTAAATAAATATAACTTCCAACTAATGATGAACTGGCTTTTTGCAATGCGTATGCGTTAAGCACATAGGTTAAGAAAGTTGATCCAATCGTTACAAAAGCTACGCCCATCCAAATGGCAGGAGTAAAGGAAGAGAAATTGATTTCCATGAATTCCGGTCCGCCAAAAGGCAAAACCACAAAAAAGCCAAATACAAAACTCCACATGGTAACAGTTAACGGATGGTACTTTTGCATGAGCGACTTGGCATAAACCAAATAAAAGGCATAAATAATAGCATTGGCAGTTACCATAACATCACCCCACACGGTGTCTGATGAAAAGTTAAACTCAGTTCCTCCCATTAATAATATGGCGCCTAAGGCAGCAAGAAACACTCCCGTGATTTTGGAAACGGTAATTTTTTCTTTCAAGTAAATTGCTGCAAATATCACTACGAAAATAGGCGTGAACATCATGAGCACAGCACCATTAATAGGTGTTGTAATCGATAATCCTTTAAAAAAAAGCAACATATTAAACGCCACCCCAAACAAAGCACTAATACCAAGTTGAAGAAAATCTTTTTTATCGGTAATTTTCTTTTTAACAAAAATGCTGTGAAAAATAAAGATGCAACAGGCAGCAACAATTACCCTAAGAAGTATAAATGCAAATGGCTTTACATAAATAGGCATCACTTGTTTTGCAATAGTAAAAGTAGCACCATAAATAAGCGATACTGCAAAAAGAGCTAAATGCACACTAAGGGGTGTTTTCATTTTATTACAGTTTGATAATGTGCCTTTTCTTCTTCCACAAAATTGAAGGCTTTTGCCTCTTTTAAAAATCTTCGAGTGAGCATAATGGCCGAAAATGTTAAACCTACACTTAAGCCGAACCAAATACCGTACAACTCTAAGTTCATGTATTTTGCCATGTACCAACCTGCTGGTATCCCTATTACCCAATACGCAATAATGGTAAATACAGTTGGTAATTTTGTATCAGCAATTCCCCTTAAAATTCCCAAGCTTACGCATTGAATTCCATCACTTAATTGAAACAAGGCAGCCACTAACAATAAGTTCGCAGCCATGGTTTCTACATGTGAATCATGTATGTATAAACTCACAAAAAAGTGATTAAATACACTAAATACCAATGCGGTAATCCCCATAAATAAAACGCTCATCAATAAGCTTGCTTTACCTGCGAACAAAATATCTTTTTTGTTTTTTCTTCCCCATGCATCACCTACTGCAATGCTTCCTCCGGCCGAGATTCCTGTAGCTACCATATAAGTAACCGATGCAAGGTTAATGGCTATTTGATGCGCTGCCAATTGGTCTTTTCCAAACCAACCCGTCATAATTGCAGCCATAGCAAATGCACCAACTTCAAAAAAGTATTGCATGCCTGATGGAATGCCAATTTTAAAAATTTTTGCAAGTAAAACACGCCCCTCACCCTGCCGCTCTTTCACTTTTAACCAAGGTTTATAATGATGATTGTAGGCAACATAAAGCACCATGCTGATGGCCATAAAAAAACGAGTAAGTGATGTGGCATAGCCTGCACCATCTAAATATAAAGCAGGAAATCCCCATTTACCGTAAATAAGTATCCAATTCCATAGCACATTAAATAATAAACCTGCAATGGTAATTATTGCCGATGGTTTCGTGAGCGAAAGCCCGTCACTAAACTGTTTAGCGGCCATAAAAACAAGCATAAAAGGGGTGCCCGCGTTTAAAATGTGTAAGTAACTTTGAGCCAACTCGGTTACATCATCACTTTGGTTGAACACATATAGGTTTTGTGTGAGGATGAATAAAACAGTACAAATAAATGCACTCAATAATAGTGAGGCGTATACCGATTGTTTAAACAACAATGCGGTTTCATTGCTGTGGGTTGATGCTTTTGCTTTTGCTACCAATGGAGATACAGCAGTGAGTGTGCCAATACCTAAAATGGTGATGAGAAAATATACCGAGTTGGCAAGTCCTGCAGCAGCTAAATGCGTTGCATCTATTTTGCCAATCATTACAATATCGGCAACACCCATCAGTACAATTCCTATTTGCCCGATGATAATAGGATAACTGAGTTGTAAAATGGATTTAAAATAAGATTGATAGGATTTAAACAAAATTTGAGCGATTTAAATTGGGGCACGAATATAATTTTTTCCTTGTTGAAATGGTTTGATTAATCTCTGCGTTCACCAATTTGTTGTCGCCACATGGCATAATACAAGCCCTTTTCCAATAGTAATTCTTCGTGTTTGCCCGTTTCAATTATCTCACCTTTTTCAAGCACAAAAATTTTATCTGCATGCATAATGGTTGATAGCCTATGTGCAATGAGTACGGTAATTACACTCCTTGTTTTACTGATATTTTTAATGGTGTTTGAAATGGCTTCTTCGGTTATCGAATCCAATGCAGATGTGGCTTCATCAAACACCAATAGATTTGGATTGCGTAAAATGGCTCTAGCAATGGATAATCGTTGCTTTTCCCCTCCGCTAAGTTTCATTCCACCTTCACCAATCACCGTATCAATTCCTTGTTCGCTTCTGCTAATGATATTAGAACATGAGGCTTGTTCTAAGGCTGAAAATAATTCATCGTTTGTTGCATTTGGCTTTACAAACAACAAATTTTCTTTGATGGTGCCTGCAAATAATTGCGTGTCCTGTGTAACAAAACCCAATTGTTGTTGTAGTTCTGTTTTATCAATATCATAGGTATTGATTCCGTTAAATAATATTTTTCCTTCTAAAGGAGAATACAAACCAACTAACAACTTTACCAATGTACTTTTACCGCTACCGCTCGGCCCTACAAAGGCAATGGTTTCACCTTTTTTAGCTTGAAACGAAACATTGGATAATGCCAAATAGTTGGCTGTTTTGTGTTTGAAATTCACCCCTTCAAATGCCAGGGTTTCTATTTGGTTAATCTTTTTGGGTTCAGCAGGGGTATGTTCAATGGGTGTTTTAATGATTTTGCTGAAATTATCTAATGAGGCTTGTGCTTCTCGGTAACTGATTAACACATTACCAACCTCTTGTAATGGACCAAAGATAAAGAAGGAATAAAACTGCAAGGTGATAATTTGTCCGATGCTGAGTTGATCTTTAAAAACCAAATAAGATAGTAGGAATAAAATGCTTTGTCTTAAAAAATTAACTAGGGTGCCTTGTACAAAAGTAATACTGCGTATGTCTCTTACTTTTTTTAATTCAAGTTGGAGTATTTTTTTTGTGGCAATATTCAATCGATGGGTTTCTTGCTGGGTAAGTCCTAAGCTTTTTACCAACTCAATATTTCTCAAACTTTCTGTGGTGCTTCCTGCTAAAAGTCGGGTTTCTTGTACAATTTTAACTTGCACCTTTTTTATTCTTTTTGATAGGAAGTTCATCACTATACCAAGTGCAATACATGAAATAACATAAACAACAATTAAACCGCTGTAAACCTTTATCGCATAAATCATTACGAATATGATTCCGATTAATGACGTAAATAGGATATTGATAAAGTTGTTGATGAACTTTTCTGTATCAGTTCTTACTTTTTGCAGAATGTTTAATGTTTCACCGCTGCGTTGGTCTTCAAATTCTTGGTAAGGAACTTTTAAGGTGTGTTTTAATCCATCAGTGTATATGTCTGCTCCAATTTTTTGGATAGTAAGATCCATGGTGTAGTCTTGAAACGCTTTGGCAATTCTGCTTATCATGGCCACACCAACTGCAGCAAGAATGAGTAATCCTGCACCTTTTAAAAACGCATTTTGTGAATGTGCATGAGGTACTTTTACGT